>JBBQPM010000005.1:0-120049 GCA_038217425.1 Gemmatales bacterium
CGTACGGATTCGTCATGAACGGGTTCTGGTTGGTGTTGAAGCCGCCGTAGGGGTTTTGGCCGTATCCGTAGGGGCCGAAGTTGTTGTTGTAGGGCGTAAAGTTGTTGAAGGGGCTCTGGAAGTTGTTGTTGGGGGTGTTGAAGTTGGTCTGGTACGGGACGTACGAATTATTGTTGCCGTAGTAGCTCGGCAGGCCGGCGTTGCCGTTGGAATTGTTGACGGTCGGTTGGCCGTTGATGAAGCCGGGGAGCGTGGTGACGACGGGCTTTTGCAGATTGAGGCGGTAGGCGCCGGGAGCCGGCACCGGTTGCGGCTTCTGCACCGGCTGCGGCTGCTGCACGGGACGGATTCCCTGCGCAGAAGCGTAGGACGAGAAGAGCGTTACGCCGCACAGGAGGGCCGAGATCCGCAAACCGAGGCGTGTCATGAGGCACCGTGGTTGAAGGTGAGAAGTCGGCTTCCGTTGCCTTACCCTCAACTATAACGCGAGAATCCTGGCGACTTGCGCCGCCGGCGGCAAATTCTTTTGTGAAAATGCGATCGCTCGTTAAGTGCTACCGATTGGACGATGCAGCCAAGGGCTTCGCGCACATTACTCTTCGCCGACGGGAACTTTCGGGTCGCCCTTCTTCATGCGCGCGAGCTGCGTGCGGAAGTAGAGGTTCTCCGGTTCGATCTGCGTGCATTCCGTCATAATGCGTACCGCTTCGGCTTGTTCGCCGGTCTGGAAAAGCGCCTCGGCGAGCGTGTCCATGTGCCCCGCCTGTTTGGGCGCCAACTCTACCGACCGGCGCGCATGCTTCACGGCTGCGGGCAATTCGCGGTTGCAGCGGACCAAGAGCCAGGCGTAGTTGTTGTGGTACAGCGGACTATCGGGATACTCGTCAAGCACGTCCTTGTGCGCCTTGGCCGGGCCGTGAAAGACGGCGTCGAGATCCTTGAGCCGCCCCTTGGCTTCGAAGAATGGCGTCAGGTAGATCACGCCGCGCGAATCGCCGGGCAATAAGACTTGCGACAATTGCACTTCTTTGAGCGCCTCGTCGAGCTTGCCTTTTTCGGCCAGCGCGCGGGCGCGCCAGACGTGCACGTTCGACGGCACCCACAGATACGCCTCCATGCGCCGATAGGTCAAGTTCGGGGTGCCGAGAACTTTGAGCATCATCTGCTCCATGGCGTCGGCGGCGACGGCGTATTCGCCGTGCTTGGCGGCCATGTACGCCAACCGGCGAAAAACGTCCGTGACGGAAAAACCATCGGCCACCGTGGACACGTCGCCCCGACGCGCGATGAGCCGATATTGCGCGATCGCGTCCTTGAAGAGTTCCGCGTCCTCCAAGGTCTCGGCAAACTGCTGGTGCAGAATCCACGAATCCATGGCAAAGAGCGACGCCTGCAGACGACACTTGGCGCCCGTCGTCTGATCTCCCTTTTGTTCGTGCGCCAGAGCCTCGAAAAAATAGGTCGCGGGCGCGTCAACGTTCAATTGCCTCGCCTTCTTGAGCGTTTCCAGTGCCTTCTCCGTCTTCTTCTGGGACAGGTAGAGCCGGCCCAACTCCAAATTCACGCGTTCCTCCGGTCCCCTCTCCAGCTTCTGGACGAGGATTTTTTCCTGCCAATCGGCCAGGCCCCAGTGCTTCGCCGTGCGGCTGAGCGCGACCACGAACTCCCGCGGGTGATGCGTCGGCAGGACGGTTTCGGCATACTCGAGCCACGCCTGCATGGCCGCCTTGTCCGCGGCCTTTCGGCCCAGGATCAAGTCGAGCTGCTCGAAAAGCTCGACGTACTTTCCCTTGCCCAGCTTCTTCTGCACGACGCCGGACCACTGGATCATTTCGTCGTCGTGCGTGTCGCCGTAGACGGCTTTCAAGATCTGTCGACCCAGATCGCCTTGCGCGCCCTGCCGGCCTTCCGCCTTGCGGTCATCTTGCAGCGGAAACGAGACGCCCTGCATTTCGCACAGGCGAATGGCGACCTTGACGGCGCGGGCCCTCTGATTGATCTCACGGCAAAGTTCGAGAAATTGCATGCTGACCGAATGGTCGTTCACCGTGTTTTTTTGGAGCTTGTCCAGAAACTCGTCGCGCTTGGCGTTGTCGCCCAGCGAGTTGAACTTGCGTGCGAGGAATGACAGGTACTCGGAAAAATCGCCCCCGCCCGCTTCCGGCGGCAGCTCCTCCGCGAGCTTGAACATCTCCTTGTACTGGAGCCGCGCCGACCAGAGATCGAGCCAGCGGACGTTCAGACTCTTGGCGTAGACGTCGAGCGCTCGCTGGACCTCGCCGTTTAATAAGAGCTGCGTCGAGCCGGGAATGCTCTCGAGTTCGCCCGCGATCTTGTCAAATTCCTTGACGTTGCCCGCGAGCCGATGATACGCAGCCTTAAGGCCCGGGCGCTTAGGATCGTCGCCGAAATCGAAGTCGGGCATCGGCTCCTCGACGTTGAGGTCGTCGAACTTGCCCGACAAGATCTTCCACGCCTTTGCTTCCTGCAGCAGGCTCATCACCAGCTTCGGCTTCTTCACCTTCTCCAGCGACTGAATCACCTTGTCCTGCTGATCGAGATTTCGATGCACGTAAGCCAGCGCAAGCCAGGCGTTGGAATACTGACCCGACTCGGCCAACCCGCGCAAACGCGGCAAAGTCTGGGCCGAGCGGTTGCGCAGATGCAGCAGCGTGGCGTACCAGTAAGGCCCCAGCGGGTGCCCGCCCAGGGCCGTCATTTCCAGGAACTCCTCGAGTTCGTCGAAACTCCCGTCGACGACGAGTTTCGTTTTCGTGGCGGCGATGACGTCCTGAATCTGGTCCCAGGACTTGGGTTCCTCGGCCAGGAGCCGACCTAAATTGCGGTAGCCCGGTCCCTTGAGTGCGAGGAACTTCCCGGCCACGCCGGCCTTATTGTCGTCGGTCGCCTGACGAAACTCTTTGATGAGTTCGACGATCTCCTTGGGCGTGTCGGGATACAGGCCGAGCTTGAACTTGTCGAGGATCTTGCGGGCCCGCTTGGCAGTTTCGAGGTCGGCGCTCTTGCTCGCCTTGGCGAGGGCGGCCTCCGCGGCGTGGCCCTGCTCCCAGAGATACTTCGAAGCCTGCTCGCGCTCCTGGAACGAGGCGTCGCCGAGCTTCTGCACCGCCTGTTCGATCTCCTGCGGCGTCGCCGGCTTGAGGGTTTGCTGCGGCAATGCGGTCAGCACGAAGAACAGGGCGGGCAGCGCGTTCATGGTCTACCTCTTCCAAGGAGAGCTGATTCCGTCAAGCTAACCGATGCCGACCGCCCTCGCAAGGCGATCTCACCCTTCGATTGCGACCGAGGTCCAAGCCGGAGCGCCAGCGACGCGGCAAAGTCGAAACGCTCCTTCCGACCAAGCCAGCCATGCCGGATCCGCGGTGGCAATATCGAGCAAGACATTGGTGTCGAGGAGAAATCCGTTCATGGATCACCACGGGTCAGGGACATCATCTCCGCGGTCGTCACGCCGGGTCGCGCGGCGCCTCGCGCACGTTCCAGCCAAGAATCGACGGAAACTTGCGGACCTCCTCTTCCACGCAACTGCTCCAGCCAAGCGGTAAGCTCCGCCAACTGCGGCGAGGCCAAACATTCAATGGCCTTCTCGATTTCAGCGATGGTGTTCATTAAAGCAGTCCTTCTAAATTCCTCCCTCGTGCGGCGGGATCAACAAGCTGCTCCCGCCCACGCCGCCGCCTCGCAGCGGCGTCGCCCGCGGTTTCGCCGGCTTCACCGGTTCCTCCGGTTCGTCCTCTTCGTCTTCCGCGACCACATTCACCGGTTCCTCGATCGCTTGCCGGATCGACAGCGAAATTCGCCGAGCTTCGGGATCGACGCTCAGCACCTTGACGTTCACTTCCTGATCGGGCTTCACCACGTCGCTGATGCGCCAGACGCGCGTCTTCGAAAGCTCGGTGATGTGCACGAGCCCTTCGACCGCGGGTTCCAGTTCGACGAAGGCGCCGAACTCCATGAGCTTTGTGACCTTGCCGGTGAGGACGGTGCCGACCGCGTATTTGTCGGTAATGCCGTCCCAGGGGCTCGGTTCGAGCTGCTTGAGACTGAGCGAGACTTTGCGCGTTTCGGGATCGAGGCTTTGAATCGCGACGCGGATGGTTTGGCCGGGCTGGACGATCTTGGTCGGATCGTTGACGCGCTGCCAGCTCATTTGGCTGATCGGCAACAGTGCGTCGACGCCGCCCAGATCGACGAAGGCGCCGAACTCTTTGACGAGCCGGACCACGCCGGTGCGGATCTGCCCGACCGCGAGTTCCGTCCAGAGCTTCTCGCGCAGCACGTCGCGTTCCTTCTCCAGCAGCGCCCGGCGACTGACGACGAGATTGCGCTGCTCGGGTTCCGCCTGCGTGACAATGCACAATAACTTCTGGTTGACGAACTGGTTGGCATCCTCGACGCGGTAGAGATCGATCTGGCTGATGGGCATGAAGCCCTTGATGCCGTTGATATCGACGGCGAGGCCTCCCTTGTTGGTTTCGAGGACGCGTGCCTCGACCGTCATGCCGACGGAGACGGTCGACCAGTTGGCGACCACGGCCGAGCCCTTGCGCGACAGGATCAAACAGCCGTCGGCCGCGTCGTAGCCTTCGATGGTGACTTCGACTTCCATGCCGGGGACGGGCTTTTCGTCGCCGAACTGCTCGAGGGGGAGCACGCCCTGGCTGCGCCCGCCGGGGATTTCGATGAAGACGTCCTGACCGTGGATGGAGTGAATCTTGCCGATCTTCTTGCCCTGGGATCCCGGGGCTCCGGCGGCTTGCTGCACGCGGCGCGAGTTATCGACGGCCAGGAGATCGTCCGCCGGCATCGCGCTCATGGCGGCATTGAGTTCCTGCTCGATCTCGGCGTCGAGATCGTCGAAGTTGTTGGACTTGTCGAAGCGGGCGATATCGACGAGCGAGGTATCCAGCGCGCGCACGCGGCGATCGGGGACGCCGCCGGGCCCGCTGGGCGGTTTGCGTTTGGGCTGCGGCCGAGCCGGCGGGGCGGGAGGCGCGGTAGCAGCAGCAGGCGCCGCCGCCACCGGGGGCGTGTCAACGGCAGCAGGTTCCGCGGCCGCGGGGGGCGCGTCGGGGGAGACGGTCGGCGTTTCCGGCGTGGCTTGTGGCTCGCTCATGATGATTCGCAAGGAGAATGGTGTTCGTGGAATAAACCCATATTGTAGGAATCGGCCGAGCCGAGAATCGCAAAAAATTCCGACCGCAAAATTTGCACAACCGGAATTCTCGGCCTACATTCATTTGTCTCAGTCAGCTTTTGTGCCTGAGAAACGAGTCCGACAGAGGTCGCACCCATGACCTCGATAAAGGCAAACCCGTCGTGAGGCGGGGACGCAAAGCTATGGGCTCTTAACCGACCGAGGGGGGTCGGATAAGGCTGCCAGGCTACCGAAAGGGATGGACGGGACCCGTGCGTTAGCTTGGATGTCCCGGTCTTCGCAAGAAGACCGGGATCTTTTTGCGCGCCTACTTACCTCGGAACTTCTCCGTGTTGCGGAGAAAGTGTTGTCGCAAATTTCGTAGGGCAAGCGGCTCGCTTGCCCACTTCGCAAAGGCAAGCGAGCCGCTTGCCCTACGATTGTGGCTCAGGCCACCTTGCGAAACACAAAATATACCGCCCCGCACAGGCAAAGCCCCGCCCACAGAAAATCGAGATTCAGCGATTCTTTGCGGACCGTGACCAAAAAGCCAACGAACACCGTCAACGAAATCACTTCCTGCAAAATCTTGAGCTGCGCCAGCGTGTAGTTCCCCTGGTGTCCGATCCGGTTCGCTGGCACCTGAAACACGTACTCCACGAATGCCACGCACCAGCTGACCAGCACCGCCCAGAACCAGGGCTTCTCCTTCAGCGATCCAAGATACTGAAGTACCGAAGAGGAATTCTCAACCCCGCCGAGATGCCCGTACCATGCCAGCGTCATGAAAATGTTCGAAAGCGTAAGTAACAGCACAGTGAGAACTAACGTCACGGCAGCGTCCTTTCTGAACCCGACTCCACTCCATTTCTTGCATCGTACCATAACTCCGCCGTCCGAGTCAAGAAAATAGTGTAAATTTGTTCAAATTGCGAGCGAGCAAACTATCTGGCGGGCATTCCCGTCGTAATTCAGTTCCGTAACGACTTTCGGGAGGCGTGCATGAGAGCTTCAACGACTTGCTTTACCATTCTCGCTCTGACGTTCGCAGGTTCTGTGATGACCGCTCAAGAGAAGCTGATGGAAACCGAAGTGCCGATTTTCCGACATTCGGATCGTTTGCCGAACGTCGTGCGTTTTCCGAACACGGACGCGATTCGTCGAGTGTTGCGCAGTCGCGCGGACCTGGTGGGGATGCTTGAACTCACGGATTTGACCGGGCTTCGTCGACTCGAGGCGGCGCTTGCCAAGGAGTTCGGCGTGCCTGAACTCGATTGGGGACAGCACATGATGGTGGTCTTCAGTCCCGGAAAAATCATTACTACGCCGGCGACGTATTCGATCGCATCGTGCTGAACGCGGAGAAGACGCGCATGACGGTGAGTTGGAAAAAGACGCTGCCGCCGGGCGACCGGAACGTCGCGCTCAATTCGTTTCAGTTTCCCGTGCATGCGGTGCTGGTCGCCCGCTTCGCCGGCCCGTGCGACTTCGTCGACCCGCCGACGCAAGCGGTTCCGCTGCCGGTCGGGAAATAGACAGTGCCGCGTCGCTCGTTTTCAATTGGCTGACAGGAATACGCCTGGTTCGACGTGAAAATACTTCCCCCTTCCTGATCGCCGTTGAAGCGGATAAGATAATCGCTGGAAATCTTCCGGGAGGCCGACCGATGCTCGACGTTTTCATGAAATCCACGCGCCGTGACTTTCTCCGCGTTGGCGCCCTCTCCGGCTTCGGCCTCTCTCTCGCCGGGCTCATGCAAGCGGATGCACCGCGCCGCAGCGCCGCTCGCGCCAAATCCGTCATCCTCGTCTATCTGGGCGGCGGGCTCTCGCATCACGATAGCTTCGATCTCAAACCTGACGCCCCAGAAGAAATTCGCGGCATCTATCGGCCCATCCAGTCCAACGTCGCCGGCACCCATGTCGGCAATCTTCTGCCCCGTTTCAGCCAGGTCATGGACAAGGTCGCCCTCGTCCGCTCCGGCGCCCACAACAACGATCACCACGAAACTGCGACCAACTGGGTCCTCTCCGGACGCTTCGGCTCCCCCTTCGGCGATTACCCGGCCATCGGCGCCGTCGTCGCGCAACAGCTCAGCTTTCGAGGCGTTCTCCCTCCCTACGTCTCCATCCCGCGCAATCCCTCCTTCACCTGGGAACTCGGCAAAAGCGCCTTCCTCGGCGGACGCTTCGAATCCTTCAAGACCGGCGATCCCAACCAGCCCGGCTTTCGCGTCCAGGAAGTCGCCCCCGCCGAGCAAGTCTCCCCCGCCTCCGCCCAGCGCCGCCAAAACCTGCGCCAGGCGATGGACCAACTCACCCGCAACATCCACGGCAACGATCAACTTCAGACCTACAACGAATTCCAGCAACGCGCCTCGTCGCTGCTCCTCTCGCCGACCGCACGCGCCGCGTTCTCCATCGAACAGGAACCCGACGCCCTCCGCGATCGCTATGGCCGAAATACCTTCGGACAAAGCTGCTTGCTCGCCCGGCGACTCGTCGAACGCGACGTCCGCTTCGTCACCATCAACTACGGCGGCTGGGACCATCACTCCCAAATCTGGAACGGCCTCAACCGCAAACTCCCCGAGCTCGACGCCGGCCTGCCGACGCTGCTCACTGACTTGCACGACCGCGGATTGCTGCACGAGACGCTGGTGGTGATGATGGGGGAGTTCGGGCGCACGCCGCTGATTAACAAGGATTCGGGTCGGGACCACTGGGGCCCGGCGGCATCGCTGATCTTCGCCGGCGCCGGCGTCACCGGCGGCCTCGTTCTCGGCGCCACCGATCGGCAGGGCGCCCACGTCACGCGCCGGCCAGTGCGTCCCGCCGACGTCGCCTACACCATTTACGACGCGGTCGGAGTCGACCCGCATCGTTGGCTGCAGCACCCCGAAGGCCGGCCCATCGAGATCCTCGACCAAGGCGAACCGATCCGCGAACTCTGGGCGTGATTTGGCGCGCGGGGGACGCAAATCCTCCCGTACTGGGCGCCACGGCGGAAACCGAAGACTTTCGAGCTTGCATCCTGCGAGCGCGCGGTAATGAGATGTCGACCTTGCCGCTCAAAGCAGACGCGCCGTTGAGCGTCGCTCGGTCGAGTTGCTTCCGCAGCGAAACTTCAGCGCACCTCGGACCACTCCGAGAACAGGAACGTGCCGCGTTCGTCTTCCTGCAAATACAACCGGTAACGCGTCTGATCGTCGGACGACGACCAACTTACGGCCCTTCTTTTGGCGTCGCCGTCGAGATAGCGCGGGAATCCAAGCTGTGGGTTCTGCGACCAGGCCAGCCCGAGGGCGCCGAGCCGATCTTCGTCGCGGACCGACTTCGCCAGCTTGTGTCGGGCCGTGATTTTTACGACCTTGCCGGCCTCCACCCAGACCAGGTACGCGTCGAACTTGTCCTTCGTCTTGGGCAACACCACAAAGTGATCCTCTTTGGGAGTCGGATTCAGTTTGGCAAGTTCGCTCTGCGAATCACCCAGTTTGAGGAGGTCGTTTCCGGTCGGCAAATATCGCAGCGGCGGCAATGGAACGCCGTCCGCCTGATCCGCGGGACAATCGCGGAGCACGACTTCGACGCCTGCCGAGTCGTGCCGGCAGGTGAGTAAGGTCAGATCGTCGTGCCAACGGTGGATGGTTTTCGCAGTCGCAGGCTGGCCGAGCTGCGACTTGTAGGTTTCAAGCCGAGCCTTGACGGCGGATCCGGGCTTGGCGCCAGAAGCGTCGGCGTAGCGGACGCGGAGTTCGACGAGGCGATTCGCCTGAAATCGGCCGAACCATTCGCGGGCCAAATGGTCGGCGCCCACGCTCGAATTGCCGATCCACGCGGCCATCACCCCTTCGGGAATCGTACGCTGCACCAACTGTCCCGAAACCGGCAGCGCGGCGACGAACGCCTCCTGCGACATCCCCAGCGTAAAACGGTCGAGCTTTCGGCCAATCAGACTGAGCGGCTCTCCCCGGGCGATGCGCTCCCGACGCTGGGCGTCGTCGAAGGCTTTCACCCGGGCGACGCGCGTGGCGGGATCGGAAACGTCGCGCACGTCGAGTTGGAGCGTCGGCGTCAGGAACGGCGCGTCAAGCGTGTATTGCGTCGAGTCGTCGCGCCACACCAGATCGAGCCGTGGCTGAGCGCCGGCCGTCAGCCAGCGCCATTCGGGCCGACCCAGTATTGCGAACAGCCCTCGGGCCGTTTCCCCCAACCCGATCGCATCGTTGGAACCGTAGTCGATCTCAAGTTTCTCCACGAGCCCACGCGGGTCGGCGTGCAGCACCGCTTTCGATACCGGTCTCCCCGTGAGCGGTTGAACCAGATTCTTGTCGCCGACCACGCTCACCGACGTCCCTTGTTGTTTCCAGGCGAACCGGCGCCGATTCTGTTCGAACGAGCCATCCAGACGCACGCTGCCGAAATCGCGAACTAGCGACGGACGCAGCGCGGCGCCGCTACGGTATCGAACGACGCCTCCCAGGAGCTTGTGCCGAGGCGTGAGCGTGACGTCGATCTCGACGCCGCTCGAGGCGTAGGTCCGCTGCGGCAGATCGCCAGCGCCGCTTGTGCCGGTGAGGCGTTCTTCGAGCCCCTGGGCAAATTGCTCCGCCTTGACGTAGTCGAACAGGAAGGGGCGATAGGTCACGAGGATCTCGACCGGCGTCTGATTTTCGCCCAGGAATGCGACGCAGGCGTCGGCATGCTGGTGCGGCACTTCCAAACAGAGCAGATCGAAGCCGCGGAGTACCGATGCCGCCGACACCGTCGTGGCGGTCTTTTCGCCCCCCAGCACGCGCTGGAGATTCTCCGCGTTTTTGGGCATCGTAAACGGCGTGGGGAGGCCCGACTCGATCGTCTTGAAAAATTCGTCGATTTCGTGCTGAGCCGGGCCCGACCAACTCCGCGCCGCCTGACGCAGCACGGCCAGACCCTGCGGCAGCAGCGTCTGCCCGAGGACGCCGTTGCGGGCGCGCTCGGGGAGGATCTGCCGAAGTTGACAGTGTAGGGCCAGAAGCTGCTTGGCGCTTTCGGGATGATTGCAGGCGATACGGAACTGCAGTTGATGCTGCAATAAACTGACGACGCGCGTCCACTCCAACGGGATGTTGCGTTCGAGCCGATAACTGTTGATGACCGCGAGGCTGGCGTCGTCGCCCGGTTCGACGAGCTGAAGGGCGGCCTCGTGATCGCCGAATCGGGCGAGGTGGACGGCGACGACGGAGTCCTTTCGGCCAGGCTCCATATAAGGAGGCAGGCTGAGACCCACGGTCTCCTGATACTTGGCTTCGCGGAAGATCGGCGTCAAGAAGGGAAATCGGCGTTCGGGCAGGAGTTGCAGTTGGATTTGACCCTCCTGGCGGAGTTGGTCTTGCCGCAAGAGGACGGTTTCGAGGTCGGTCGCCTCGTGTGCGAGGTCCCGCCGCGACTTGGCGAGCAACTTCGCCAAACTGAGATCTTCCGAATGCGAACGGATGATGGTGTCGTGCAAAACCGCCTTTTCGTCTCGCACAGGGGCTTCGGGAGCTTTGCTGCAGCCGATGAGCGGCAGAAAAACGAGTAAACTTAGCGATTTTTTCATGGCAAACTCCGGAAAGGAGCGGACAATAAGAGCGCGGACACGCAACTATAGGGTGCGTTTCGTCCACGTGCCCAAAAATTGGCGCGGGCGTTGAGTTCCCAGCGATAGCCATCCCTGGGCTTTCCTCGGGGTAGGCGGAAAATAATCTTGCGAGTCTGTCCGCCTCTGCGAACCGTTTTGCATACATCCATGTGGAGATGACTGGTACGAAGCAACGAACGCTGATGCGGCTGTCCCCGGCACTGCTTCAAACCTTAAAAAGGGATGGCGAACTTACTCGGAGAATGAATCATGGCTTCGGACTTCCTGCTCGAAATCGACGGCGTCAAAGGCGAATCGAAAGACAAACAGTACCCCGGAACGATCGATCTGCAAAGCTTCTCCTGGGGCATGGACAACGCGGCCAATCTCGCCTCGGGCGGCGGCGGCGGCTCCGGCAAGGCCAACGTTCACGACGTCAGCTTCGTCAAGAACCTCGACAAAGCATCCTGCGAACTGATGGCCATGTGCGCCAACGGCAAGCACATCAAGAAGGTCGTCTTCCATGTCCGCAAGCAGGGCGAGAAGGCCCTCGAATATTACAAGGTCGAACTCAACGAGTGCCTCGTGAGCAGCTACCAGCTCAGCAACGCTTCGGGAGCCGAGACCCCCATGGAACACTTCAGCCTCTGCTTCGCCAAGTTCAAGTGCGAATACAAGGAACAGCTCCCCGACGGCAGCGGCAAAGCGGCCGGCGACGTCTCCTGGAACTGCAAGGCCAACGCCCCGGCGTAAAACTGTCAACCGTCCCTGCAACCTCAACCTTAACTTTCACCCTACACTCACGCAAAACTTCTCGTGCGGCCTTCACGCCCACGTAATACTTAGGAGATTCTGATCATGGCTAGCGACATGTTCCTCGTTATCGACGGCATCAAGGGCGAATCCCAAGACAAAGTTTACGGCGCCAAGGGCGGCATCGACATCCAGTCCTTTAGCTGGGGCATCCACAACCCCACCAACTGCCACACCGGCGGCGGCGGCGGGGCCGGCAAGGCCTCCTTCGGATCCATCGGACTCAGCAAGTCGATCGACAAGTCGACCTGTGCACTCCAGACGGAACTGCTCGTCGGCAAGCACATCAAGGAAGCGACCCTGGTCATGCGGAAGGCCGGCAAGTCGCCTCTGGAGTTCATGACCATCAAGCTGTCCGACGTCCTCGTCACCAGCTACAGCATCGGCGGCAGCGAAGGTTCGCCCGGCCTGCACGAGCAGATCACCCTCGACTACACCAAGATCAAGTGCGAATATAAGGAGCAGGACGAGAAGGGCGGCGGAAAGGCCGCGGGCGACTTCGGCTGGAACGTCAAGGAAGGTCACAAGCTGTAAGCCCTCGACTCGGCAACACGCCCCTCGGCGATCTCGATCGCCCCGGGGCGTTTCTCTTTTTTAAAAGCTCTGCCATGAATCCCAATCTCGGCCTCATGCCCTCGATTCTCGATCGTCTCGTCGACGCCGACTCCGCCGGCACCGACGCCCGGCGCGGCTTCGGCATCGAACAGGTTCTCGACGCCATTCGCCGAGATCTCGAGGACTTGCTCAATTCTCGGCAAACGCACGTCGGTCTCGATCCGCGCTTCAAACATCTGGAACACTCGATCTACGGCTACGGCCTTCCCGACCTGGTGACGCTGAACGCCCTGACGCCGGCGCAGCGGCAGGAGATCGCCCACAAAATCGAAACCGCGATCGCGCGGCACGAGCCGCGCTTGCGCGACGTGCGCGTGTCGCTCAATACCGGCGCCGCCGGGTCGCATACTGCCGTCCGCTGCCAGGTCGAAGCCCGGTTGGCAGTCGATCCGTCGCCGGAGGTCGCGTTCGCCACCTTGCTCGAAACCATGACCGGACATCACAAAGTCGTACCGCGCGGCGGGTGAATCTTATGATCGAACTCGCGCAGGTCGGCAAAATGTACGGCTCCAAATGGGCCGTCCGCGATCTCACCCTCTCCATCCCCAAAGGCCAACTCTTCGCGCTCCTGGGGCCCAACGGAGCCGGCAAAACCACCACCATCAAACTCCTGTGCGGACTCCTCTTCCCCAACGAAGGAGACATCCGCATCGCCGGCCTCGATCTCCGCACCCAGGGCCAGGAAGCACGCCAACTCATCAGCTACGTTCCCGACCAACCCTTCCTCTACGAAAAGCTCACCGGCCGCGAAATCCTCCAGTTCATCGCCCAGATGTACCGCATGCCCCCCGATCTCGCCGAACTGCGCATCCAGGAAATGATCGAACTCTTCCAGCTTCAAGCTTTCGTCGATATTCTTACACAGAACTACTCGCACGGCATGCGCCAGCGAACCGTCTTCGCGTCGGCGTTCCTGCATCAACCCGAGGTGCTGATCGTCGACGAACCGACGGTCGGCCTCGATCCGCACAACATTCGTTTGCTCAAAGATCTGCTGAGGAAACAGGCACGCGCCGGCACGACGGTGTTTCTGTCGACGCATTCGCTCGATATTGCCGAGGAGTTGGCCGACCGGATCGGCGTGGTGTCGCAGGGCAAATTGATCGGCTGTGGCGACCTGGCGGAACTGCGCCGACACGCCGAGGTCGACGGTTCGCTTGAAGAGGTGTTTCTGAAGCTGACGCAGGAGTGAGTTGCAAGCTCAGTGGGTGAGGTACTTCGAACCCCTGGGATAAAACACAAGCGCCGGCTGGATCCCAGGGGTTCGGAGTACCTCACCCACTGGGCTTATTGAGAATCTATCCTACACACCGCATCGAACCCGCGCGCCAGCATTCGCACGTTCTCGGCGTCCAGCGACGACGGCTGCCAAAACGCGTCTCCGAGGTGCCCGGGCCACGACTGCGCCCACAGCCAGGCGAAATACTCGACCAACTCCGCGTCGCTGCGGTTGGGCTTTCCGTCCGCTTCCGCCAAGATCTGCGCCAGCGAGTCGACGTAGGGATTGAAGCGATCGCGGCGCAGGATCGGACTAAACGACGTCGGCCTTAACGTCACGCTCGGCGTCCCCAGGACTGCGGCTTCACACGCGATCGTTCCCGTCGTCGCCGCCACCAGCGCCGCGTGCCGAATCAGATCGAAGCTGCTCGCCCAGGGGTCGATGAGCTTCACGCCGGGAATCGCACGCAACTCCGCATAAAAGCGAGGCTCTCGATTGGACAGAGCGACGCGATGTTCCTTGACCCAGAGTTCGTGCGTGACGGGGAGCGTCCGCGCCAGGGCGCGCGCCGATTCGATCTGGTTGCTGAACGGACTCCCCCAGACGTCGATGGTCGCTTCCGGCTCCTGGTGCAGCGTGAACAACACGAAGGGGCGCGGCGCCGGCAACTTGACCGGCTCGAAATGCTCGAACCAGCGGTTTCGCCGTACCCGGTACGCCTTCGTCAGATATTTGCCGAGTAACGCGGTCGGCCGAAGGCTCGTCTCATCGTACGGATCCCAGGCGAGATCCCAGAGATGGCGGACGAGCGTCTTGAGCCGTTGCCAGCGAAACTGCCAAACTGTGGGGGCGATGCCCATGTAGTAGGGCTGTACCGGCCTCGCGCGAAAATTGGCGAGCAGCGTCTGCGCCTGGGCCAACTCCTCGGCTCCCGGCGCGCGGAACGTGACCATGTCGGTTTCGTAGTGGCTGCGAAAGAAGACGAAGCGGTTGTCGGGAATGCGCGTCGAGATGGGCCGGAGAAACGCCGCGCCGACCTGCCGGCACACCATGCCTGTCAGCAACTCCGCGGCCCAGGTCTGTTCGCCGAACACGATGCGGATGCCGCGTTCTTCCAAAAACCGCCGCGTGTGGCGGGCGCAGACGGCGAGATACCGCAGCGTGTATTCAGCGGGCCGACGGCTCAGAAGATCGTCCATTTGCACGAGATCGTGACACTGCCAGCCCCCGGCGGTTTCCAGGGCGTTCAGTTCCGCGCGGTCGGCATCCTCGAGCGGGTGCCCGCGCCACTGGGCCGCGAAGTCGGTCAGATCGAGAATGCGCTCCGCGGGGACGCCTTGCTGCTCCAGCCACAGACGCCAACGACGATTGGGCGAGATCCAATGAACGACGTGGCCGAGCTCGGCGAGTTCTTTGCCGAGTTCGTGGAAGACGATGGTGCGGTACGCGGAAGTGAAGAACGCGAGGTGCATGTCGGCGTTACCCCGCAAAAGCGCGTAGCAGCGAGATCAAATCCGCGAGATGGCGAGCGAATTCCGCACAATCGAACGGCTGACCCGATTCCAGGAGCGAACGGACTTGATGATGCACGGCCCGGCACGCCATGACCCGCCAGGCGCCGGCCTGCGAGCCCATGCGCGTTTCGAGTTGGGCGAGGAGCCCCGCGATCTCGGCGAGCGCGGCATCGAACTGCGTCACCTCGGGACCGTCCACGAAGTGCGAGCCCTTGCCGCCGGGCGGATCAGGGAGTTTAGAGTCGCCGCCCGTAGGCGCAGCGGTCTTGCGGCAAAAATACCGGAGATCGCCGGCGCCCATGAGTGCGGTCTCCGCCGGGGAGGCCTGCACGCGGCGCTGTGACGTATCGTAGTTGACGCCGAAGCGGAGCACGTCGGCCTCGGGGAATCCCAGTTCGCGCAGGCGCCGGGTGACGTCCTCGGGGGTGTAACGACGTAGGTACGGGACGTACCAGTCGTCGATCCACTCAGCGATTCGGCGAATGGGGAAACCTTCCAGGCGGAGTTGAAAGATGCAGTCGCGGACGTCGGTGCCCGCGAGGACGGCTCGGACCCAATCGACCATGTGCCAGTAGATGCCGCCGGAGCCGTAGAGGTAAAGCCAGAGGGCGCCTGCCGGTTTGAGGACGCGGGTGATTTCCCGGAGACCGCGGTCTGGGTCGGCGGTGTGATGGAGCACGCCGTTGCACCAGACGACGTCGAATGAGGCGTCTTCGAAGGGGAGGTCCAGGAGCGAATGTTGAACGAAGCGAGCGTTGGACAGACCTTTTTGCAGGGCGCGTTTTTGGCAACTGGCGACGTTGGTGGGGCTGAGATCGACGCCGACAACTTCCCGGGCTCCTGCCTGGGCCATGAGTACGGAAGCCCGACCGCCGCCGCAGCCGGCATCGAGGCAGCGTTTGTCCTTGAAGGCGTCGAGCGGGATTTGGTTGGCCTGGAGTCGCGCGCGCAGCGGAGCGACGAATTCGTCGAAGGAGGCCTCATCGTAGAGAGCAAAGGTATCGCCGTAGACGACGGCGGTGAGGCGTTCGGCTTCGGTGAGCGGAGGTGAGACCATCGCCGATCCTTGATCTCCGGGCCGAAAACGTGAATGACGACTGTAGGAATCGTCACTCACGTTTCCGGCTCGGAGCATGCGTTGTTAATTCTCTTCGTACTGGGCGATGCGGTTGACCGATTCCTCGACGTCTTCGCCGACCTCGGCCCCGAAGCGGTATTCCATGAGGAACGCATCTTCGCCGCTGTCTTCGTAGAAGGTGCGGAGCACGCGGACGGCGCGGAACTCTTCATGACGGAAAAAGAGCTGGGCGGCGAGGTTCGTCTCGCGGACCTCGAGCGTGATGCGCGTCCGGCGATGGCTCGAAAGCTTGCTGATGAGCTTCTGCACCATCTGGTTGCCCACCGCCAGTCGGCGCCAGGACGAGTGGACCGCGAAGTTCAGGATATGGAGCTTGTTCTTGTGCAGCTCGTAGATCATGAACCCGACGACTTTCTCGCCGTGCTCGGCCACCATGCCGATGCAGTTGCGTTGCCTGAGGCAGCGGAGAAAGTCTTCTTCGGTCCAGGCGAACTCGAAGCACTGTTGTTCAATTTGCAGCACCTCGGGCATGTCGCGCCGGATCATCCAACGAATATGGACGCGTGCTTGTTCTTTTTCGGTTTGGCTCATCCTTCAAACCTCCCCCGCCGCCGAATCATCCGCGGCTTCCTCGGTTCCATCCGTTTGCTGGGGACGAAGGTACAGGAGCCGCTTACTTGTCGAACTTTAGCAACCTCGCTCGGTTGGCTCAAGCTCAAAAGGCAAGAGGGGGACTCCCTTCCCCGATACACAGCCGTCTTGGCCATTGGCTCACAGGGATCGATGTGTCTCGGTTGTTCCGAGAGCATATCGGCCTGCCAAGCCCAGTGCAAACCTTTTCCCGAAAGTTTGCGACCGAATCCAGCGACGTCTCGTGTCTCTTTCGTCCACATGACCGGCCCCTTATATCAACCTCCGCCAGCGATGCAATGCCGCCTTCAAGGGAACTTCATTTCCCCGGCAAGGAGGCCGTTCGCTGAGCGGAGGCGTCGATGCAGACGCAGGGATCGATGCCGGCGGCGCGGACGGGTCGATTTTGCAGATGCTGCACGATAGCGATGAACGCCAGGAGCGGATCGGCAGCGAGGATGAGCGTCTTGCCGGGGGCGAGGATCCTGTCGGGCGTGACGGCGACTTGGGGGGAGTTGGGTCGTACGGGATTGAAGCGGGATGAAAAAACAAGCGGGCGCAACGAGCAAGATTTTCGGGGAGGGTCGCCGTCTTGCAATATCCCTGCGCCCGGTTACAATACTCTGACATCCCTAGCGGAGTGCCGCTCATGCCCAAGCCGATCGACCCCAAGAAGACCGTGCCGCCCAAACCGCCCGCGCACGACACGGCCGCGAGCGCCGCCGAGCATACCCGCGGGTTTGCCCCGGCACGCGAGCCCGACAAGGATTACTCCTTCCTTGAAAAGCCGCGGGCCAAGGGCGAACTTGGCCGACTGGCGCACTACCGCGTCTTGAAGGAGTTGGGCCGGGGCGGCATGGGCTGCGTGTTGCTCGCGGAGGATACCAAGCTGCGGCGGCAGGTCGCGCTCAAGGTGATGTTGCCGCGCTTCGCTCAGGACGCCGGGGCCAAGCAGCGCTTTCTCCACGAAGCCCGCGCGGCGGCGAAGATCAAGCACGACAACGTCGTCACCATCTTTCAAGTCGACGAGGTTGGCGCCGCCCCGTTCATCGCCCTCGAGTATCTGCGCGGCACGCCGCTGGACAAGTATCTCAAGGACAATGGCGCCCTACCCGTGTCGGCCGCGATTCGCATCGCCCGGGACATGGCGGAGGGATTGTCGGCGGCGCACCAGCAGGGTCTGATCCACCGCGACGTCAAGCCGGCCAACGTCTGGCTGGAGGCGCCCAAAGGCCGGGTCAAGCTGCTCGATTTCGGCCTGGCCCGCGCCGACCACGACGACACCCATCTGACGCAGAGCGGCGCCATCCTCGGCACCCCCGCTTTCATGGCCCCCGAGCAAGCCCGCGGCGAAAAAGTCGATGGCCGATCTGACCTCTTCAGCCTCGGCGTCGTCCTCTACCGCATGATCACCGGCAAGCAGCCGTTCAACGGCCCGTCGACGGCGGCGGTGTTGACCGCGATCGCGATCGACACGCCGGCGCCGGTACGGAGCCTGAATCCGCAGGTTCCCGAATCCCTGGAGCGGATCATTATGAAGCTCCTGGCGAAGGCGCCAAGCCAGCGCCATGCGTCGGCGCAGCAGGTGATTGCGGACTTGAAAGGCGTGCTCAAGGAGATCGCGCATGGCAAGGCGACGCCGACGGAGACGTACGTGCCTGTCGCGCCGAAGAGGAGCGTGAAACGCCCCCCAAGCCGATGGCCAATCATTGTCGTTGCTGCGTCGTTAGGACTTGTTGCCGTCGGTCTCCTGGCGTGGCAAACAGTGATTCGGCTCCCGAGAAACGAGGAGCCAGCCCAGAAGGAAGTCGACCAACCGCTGGCCAAGTTGAAGACGAATACCGGGGAGCCGGGTCCAAAGGAAGACGACCAACCGCCGGCAAAGTTGAAACTGCCGATCGAGGAAAAGAAGCAAACTACCTCGGTTCCCCCAGATCCGCTGCCGCCGGTGGTTCCCTCCGTGCCCAAGTATTCCATCAAACAGGTGATGCAGGACGTGATGAGGCAACCTGTTTCCAATAAAATGGGCGACGGAACTGCTTCGCGCGAAGAACGGGAGATGGTGTTGGAATACGTCTTAAGTTTGCCCGAGATCATCCCCCCGAAGGGCAATCTCAATGAGTGGAAAACCCGGAGCAACGCCGTAATCGACGCGGCGCGGTCGGGCAACCCGGCGGCCTGGAAAGCCGCGGTAAATTGCAAGGACTGCCATTCCGCGCACAAATAATGACCGACATCCGCACCCGCGGATCGGCAGACATGATTACGGAGTCGCGAGCAATTCTTCCCAGGACTTCGCCGTCAAAATCGCGTCGGCCAGGCGCTCCAGGCGGTCGAGGTCGGTGATCGCGGTTAATTCGGTTTCCGTCGCCGCATCGATGGCGCCGAGTTGTTTGCGTCCCAGGCGAATAATGAGCCGATGGCTACGTTTGAGTTCGCCTCGCGCCTCGCCTCGCGCTTCACCCCGCGCCTCGCCTTCCTCCATGACTTCGTCGAAAGCCGTAGATTCTCGCATGAGTCCAACTCCTCGATAGATCGATGCCAGGTCGCTCTTGCCCACACGCAGACCGGTCAGAATATATGCCGCCGTCATCAGGCGTACGGCCTCGGCGGGATATGCTTCTTTGCCCAGTTTGGGGTCGCTCTCTCAACTCAAGGACGGCACGGGACCGCGGTCGCGCCGTGGGCCATGTAGTCCGCATCGACGGGGTAGTTCGCAAATTGAATCGTGTAGTACGCCTCGAACCACTTGCGGATGTCCGCCACTGCGTCCTCATCGTAGCCAGGAACCACGTGCAACGTACGGCCGAAACGCTCGAGTCGAATCTCGCCTTGCTCCACGACGACCTCGCCCGCCTTGAGCACGAAACGGGGCAGTTCGAACATCGCACGCTTGTCGGCCGACGGCGTGTAGATGGCGACGTCACCGTCGGCGCCCACGCCCAGGTGCCCCTTATGCGTGAGCCCGAGCATCCGCGCCGGCGCCGCCCGGGTGATGATGGCGATCTCCTCAAGCGTGTATTCGCGGTCCAGATCCTTGAGCACGCTGCGCTCCAGCACGCGCGGGTCGACGCGCTTGAGCACTTCGTCGCGATAGTTGCGGTCCATGAGCAGCTGCACGATCTGCGGATACGCCAGGAAGGAGCCGCCGTTGGGATGGTCGGTGCTCATGGCGATCTGCCAGGGATTCTTGACGAGCAGATACCACTCCAGGCCGATGGCCCACTGCAGGGCGTGGACCAGGCTTTTTTCCTTATAAGTAATGGGGACGATGCCGCAGCCAGCCTCCATTTCGGTGTCGGAGTTGGTCCACTTTCGACCGGTAACTTTATGCAGGTAGTAGCCCAGGGGTCCGTCGCCGGTCATCGACGTCGTCTCGCCGAAGAGCACCTGACCGACGTCGACGCTGAGATTGGGATGGGCGTTGACGTAGTCGGCGAGTTCGGGCGTCTTGGAGCAGAACTTGTCCTGATCGTCGGCATCGCCGCCGTAGCTGTGGAACTGGATGTGCGTCAGATGGGCGCGCCGTCCCTCGAGCGCCTGCATGGTAGCGAGGGTCGTCTTCCAGTTGCCCGGCATGCCGAGATTGTTGCAATGGATGTGAACGGGGTGCGGCAGGCCGAGGTCCATCGCGGTTTGGGCGAGGGACGTGAGGATCTGCCGGGGCGTGATGTCAAAATGTTCGACGTTGCCGTCGAGGCTGTGCAGGGTGTCGCCGCCCCCCTTCCAGACTTCGACGCCGCCGGGATTGACGATCTTGACGGCGTAGCCCTTGGCCGAGGCGAGGAGCCAGCCCACGAACGCTTTGAGCCGTTCGGGCTCCTTGGCGGCGATCTGCTTCATGACGTAGTGATTGTTGCCGAACAGCAGGAAGAAGCCCTTATCGATGATGGGCGTATCGTGAAATTCCTCATGGGCATGGCGGGCGCTCAGCGGCGGGATGGCGGCGTCGAAAACGGTGGTGTAGCCCATGCCGGCATAGAGGTAGCCGGTCGCGAACGTGCTCGGCACGCTGCCGGTGGTGCCGGAACGCGACACGGCCGTGCGCCGCACGACCGGCGCCTTGCGTTTGTCCTCGGGCCGCATCTTGCGCGCGAGGTTGACCTTGGGCCCGGCAATGTGGGCGTGCATATCGACGCCCCCCGCCATGACGACCAGGCCGGTCGCGTCGAGGATCTTGTCGGGCAGGGCGTCCGAGGGGGCGACGATTTTGCCGTCCTGGATCCAGACGTCCTGGACGACGCCGTGGACGTGGTTCGCGGGATCGTAGACGGCGCCGTTGGCGATTTTCAAGAGAGTCATGAATATCCTGTTTTTACGGGCTGAACGCTCCACGCCTTACAAACCAAGGGCATTCACAAAGTCTTCAAAGCAAGGAGAAACGACGTACCAATATTGCTCGAAAGCATCGTCTGGATAACAGATGACCCGCGGTCTGTCGATGGACAATCGGTAGTCCAGAACAATTGGAACAACCAACCTATCGGGAAAACGAGGCAGGTGGAACAAGTCCGCGATCACGATACTCTGATCAGGAGCTACAGATACGGGCTCAAGTCGTGTCGTGATACTCATTTTCCATTGCGGATCGACTTTCACAGGGAATTTTTCTTGTGACAACATGGCCGTCTTCTCCGCCATCTCGTCAATCGAAAAAAAACGGATCTGCAAGTCGCCATCCGTTGCTAGTCCCCCATGATTGAAGAAAAGTGTCCAAATATCTAGGCAGGATTGATCGACGACCCTCCAACGATTGAAATCAATTAGCTCAACTAACAGCAATGGCAACGGCAGGTGATTTATCGACCTCATGTTTGGTTGCTCGTGGCGTAGTTTCCAGAGCCGAGGATCGGCGGAACCCGCCCCCGGCATCGGCTATCCCGCATGAAGAAACTCGTTCAACTGCTCCATGATTTCTTCGAACGCTCTGGAATCGTCGGCGCCGTTGGGGTCGCGCAGTCGCAGCATATAAGCCTCGTCGAGACAGGCTCGAGCCTCCGTGATCCGGCCCAATTCCTGCAGGGCTTTCGCCTTTCCCAACAGCGCCTCGATCAAAAGACGCCGCGAGGCGAGGATTGCCTTGTCGAACGCCTTCATCGCCGCTTTTGCGTCGTCCTCGACCGAGTAAATGTAATGGCCCAGTTCCACTAGGGCGCCCGGCAAATCCCCCTCCAAATCTGCGGCGCGTCGGTAGGCGGCTGCGGCTTCTTCGGGCGTCGGGCCGTTCTTCGATTCTTGCAACTGCACGAGATCGGCCCACATGACGAGCAACTGCGGGTTGTCCGGCCATTCGGCGAGCAGCTGATCGACCTCCGCCAAAGCGACGTCGACTCGACTTTCTTGCCATTCGCGTCGGGCTTTGGCCACGCCGCGCTTGAATGTCGTGATGGATTTCATCGGGGCCTCCGCGGCTTGTCTTTCAGGTGCTTCACGCGCTCGATCAATTTCTTCATCTGCCGCGCATTACGGTCGGGTGGATTCGCTCCGGCCAACTTCTTGATCTCGGCGTAGGTCTTCTTGCCGTAGTCGCTATGGTAAGATTTCAATTTCTTGAGACCGCCAGGTATTAAATCGTCGGCCAATTCGTCGTCGTTCATCATCGATCCTCAATGTGACCTGCCGACGTCAATTCGCGATCGATTGCAACTCCCGCACGCGTTTTTCGATCGCTCGCAGCACCGTTTCGTCGCTGGGGAAGCTCGACTCGAAGGCGGGGCGCAGCGGGATCGGCACGTCGTCCATGCGGTAGACGGTGCCGGGGACGTTGATGCCGTACGTGGCGGTGCAGAAGGCGACCGCGGCGTGTTTGACCGTCGCGGTCTCTTTCGGATCGAGCGCGATGTACGGGATGCGGGCGAGATGGTCGCGCGCCGGCTGCGAGAAATTGCCCATCGGGTCCGACGCGATGATGAGCCCGGCGTCGGCCTCGCCGCGCGCCAGCGTGTCGGAGGTCGTGAACTCGCCGGGATTGAAACGCGGATAGCCGCGCCCCAGGCTGACGGCAAACGGGTAACCAGTCTGCCAACTGACGACGTTGTCGGCTCCGGTGACGTTGCCGTGCCCGCGCATCGGCTTGGCGTAAAAGCGGGTGAACGCGTTCAGATCGCTCGCCAATGAAAGCGCGGCCTCGGCGTTCATGTGCTTGCCGCGCGTCATCGTCAGGCCCATGCCGAAGAACAAGACGCCGAACTTGCATGCCTTCATGCGCTGGGCGAGATCCTTCAGTTGCTCCAGCGGAATGCCGGTCTCGACGCCGACCGATTCGTCGAGTTCCACGCCCTTGACCAGCGCCCGCAGCGCCCAGAGCGCCTCGAAATCCTTGCGCGGCTTGATCTGCAGAAAGATGTCCGCGGCCGGGGCGCTCTTGCTCTTGCGCACGTCGACGAGCACGACGGTACGCCCCTTGCGACCCGCCGGGACGAACAGCCCTTTCGGCATCGTCGAATATCGGCCCCAGTGGCGCGGGTGCGACTCGGCGGGGTTGCTGCCCCAGAAGAGCACGAGGTCGGCGCGGTTCTTGACTTCGCCCAAGGAACACGTCACCTCGCCCACGCCCTGGAACGCCATGCCTGACGGGCCGTGGCAGACGGACGTCGTGGTGTCGACGCAGGCGCCGACGCGGTCGGCAATGGCGACGGCCACGCGCTGCGCCTCGCACGTGGTGTCGGAGAGGCCATAGACGATCGGGTAGCGCGCGTTGGCCAGGATCTGGGCGGCGCGTTCGACGCCTTCCTCCAGCGTCGCGGGTTTGCCGTCGATGGTCGCGACGGGCCGATCTTCGATGTGGTGGTTGAGAAACCAGGCTTTGCCGAGCACGCAGGCGTTCTTCGCCTTGGTGATCGTGTGCCCTTCGACGGTCAGCTCCATGTCGTCGCAGACGCAACCGCAAAAGGTGCACGTGGCGTTGCTGACGACTTTCAGTTCGGAGACTGCCATGGTAATTTTCCTTTCAGAGGATCTTCTCGATGGTCACGTCGAAACCCTTGCTGTCGGGCATGCCGGTGCCGTGCGTTTCGCCCCCCATGAGCCGGCTCGAAGGATCGCCGTAGGGGAGAAACAAGAGGCCCGACGGCAATTCGCCCGCCTTGGCCGGCTGGCACGGCAACTCGATCACGCCGTGCTCGGAGCGCAGCCGGATCCGCTCGCCGACGGCGATCCCCAGGCGGTTCATGTCCTCGGGACTGACGAAGAGCGTGTTGGTTTCGTCGACGTAGTTGGCGGTGAATTTGCCTTCGTTGAGCGCAGTCCCCTGACGGCTGGTGCGGCCGGGGATGAGGATAAAGATCTCGTCCATCACGCGATTATACTCGGTTCGTTGCTTCGGGGGAACGAAATGTTGGCGACCTCGCGCAGGGCGGCTTCGTATTCTTCGGGCGTGTTCAAGTTTCGCAGGGTCTGGAAGGTCGGATCCGCGTCGGCAATTTCCGCCGCCTCGACGACTCGGGTCGGTACTTGCTCGAACAGATAAAAGGGCCGCAGACGATTCTCGGCCAACAGTCGATGCACGATCGGCAAGACGCTCGTGCGGTAGACGGCGGCGAGGGGATGATGATACTCCCCGACGTGCGGCACGCAGATCTGCTTGTCGCCCAGCAGATCCATAAGTCGGCGGACGAACGCGGGCTGAAGGAACGGCACGTCGCACGACGTCAGATAAGCGGCATCGACCGACGCGGAGAGCGCCGCCAGGCCCGCGGCCAATCCCTGCAAGGGCCCGCGGCCACGCTCCTCGTCACGGACGATGCGCACGTCGTCGGCGAGCGGCGGGACTTCCTGGTCCGGCGCCGCCACCACGAGGATCGGGCCGACGACATCGCGCAACAGCCGCACCACGCGCGGCAACATCAACTCACCGGCGAACGGCAGCCACGCCTTGGGCCGACCCATGCGCTTGCTCTGCCCGCCACAAAGTACGATGCCGGCGACGTTCATTGCTTTCGCGTCCTGATGCGGGATGTTATGATGACATTGTAGACCGACTGAACCCTCGGAGCGACCGGTGACGACGCGAGCCGACTTTTTCGACATCCGCATGCGCGGCTTTCGCGATCGCGCGGAAGTCGAAAGCGTGGTCCGACTCCTCGACGAACGCCTCCATGCGCTGACGGGGGAATCGATCGCGGTGCCAGAGGCGAGCGGCCGGGTGCTCGCGGATGCGGTGCACGCGGAAGTCGCGGTGCCGGCATTCGACCGGGCGGCGATGGACGGCTACGCGCTGCGGGCCGAAGAGACGTTCGGCGCGGGGACTTACAATCCGCTCGAGCTGCGGATCGTGGGCGAATCGTTGCCGGGCCGACCGTTCCAGGGCGAAGTCTCTACGGGCCAGGCGGTACGAATTATGACGGGAGCGCCTGTGCCGGTCGGCGCCGACGCGGTGCTCCCGGTCGAGCTGGCGCGCGAAGACGCCGGCGTGCTGCGCATCAGCGAGGCCGTTTCACCGGGACGGCACGTGGGCCGGCGCGGCGAAGACGTCGAGCCGGGCCGAACCGTTCTCAGCGCCGGGCGCGTCCTTCGGCCCCAGGATCTCGGCCTGCTTGCCTCGCTCGGCGTGGCCGCGGTGAACGCGATCCGCCGACCGCGCGTCGACATTCTCATCACTGGCGACGAACTGCTCTCCGTCGGTTCCAAACCCGAGGGCTTCCGCATCGTCGACAGCAACTCCGTCATGCTGGCGGCGCTGATCCGGCGCGACGGCGGCGTCCCTTATGTCGCGCCGCTCCTGCCCGATCGCCGGGAACTCCTCGCCGAGGCGATGCGATCCAGTACCGCCGACGTGCTGCTCGTCTCCGGCGGCAGCTCCGTCGGTCAGGAGGATCACGCCCCCGCGCTCCTGGCGGAGCTGGGCGAACTCACGATTCACGGCGTCGCGCTGCGTCCCGCGAGTCCGACGGGCGTCGGTTTCATGAACGGCCGAGCGGTCTTCCTGTTGCCGGGCAATCCGGTGTCGTGTCTGTGCGCCTACGATCTTTTCGCAGGCCGGGCCGTGCGCCGCCTCGGAGGGCGAGGCTCCGAACTGCCGTATCGTTCGCAGCCGCTGCCGCTGGCGTCGAAGATTGCGTCGGCGGTCGGCCGGGTCGATTACGTGCGTGTGCGGATTCACGAAGGCCGGGCCGAGCCGCTCGCCGTCAGCGGCGCCTCGCAGCTCAGCACGACGACGTTTGCCGACGGGTTCGTGCTCGTGCCGCGCGACAGCGAGGGCTATCCCGCGGGCGCGGTCGTCACCGTTTACCACTACGACGGCCTCTCATGAACGACGCGTTTCGGCAACAACAGTTCCTCGATGTCATCGACCGCGACGAGGCCGAACGCCGCTTCCGCGCTGTCCTGGACCTTCGTCCCCTCGAAGCCGAGACCGTGCCGTTGTCGGCAGCGCTGGGACGCGTGTTGGCGGACGACGTGATTGCTCCCCTGGACGTGCCGAGCTTCGATCGCTCCAACGTGGACGGCTTCGCGGTGCAGTCGGCAGACACGTTCGGCACCAGCGAAGATCGCCCCCGGACGCTTCGGCTCAACGCCGAGACGTTGCCCACCGGCATGCAGCCGCGGCAAACCGTGACGGCGGGGACGGCGACGGCGATCGCCACCGGCGCCATGGCCCCGCGCGGCGCCGACGCCGTCGTCATGATCGAGCACACCGACGTCCGCGACGGCCTGCTCGTTCTCCAGCGTCCCGTCGCCCCCGGCAGCAACCTCGCGTTCGCCGGCACCGACATCGGCCAGGACGAAATCGTGCTGCGGCGCGGCGATCTGCTTACCTCGCGGGAAACGGGCGTGCTCGCAGCGCTCGGCATCGCCCGCGTCGACGTGGTCCGCCGGCCGAGAGTCGCGATTCTCTCGACCGGCAACGAACTGATCCCGCCCGGCGCCCCGATGAAGCCCGGCTTCACGCACGACAGCAACAGCACGGTCCTGGCCGACGCCGTCCGCGAGTTGGGCTGCGAGCCGATCGCGCTCGGCATCGTCCCCGACGATCAGCCGTTGCTGTTGGACACGCTGCGCTGCGCCCTCGAACACGACGTCATCCTGCTCTCGGGGGGCACGTCCAAGGGTGCCGGCGACGTCTCGTATCGCGCCGTCGCGGAACTCGGACTCCCCGGCATCGTCGCCCATGGCGTCGCGCTCA
This sequence comes from Gemmatales bacterium, assembly GCA_038217425.1. Taxonomy (GTDB): domain Bacteria; phylum Planctomycetota; class Planctomycetia; order Gemmatales; family Gemmataceae; genus JAIEPT01. The sequence continues at coordinate 26,752 of JBBQPM010000005.1, forward strand.
AGCCGGGCAAACCGCTGTGCCTCGCAGCCATCACGAGAGACGCGGGCAGGTCCGTCCCCGTGGCCGTGTTGCCCGGCTTTCCCACGTCGGCGATCTTTACGTTTCACGAATTCCTCGCGCCGGTGCTGCGCGCGCTGGCCGGCCGGCGCGAGCATCCCACCGCGTTGGTGAACGCCCGCCTGCCGATGCGCGTGAACTCCGAAAGGGGACGTACGGAGTATCTTTTAGTGAATCTGATCCGCGACGGCGGCGAAAATGAATCGCTCGTCGCGTATCCGATGGGGAAGGGATCGGGCTCCGTCACCGCGTTTAGCAAGGCGGACGGCTTCGTCGTCATCCCGCGGCAGCGCGAGTATCTCGAGCAGGACAGCATCGTTTCGGTGCAACTGCTCGGAGCTGAGGTTCAGCCCGCCGATCTCGTTGTCATCGGCAGCCAGTGCACCGGGCTCGATTATTTGCTGGGCCAACTGCATGGCCGAGGCGTCACGAGCAAAGTCTTGGCCGTGGGCAGCACCGGCGGGCTCGAAGCGGCGAAGCGCGGCGAATGCGACCTGGCCGGCGTCCATCTGCTCGATCCCGAGACCGACGTCTACAACCGCCCGTTCCTCACCGAGGCGGTCGAGTTGGTCCGGGGTTACGGACGTCTGCAAGGCGTTGTGTTCCGCAAGGGAGACGCGCGCTTCGAGGGCCGTGATCTCCCGGCGGCCGTGACGGCGGCGCTGGCGGACGCGGAGTGCGTGCTCGTCAATCGCAACCGCGGCAGCGGCACGCGTCTGCTCATCGACCGTTTGCTCGGCGCCGCGCGACCGCCAGGCTATTTGGCGGAGGCGCGTTCGCACAACGCGGTCGCCGCCGCGATTGCCCAGGGCCGCGCCGACTGGGGCGTCGCCATCGAACCGGTGACGCGGGCCGCCGGGCTCGGCTTCTTGCCGCTGCGTCAGGAACAGTACGACTTCGTCGTCCCCCGCTCGCGAAGGGCGCGCGCCGCGGTCCAGGCGTTCGTCGATCTGCTCGAGGAACTCGCGATTCGCCAGGAGTTAGAGCGGCGGGGGTTTTCGCCCGGAGACGCGACATGACGGCGCCGAGCGTGACGATCGAATTTTTCGGCATCCCGCGCGCCCGTGCGGGTCGCAGCGAACTCGTCGTTTCCGCAGCGACGGCCGGCGCGGCGCTGGCCGCGGCGGCGGGGGAGTGTCCGGGTCTCGCGGGACTGTTTCGCCCCGACGGACGTTTGTCGCCGCACTACCTGCTATCGCTGGACGGGCAGCGCTTCGTCACGGATCTCGCGGAAGTCTTGAAAGCGGGCGATCGGCTGTTGCTGCTGTCGGCAGACGTCGGCGGCTGAGCGGGTTACCCGTTCGGGTCGTCGAGCAAGTCCTGCAAGCGAGCGCCCAGCGGCGACGGAAATGTCGCCGTCGAGTAAACTGTCCGCGTTGTCGTCACGCCGCAATGGAGTTGGGATTGCGGATCGAGATTTCAAACTCCCCTGCCAATCCGAGTCCGCTAGCTTCCCGGTAAATTTGGCAGTTCGACTTCGCGTTGAATCGATCGAGATACTGTCTTACCATGGCGTGATAATTCGGCGGCACGCCGCGACGGATCGTCTGGGCGAGTTCGAGAAAGTTGCCGATCGAGAACGAAGGGAACTTGACCCCGGCGAATTTGTTGAGTTCTTGAAACGGGCCGGAATTGGAGAAGATGCAATGGGCGCCCGCCTCCAGTCCCAACGCCGCGACTCCGGAGGCGGATTGCCCGACTTCCAGGTAGGGATAGATGATCGTATCGCAGCACTTCATGTAGCGATAGAACTCGGGATCGCCGCCGCCATCGATGAAGCGCACGCGGTTGTCCAATTTCAGCTTTTGCACGAGTCGAATTAGGCCGTTGATGTAGGGATGTATTTTTTCGAATCGCCGAATCGCTCCCGGGTGCTGCGCCCCAAAGAGAAACAAATGGTGATCGTCCGGAAGGAGTTTCAGCGCCCGGATCGCGGTCTCGTGACCTTTGTAATCGGAAAGGAACCCGAAGACGCCGAGGACGACGGCGTCGGGAAGCATGGCGAAGCGGTCGTCGAATTCGGCGCGCAATTTTGAACGTTCGGGAACGTGGTCGGCGTCGTCGTAGGCAAAGACCAAGGGATGCGCCAAGACGTTTAAATGGGGCCTTAGATGCGATAGAATTTTGCGGTCGCGTAGGTTATGCACGATGGCCGCACCGCCCTTTCGCTCCACAAGTTGTGCGAGTTTCAGACAACTCTGACCGCGAACGCGATCCCGCAGATTCGACCCCAGGCTGCGGAACTGACCGAGCATCAGCCGTTTCAGGTTCGCGATGGTCCAAAATAAGTGGGGCGCATCCAACGTGTGTAACGTAAGGATCGGCTTCGAACTGGCTTCGATGAGCGTTCGCACTCGGCGATATGCCTGATATGGGTTTGTAGAAAAAATGCCGAACTCGAATTGAATGTTTACGACGTCGAAGTCCCGAAGTCGCGACGCCATTTCGCAAATGTGACGATCCCCCAGCCGGCGATTCTCCGAACGCAGCGCCGTCAAATCGAGCGGCATCGGCGCCAGTTCGAACGACGATTCGAGTTGCTTGCAGAGCGCCTCGGCGTAGGTGGCGATGCCGCAGGCCTCGTCGAAAGTACTGATTATCGCCATTCGCGGCTTCAACATGAGCGAATATCCTCGATAAATAATGGCGTCGGATTGAATGGGTTTAGTGAACACGTCTGGCGGCCGTATATCGAAAATCGGCGATCTACGTCAAGCGGGATTTATCTCGGATCTTCCAGAGCCGCAAAAATGTCCCCGTTTGACGCACATCTGCTACTATGACCGCATGGGCGGATACCACGGACGCTACCTGCGAATCGATGTCAGCACCGGCTCTGCCGACTGGGTGCCGCTGCCGGAGTCGGTGCTGCGCCGCTTCGTGGGAGGCGTCGGCCTGGGAACCTGGATTCTGCACCGCGAAACGCCGGCCGGCGTCGATCCGCTTGGACCGGACGCGGCCCTGGTCTTCTGCTTCAGCCCGCTGGTCGGCACGCCGCTCACCACGTCGGCGAAGTTCGCGGTGCTCGCCAAGTCGCCGCTCACGTTTCGGCTCAACGACGCCTTGTCGTCGTCGCACTTCGCCCTGGCCGGGAAACGCGCGGGAGCCGACGCCCTGGTGATCGTCGGCGCCTGTGCCCTACCGAGCGTGGTCGTCATCGAGGACGGCGACGTCCGGCTTGAGTCGGCCGAGGATCTCTGGGGCCAATCGTCCCACGAAGCGACCGCCCGGCTCGGCGAACGCTTCGGACCCGACCATCATGCCGCCGTCATCGGCCCGGCGGGCGAAAACTGCGTCCGATACGCCACCATCAGTCACGGCAATCGGCATGCGGGTCGCGGCGGACTCGGCGCCGTCATGGGATCCAAACGGCTCAAGGCTGTCGTCGTCGCCGGCTCGCAGCGAGTTCCCGTCGCTGACCCCGCAGGCGTCGTCGAGGCCGCCCGCGATCTGTCCAAACGCTCGTTCGGTCCCGCTACCGCCAAGTACCGCGAGCTCGGCACGGTCGTCAATCTTCTTACGTTCAATCGCCTTCATGCGTTGCCCACCCGAAACTTTCAGCAGGGCCAGTTCGCCGAGGCCGACCAGCTCTCCGGCGAATCGCTCAACGCCGCCCGGCGGGTGGCGCGGAATTCGTGTGCCGCCTGCACCATCGGCTGCGAACACATCTACGCATCGACCGACGGCGAAGTTCGGCTCGAATACGAAAGCCTCTTCGCGCTGGGCCCGCTCTGCGGCATCGGCGACCGCGACGTCGTGCTCCGCGCCGCGCGACTCTGCGACCAACTCGGCCTCGACACCATCTCCGCCGGCGCGACCGTCGCCTTTGCCATGGAATGCGCCGAACGCGGCCTGCTCCAGGCCGACGGTCTTCGTTTCGGCAACGGCGCGATGCTCCTGGATCTGTTGCCGCGGATTGCGCGCCGAGAACCGGGGCTCGGCGATCTGCTCGCGGAAGGAACGCGCCGCGCGGCCGAGCGCATCGGCGGCGGCGCCGGGGACTTCGCGCCGCACGTCAAGGGGCTGGAACTCCCCGGCTACGAACCGCGTGCCCTGCAAACGATGGCCCTGGGCTTCGCGGTCGGTTCGCGCGGCGCCGACCACAACCGGAGCGGCGCCTACGAGGCCGACTTCTCTCCGAAGACCGACCGTCTGCACGGCTCTCCCGCGAGCGCCACGCTGGCCGCGGACTCCGAGGATCGGGCCGCCCTCATGGATTCGCTCATCCTGTGCAAGTTCCTTCGCGGCGTGTTCAGCGATTTTCAAGGCGAGGCCGCGGATTTGCTACGGCGCGTCACCGGCTGGGACGTGACTGCCGACGAGCTGCGCACCACGGCACGGCGCATCGTGACGGCGAAGAAGCTCTACAACCTGCGGGAAGGCTGGACGGCGGCGGAGGACACGTTGCCGCGCCGCTTCCTCAGCGAGGGATTACCGACGGGCGCCGAGCACGACGCGACGTTGCCCCGTGAGCGGCTGCAGGCGATGGTGGCTGCGTATTACGCCGTCCGGGGATGGAGCGAGAGCGGGCAAGTCCCGGCCTCGCAGGTGGACGAGTTGCAACTGAATGATCTGGCGCGCGCTACGCGAATCGAGTGCGCAGGCGATGTTTCATCTGATCGATGAGGACGGCGACGAGGAGGATGGCGCCGCGGGCGATGAGCTGGTCGTCCGGCTGCAGTCCCATCATGCGCATGCCCTTGTCGAGGATGGCGATGAGCAGGGCGCCGAGGAAAGTGCCGATCATGGTTCCTTCGCCGCCGCGGAGGCTGGTGCCGCCGATGACGACGGCGGCGATGGCGTAGAGTTCGTAGCCTTCGCCGAACTTGTAATCGCCGATGCGGTGTAGCGACGCCAGGAGGACGCCCCCCAGACCCGCGAGCAGCGCCGAGGCGGCATAGACGAACAGCACGACGCGCGGGATTGGTACCCCCGCGAGCCGTGCCGCCTCGCGATTGCCCCCCACTGCGTACAAGTATCTCCCCAGGACCGTGCGCTGCATGAGCAGATGGGCGAGTGCGTACAAAATGAGCATGAGAACGACGGAGTAAGGAACGACGCCGGCGAGTCGGCCGCCGCCCAGGGCGCGGAACGACTCGGGGAGGTTGCCGATCGAGACGCCGCCGGCGATCTTGTACGCCAGGCCCTGCGCCAAGAGCATCGCCGCGAGCGTGACGATGAAGGCCGGCAACTCCAGATAGACGATGAGGGCGCCCACCAGCCAGCCGAACGCCGCGCACGTCGCCAGCGCGACGGCGCCGGCGACGATCTGTTCCAGCGCCGAGGTCGACGCTCCGTCCAGCACCTGGCTGATGACGTAGGTGCAGATCACTGCGGAGAGCCCCGCCATGCGCCCGACCGCGAGATCGATGCCTCCGACCACGATGACCATCGTCAGCCCGATCGCCATGATCGCGATCACCGACATGGTGCCGAGGATGTCGAGCCAGTTTTCCAGCGACACGAATGTCGGCCAAAGATAGTGCTCTGCCTGCACGAATTTATCCGCAGGGAGAAACTTGTGGCGAGCCGTCGCAGCATCGCCGACCACGATGTCGACCTGGCCGGCGAGGGGCTCGAAGACATCTCGGATATCGGACGGTTCGCCGAACGCGGCGCCGACGATGCGGCGTTTCTGCGCGAGCAGATCGCTCTTGACCAGGAGCGCGAAATCGCGTTGCTGGGCCGAGCCGCCGGTCGCCAGGAAGATGCCGCTCTTTTCATCCGTCATGCGGACGACGCGCTGGGCCAGGAGATGGGCGGATTGCTCGTCTTCGGGCTGGTACTCCACGAGCGACATCCAGCTAAAGAAGCCGCACAGGAGGGCGATGACGACGACGAGCAAGTTTTGCGTCAGCCAGCGCATGCGTTCACGCGGGAGAAAGGAGGATCTGAATCTGACGCACGAGTTCGGCGAGTCCGAAGGGCTTGCGCAGGTAGGCGTCGGCCCCGAGGGATTCGGCGTAATCGCGGTGGTGTTCGCCTTCGTTGGCGGTGATGATGACCACCTTGGGAGCGGGGGCGAGCGATTTTTTGACGTGCTCCAGGACGAGGAAGCCGCTCTTGTTCGGCATCATCATGTCGCTGACGATGAGGTCGGGGAGGTGCCGCTGCGCGAGTTCGATGCCGACGGCGCCGTCGCCGGCGGTGAGGACGCGGTAGCGGGCGGCGACGAGGACGGCTTCGACCGATTCGCGAATCGCCTCGTCGTCGTCGATGACCAGAATAAGAGCCGACATGAAGCGTCCAAGATTTGGCGAGCGGGGGACGACAGTCCCCCGGTACGTCTACTACTGCAAAATCGAGCCGTTGCGAAAGCAGGAAGCGTCTGCCTTGCGTGACGTACCGGGGGACTGACGTCCCCCGCTCGCCTCTCGCTGCGCGGCTACTTCTTGCCGAGGTTTTTGAACTGGAAGTCTTTGAAGGACACTTCCATGCCCCCCGACACGGTGTGAAGCTGCAGTGCGATCACGCCCTCGGAGGCCACTGGTTCCTTGCCTCCCATCTTGAACTCTTCATCGATCATGGTGACGCCGTTGATCTTGATCGTGAAGTGATTGCCGACGACCTTGACGGAGTAGTCGTGAAAGTCCTTGTTCTTGTCCTTGCCCTTGAACGCGTCCTCCTGGGCTTGCTTGCTGGAAGCCTTCATCATGCCGCCGAAGCGTTCGCCGTAGAGGCTGCCCCAGTACCCGGCGCCGATGTCGGCTTGCGGCCCGGCGACGACCCATTTCTTGTCGTCGACGACTTTACTGCGAATCTGCACGCCGCTGTTGCCCTTGCCGTCCTTGAGGAGAAACTTGAAGCTGAGTTCGAAATCTCCGTACATTTTCTTGTTGACGAGGAAGGTGTTCCCCTTGAGTTCGCCGCCGTGCTTGCCGACGATGGCGCCGTCCTTCACGCTCCAGTATTCGCTGACGCCGTCCCAGCCGGTCAGGTCTTTGCCGTTGAAGAAGTCCTTGGTGTCATCCGCCCAAGACACAGGGGCGAGAGCGAACAAAACGAGCAGGGCCCATGCGCGACGCATAAGATTCTCCAAATAGAAAGTGGGTCTCGGCGAATTCACCCAGTGTACGCGGGTAAGGCGGGCGCGTCAAATGAATCGGCCCGTGAGACTTTGCGGACACGCCTGGATCGCCCCCGGCGGCCCCGCGGCTACCAAATATCCGCCGGCGCCTCCCGCCTCGGGGCCCAGGTCGATCACCCAGTCCGCCGACGCGATCAGGTCTCGATGGTGCTCGATCACCACGACGGTGTTGCCCGCCTCCACGAGTCGGCGAAAGACCTCGAGCAACGGCGCCACATCCCGGCGATGTAGGCCAGTCGTCGGTTCGTCGAGCAGGAACAACGTGCGGCCGCTGGCGACGCGCGCGAGTTCCGTCGCCAGCTTGACGCGCTGCGCCTCGCCGCCGGAAAGCTGCCGCGCCGGTTGCCCGAGCGAGAGATATCCCAACCCCACTTCGTCGAGCGCCCGCAGGATGCGTTCCATGTTGGGCACATTGGCGAATAACTCCCGCGCCTCCGCGACCGACAGTGCCAGGACATCTGCGATTGACTTGCCTTTGAACGTCGCCTCGAGCGTCGGCAGGTTGAAGCGTTTGCCCTGACACGAGGGACACGGCACGCTCAGGTCGGGCAGGAACTGCAGCGCGACCTTCACCTCGCCGTGGCCCAGGCACTCTTCGCATCGGCCCCCTTTCGAGTTGAAGCTGAAGCGATTCGCCTTGTAGCCGCGCAGTTTGGCGAGCTTGGTGGCTGCGAAGATTTTGCGGATCTCGTCGAACAGACCGGTGTAAGTCGCGGGGCTCGAGCGCGCCGAGCGTCCGAGCGGCTTCTGATCGACTTCGATGAGTTTGTCGATCGCTTCCAGCCCTTCGATACTGTCGTGAGCGCCGGGAGTCGGCGCCAGGAGGCCGAGATGTCGGCGCAAGGCGGGCCAAAGGATGCCGGTGATGAGCGTGCTCTTGCCCGAACCGCTGACGCCGGTGACGCAGACGAGTCGGCCCAGGGGGAGCGCGACGTCGATGTTTTTGAGGTTGTGCTGCCGGGCGCCGCGAATGACGATCGATTGCGCGGGAGGGGACCAGATCAGCGACGGCGCTAAAGTCACTTCGCCGCGCAGGTACGGCGCGGTTATCGATGCGGGATTCGCCAGCACCTCCTCGGGCGTTCCCTGGGCGAGTAGACGTCCGCCTTGCGCGCCGGCGCCGGGACCGATGTCGATGAGATAGTCGGCCGCCCGCATCACCGCTTCGTCGTGCTCGACGATGAGGAGCGTGTTGCCGCGTTGTTGCAGGACGCGCAGGGCGGCGAGCAAACGGTCGGTGTCGCGCGGGTGCAGGCCGATGGTCGGCTCATCGAGGATATAACAGACGTTGCGCAGTCCGCCGCCGAGCTGGGTCGCCAGGCGGGCGCGCTGGAACTCGCCGCCCGAGAGCGTCGTCGCCGGCCGATCGAGCGCGAGATAGCCCAGGCCGACCTCGCGCAAAAAGTGCAGCCGAGTTGCGATCTCCTTCAGCAGAATCTGCAGCACGCGGTCGTCGCGCGGCGATTCGTGCAGCGGCTGAAACAGCGTGTACGCCGCATCGACGTCGAGCGCGTGGACTTCGTGAATGCCCCGACCGGCGAACTTCACTGACCGTGCCGCAAGATTGACCCGTGCGCCGTGACACTCGGGACAGACAACGTAGCCGGACAGCCGTTCGAGCGCCTCGGCCAACTCCTCGTCCGTCTCGGCGCGCACTTCGCGGTCGGCAGCGGTGAGCAGCGCGTGCAGGTCCTTCCGTTCCGGGAACCACGCCAGGATTTCCTCAGCGGTTACGACGCGCGCGGGATCGAGTTGCCAGACTTGCCCCAGGCCGGTGCAGCGCGGGCAGGCGCCGTACGGGTTGTTGAAATGGAATCGCCGCGGCTCCAGGTCGGGTACCGACGTCCGGCACTGCGGACAGGCGAGCGTCGTCGAATAAACGCGGTCGTTCCAGTCGGAATCCTCGGCGTCGGTGACGATCGCCCGGCCCTGGCCATGCTTGCTCGCCGTCGCGATCGATTCGTGAAAGCGATCCTCGAGCCCGGGCCGAACCACGAGTCGATCGACGACGAGTTCGATGGTGTGACGTTTCCTGGGATCGACCTTGGGAATGTCGCGGATTTCCCAGAGCACGCCGTTGACCCGGGCGCGCAGGAAGCCGCTTTGGCGAATGCGCAGGAAGGCGTCGCGCTGGTCGCCGGGCTGGTCTTCCACGAGCGGCGCGAGAATGAAGAGCTTTCGGCCCTCGGGGAGCTGCATGGTTTCGCGGACGATCTCGGCGACGGTGTGCTTGCGGATCTCGGCGCCGCACTGCGGGCAATGAGGCGTGCCGCGTCGTGCCCAGAGCAGGCGGAAATGGTCGTGAATCTCGGTGACGGTCGCCAGGGTGCTGCGCGGCCGGGGGGATCCGGTGTGTTGGGCGACGCAGAGAACGGGGGGAAGCCCGGTGACGACGTCGACGTCGGGCCGGCGCAGTTGGACGAAGAGCGCCCGCGTGTTGGTGCGAAGCGTTTCGAGGTAACGGCGTTGCCCCTCGGCGAAGAGGGTGTCGAAGGCGAGGGAACTTTTGCCGGAACCGCTTGGACCGGTGATAACGGTGAGTCTGCCTCGGGGGAGGTCGGCATCCAGATTATGCAGGTTGTGCGTCCGGGCGCCGCGGACGCGGATCCAATCGGCGGGCTTTTGCTTGACGGAGCGTCGATCGGCGGGCAGAGTTTCTTGAGGGAATTTGGCGTTTATTTTTGACATGGGCCCGGCCCTGGTAAACTGGCGAAAATCGACTCAAGTTATCGAATGTAACGTGCCGATCTTGGAACTTGGCGTCTCCTGCACGGCTCGCGTGAGCTGAGCACCCCGGACGCCGCGGGGATTGATATGATCCGTCGGTTCACCCTGCTGTTCTTGCTCCTTGTTATCCTGATTCCAGGGCCGGGTTGTTCGTACTTCAAGAAGCTTACGAATAACGACCGAACGACGCCCAAGGAGAAGGACTCGGCCCCCGCGCGCACCAAGGACGAAGATCCGCTGCTCTCTCCCGGCGTGCAAAACAAGGCCGGAACGCCGTCGGTCCTGGCGGGGCAGGTTCTCGACTTCAACCGAAAGCCCCCGCGCGACACTTCCATCCGCTATGTTTGTATGGAAGACGGCGCCAAACCGAAGGAAGCGACCGTCACCGGCGACGGATACTTTGCCATCTGGGACACCCGGCCCGGCAAGAAATACATGCTCGAAGCTCGCGCCAAGAGCGGCGATAAAGTCGTCGCGGGGATCGCCTACGCCACCGCGCCCAACATGCGCGTGACCATCGACATGAAGGAAGAATTCGTCGGCGCCCACACCTCCCAGCCACAAGGTCCCGAAGCGCTCTTGCCCGGCGCCAAACAGCCGGAGTCGGCGCCCTTCAACGGCGTCACCATCGGCCCCGCCACCATGGCCGGACTCGATCGGCCCGAAGCAAGCACGCGCCCCGTCACCCCCGGCACCTGGGTCGGCAAAGGCGCCGACGATCCGACGCTGCATGTGGCCATCAATATTCCGGTGCTGGACGCGATCCCGCCGACTTCGCCCGTGCCGCCGCTGCCGACCCCCAAACCGGGATTCGTTGAAGCGCCGAAGTCGCCCGGCATGCCGACGCTGTCGATTCCCAGCCAACGCGAATCGCCGACCCCGAACTTCCCCGCACCCCCTCCCCCCGTGGCGCCGCTCAGCCAGGATTTCGGCCCCGCGCAAGTTCCCAGCGCCGTCGTCGTCGGCAAGCAAGTCGTCAACTTCGCCCTCCGCGACGTCAACGAATCGTCCTGGGAACTCAAACGCGATCGCCAAGGCAAACTCGTTCTGCTCGACTTCTGGTTCGCCGGCTGCGGCCCGTGCAAGGACGCGTTTCCGTACCTCAACAAGCTGCAGAGCAAGTATCCCGCGCAGGTGCTGGAAGTCGTCGGCATCAACAACGAATCCTTTGGCACGCCCGAAGAGAAACGCATGAGCGTCTTGCGGATGAACCAGACGTACCACTTCGTCTACCGCCAACTCCTGGATCAGAACGAACTCGCGGCCCAGCTCGGCGTCAAGAGTTACCCGACGATGGTGCTGCTCGACGAGAACGGCTACATCATCTGGCGGCACATCGGCCGATTCGACGCCGCCGTGTCGCAGGAAGTCGAACGCATCATCGCGGGCTACGTCCGCAAGTAGAAAGCCCAGGGATGGCTATCCCTGGGAAACACCGAATGCAGCGTCAATTTACAGAAGCGCGGATGCTTCCCCAGGGAAAGCCATCCCTGGGCTTTCGGCGGATCGTATAACATCCGCATGGCTCCCGCATACGATGTGGCGATTGTCGGCGGCGGCGTCATCGGCCTGACGACCGCGTACTTTCTCGCCCAAAAGCACCAGCACGTCCTCGTCCTCGATCGAGGCGACCTCGGACAGGAAGCGTCCTGGGCCGGAGCCGGCATTCTCCCCCCCAGCGAGCCCGCGTTTGCACAATCTCCCTTCGATCGACTCCGCGCCCTCAGCACCAGCGGCTTCGCCGACTTCTCGCGCGAACTCCAGGAACTCACCGGCATCGCCAACGGTTACCGCGTCTGCGGCGGACTCGAGTTCGCCCACCACGCGAGCGCGGCCGACGCCGAGGAATGGCGCGGCGCGGGCGTTCGCTGGGAAACACACGAGGACGCCCGAGCGCTCGAACCGGCGCTTGCGCCGAATCTGGGCCAGGTAGTACATCTCCCCGATCTGGCGCAAATTCGCAATCCCTGGCATCTGCGTGCGCTCATCGCCGCGTGTCAGCAGCTGGGCAACGTCGATCTCGAACCGCACAATGGCGTCGAGCGAATCGTCGAACAGGGGCGCATCGTCGGGCTCGAAACGCGCGCCGGATTGCGGCAGGCGAACCGTTATCTCTTCACGGCCGGTTCGTGGACGGGCCCGCTGCTCGAGCCGCTGGGGTGGAAGGCGCCGATCGTTCCGGTGCGCGGGCAGATCGCGCTTCTCAATCCCGGTCGGCCAATCCTCACGAAGGTGCTCATGCAGGGGCCGCGTTACTTGGTGCCGCGCACGGACGGCCGAATCCTGGTCGGCTCGACGGAAGAATGGGTCGGCTTCGACAAACAAACCACGCCCGAAGGGATCATGGGGCTCGTCGAACTGGCGATCGGCCTCGTGCCGGAGCTGCGCGGGTCGCCGATCGAAAAGGCCTGGGCAGGACTGCGGCCTGGCAGTGCGGATGGCCTGCCGTTCCTCGGCCAACTTCCGGGCATCGACAATGGCTACGTCGCCGCGGGGCACTTCCGCGCCGGCATCCAGCTCTCGCTCGGCACCGGCGTCGTCATGGCCGAGCTTCTCACCGACCGACCTACGCCGATCGACCTGCATCCATTCCGCTGCGCCCGTTAGGCGCTGCAGCAATCCGACAGAGCCCGCAGCGCAAGCAAGGTTCGAATTTCGGCCTTGCTTGCGCCAATCGGACAGAGCCCGCCGCGCAAGCAAGGTTCTAATTTCGACCTTGCTTGCGCGGCGGCGATAATTTACGAACGAATACTTGACCGAATCCGCTTGACCGCCTGGCAAATCGCCTGGGTCGCCTGATGGACCTCGGCCAGCGTGTTGAGCGCGCTGAAGCTGAAACGGATCGCCGACGTCAGCACCTCGCGGGGCACGCGCATCGCCTCGAGCACCGGCGACGGCAACGGCGAACCGCTCGAACAGGCCGACCCCGTCGAACAGGCAATCCCCGCGAGATCGAAGGCGATCAGCAGCGCATCGGCCCGGCAGCCGGGGAACGAGACGTTGCAGACGTACGGTAGCGCGGGATCGAGTCCGGTCGGGACGATCGGCCGGGCGCCTTGCTCGAGTTGTTCGAGAAATCGGCGGCGTAGTCCGGTGACATGGCTATGTCGCAAATCGAGATCCCGGGTCGCCAGCTCGAGCGCCTTGGCCAGGCCGACGGCGAGCGGCACCGCCTCGGTTCCGGGCCGCTTGCCCCCCTGCTGATGTCCGCCGAAAACTTGCGGCGTCAGCTTGGTTCCCTTGCGCAGCAGCAGGGCGCCGCACCCTTTCGGGCCGTGAAACTTGTGCCCGCTGAGCGTGAGACTGGCGACGCCGAGCTGTTTGAAGGAGACGGCGATGCGCCCGACCGCCGCCGCCGCGTCGCAGTGGATCGGCGCCGGCGCGTTCAGTTCGTGGATCGGCTGGACGGCGCCGGTCTCGTGATTGGCGAGCATCACCGCGGCGAGCCGAATGTCGTCGGGCCAGCCGTCGGGGGGCACGGTCTTGCCATCGCGGCCGACGCCGAGCGTTTGCAGCCGAAAGCCGCGCTCGCGCAGTTTGAGTGCCGGTTCGCCGACGCAGGGATGTTCGATCGCGCTGACGCAGATCGTGCCGGGTTCGCGTGCCAGGCCGAAGAGGGCGAGATTGTTCGCCTCGGTGGCGCCGCTGGTGAAGAGGACTTCGTCGGCCTCGGCGTCGAGGCAACGGGCGATGGTTTCGCGCGCTTGATCCAGGGCGAGGCGCGCGTGTCGGCCGAAGCGATGGCTGCTCGCGGGATTGCCCGGGACGTCGGTGAAGAAGGGACGCATCGCGTCCCAGACTTCCGGCAAGACGGGCGTGCTGGCGGCGTTATCGAAGTAGATGGCGTTCATGGGTCACGACCGACGGCCCGCGCCGCAAGGGCGCGGCCGCTAATACTACATCGCTAGAAACCAGCAGGGTGTTGCAGTAACTTCAAATACAGGAAGCATTTACTCCCCTCTCCCTCCGGGAGAGGGGTTGGGGGCGAGGGGGAATAGCCGTGCTTTTGAGTTAAGCCATTTCCCCCTCACCCCCGCCCCTCTCCCGAAGGGAGAGGGGAGAAGATAGCGCTGGAGTACTAAACGGGGCGCTGCAAAAACTTCACCAGCGCCAGCCCGAACGGGGCCAAATCTTTCGGCGTCCGGCTGGAAATGAGGTTGCCGTCGATCACCACTGGCTCGTCGACCCAGATGGCGCCGGCGTTCTCGAGGTCGTCCTTGATGGCTGTCGTCCCCGTCGTCCTTTTTCCCTTAAGAATCTTCGCGGAGATCGGAATCCAGCCGCCGTGGCAGATGAAGGCAACGAGCTTGCCCTGCTCGTGGAACTCGCGCGTGAGCTTGAGCACGTGCGGATCGCGGCGGAGCTTGTCGGGCATGAAGCCGCCGGGGATCAACAACCCGACGTAATCTTCGCTCTTGCAGTCGGCGAGCTTGAGGTCGGCGACCGCGGGGTAGCCGTGCTTGCCGGCGTAGGTCCGCTTCTCGGCGCCGGCGAGCAGGACCTTGTAGCCCGCTTCTTCCAGGCGGATCTTGGGATACCAGAGTTCGAGATCTTCGTAGATGTCCCCCACGAAGACGAGGATCGATTGGCTCATGAACATTCCTTTCTGAGCCCGCAGCAAGCAAGGATCGGACCACCTTTGCTCGCACTGCGGGCTGCTACGTTCTACCGATGACCACGATCGTCAGATCGTCGAATTGCTTGCAACCCTGAGCGTGAAGCTTGATGGCGGCGGAAAGGCGTTCGACCATCGCCTGCGGACTCATCGGGCCCGACTTGAGCGCCTGGTAGACGCCGGTGAGTTTGAATTCCTCGTCGGCGGTGTTGCGCGCATCGGTGAGGCCGTCGGTGAAGAGGAGCAGCGAATCGCCGGGCTCCAGCGCGATCGTCACGGATTCGAAGTCGTAGGTGTCGACGATGCCCAGGGGCGGTCCCCATTTATCTTTGGAGATGCCGACCTCGAATTCGTTCTTCGCCTTGCGGTAGATGAGGGGCGCCGGATGCCCGGCGTTGGTGCAGGCGATGCGGTGCGTGCTGAGATCCAGGACGCAGGCGCCGAGGGTGACGAAGCGGTCGAGGGCGCCGGCTTCCTGGGTCAAGGTGTTGAGCTTGGTGACGGCGCTGTGCAGGTTGCGTTCGGTGAGCATGCAGAAGCGGGCGTCGGAGGCGACCTTGGCCATGAACAGGGCGGCGGGAACGCCTTTGCCGGCGACGTCGCCCACGAGGATGCCGAGGAAGTTGTTGGACAGCGGAATGAAATCGTAGTAGTCGCCGCCGATCTCCTGGGCCGACTCGTAATGGGCAAAAAACTCGTAGCCGACGTGCTTGGGGAACTTCTTGGGCAGGAAACTCATCTGCACCTGATGGGCCAGACGCAGGTCGCGCTCCAGGCCGGCTCGGCGAACGTTGTACTGGTGCATGCGCGCGTTTTCCATCGCGACCGACGCCACCCCCGCGACGGCGAGCAGTAGCTTCAGATCCTCCTGCGTGAACTTCTTGGTCCGGTCCTGCGTGTCCATCTGGATGACGCCGAACGCCTTGCCCTCGCCCCGGCCCATCAGGGGCGCGCACATCACCGATCGAATCCGGCAATCGGCGATGCTCTGCGACAGATCGAAACGCTTGTCCGCCGACGCATCCTCGCTGAGGATCGACTCCCCCTTGGCCAGACACTGGTTGACGATCTTGCGGCTAAAGGCGATGGTCGTCTCGTCGCTGATGCGGCGCGACTTGATCACCTTCGGAATCAGCCGGCCGTCGTCGGCCAAGATGATGAAAACGCGATCGGCCTGGCGGAAGACGTTGAACAGGCTCTCGACCATCTTGGGATAGAGTTCCTCGACGTCGAGCGTTTGCGTCAGTTCCTGGCTGAGTTCGACGAGCATGGTGAGCTTGTCGGCCGGCTGCACGCCGATCGCCTGCTTGCTCGATTGCACGAGCGTCGCTTCGATGGTCGAGGAATCCTCCTCGTTCGGCTGCGCATTGGGAACGTCGGAGGGATGCAGAAGTTGGTCGTCGACGAAGGTCAGCAGCGTGTCGCAGATCTTGATCTTATCTTGATCTTTGAGCTGCGTGCGCGTGGAGACTTCGATGTCGTTGACGAAGGTGCCGTTTCGGCTCTTGAGATCTTCGATGTAGTATTTGTTGTTGATCTTGCGAATGACGGCGTGTTCGCGGCTGACGGCGGGGACGTTCACGACGACGTTGCAGTCGGCGTTTCTGCCCATGACGATACGATCGCCCAAGAGTTCAATGGCGTGGCCCTTATTGAACCCTTTCACGAAGACGATTTGTGCCATGTCCGCAACCCCCTCACAGTAGGCTGGTTGGTACTATTGTACAGGGAGCGGCAGCCGATGCAAGCTCCCGAGCCTCCCAGCTTGCCGACTCCTCGGGACAGTCGAAAAACTCGGCTTGCATTCTTCTCGAGATCGCGTATACCCCCGGCCGATCTTAACGAATGATCGTCACCACTGCGCGGAAGGTCCGTCTCCTTCCGCCTTCGGAGCCGCATCACGGATGAGAGCCGTGCTTCGTACATTCGGAAGCCTTGCGCTAGCGCTGTGCTGCTTCGCCTCCATCGGATGCTTGGCGGGCGTGCAGAACCGTAGCGCCTTCCCGTATCTGCTCACCGGCACGACCGACGTCGTCAAATCGCATTCCAAACCGGGTGGGCACGGCTACTACAAAAACTACGATCCCCCTGCCGCCACCATCGTGCTCCGCCCCGTCCGCCTGCTCAACCAGTTCGAAAGCCAGACCGCTCAGGAAGTCATCAACCCCGTCCGCACGCAGCTCCTCGTCGTCGCCACGGTGCTCGACAAGGAAGGCGTCCCGTTGCGCGAACGGCGCATCGAGTGGAACGTCTCGGGCAAGGGACACATTCTCGAAGTCGACGAAAGCGGCTGGACGCCGGGCCGAGGCTGGGTCGAGGGGAACCGCGCCACCAGCTTCACCGCCCGCGATTCCAACCGCATCAATCGCGGCAACGTCGACAAGAACGACGACGCCATGATCCGCCCCGGACAATCCTGGATCGTCGTCACCTCCGACGACGAAGGCGACACCACCGTCTCCGCGTTCGCTCCCGAGATCAACGATTGGAACAAGCGAATCACCCGCGCCAGTGTCCGCTGGGTCGACGCCGACTACGAATTCCCGGCTCCCGGCAAACAGCGTGCGGACCAGCCGTTCCCGTTCGTGACCAAGATCATCCGCAACTCGGACAAGCAGGCGCTCTCGGGTTACCGCGTGCGTTACCGGATCATCGACGGGCCTCAAGCGGGCTTCGTCGAATCGGGGACGACGGAGTACGAAGCGCGCAGCGACCTCGGCGGCCGAGCGACGGCGACGATTCGCCAGGCCAATCCGACCAAGGGCGTGAGCAATGTCGAGATCGAGGTCGTGCGGCCTCCCGATGCCAGCTCCGCCACGGGCACCGGCGTCGTGGTGGGCAGGGGAAGATCGTTCGTCGAATGGCTCAGCCCCGCCATCACGCTCTCGCACGTCGGGCCGGGCGCCGCCGTCGTCGGCGAAGTCATCACCTACACCACGACCGTGCAAAACACCGGCGACCTCGACAATCAGTGGATCGGCCTCACGGTCAACATTCCGCCCGGCCTGCAGTACATCGGCGCCAACTTCCAGCCCGATCCCAACCTGCAAAACGCCGGTCGGCTACTGTTTGCGCTCCCCGGCCGCAAGCCGGGCGAGGCGCATGTCGTGCAGACGCGGTTCCAGGCCAAAGCGCCGGGGACGGTCACCAGCATTGCCCAGCTCGAAACCTCCGAAAAACAGAAGGACCAGAAGGAAACGTCGACGGTCATCACCGAAGGTCGGCTTTCCGTCAACGTCACCGGCCCCAACGCCGCGGGGGTCAATCAACCGATCGACCTAGTCATCAGCGTCACCAATCCAGGCTCCGCGCCGCTGCAGAACGTCACGCTCACCGCGATCCTGCCCGAAGGTTTAGTGGAGCCGACGAACCCGAAAGATACGCGACTGGAAGTGAAAGTGACCGGCGGCATCGGCGCCGGGCAGACAATCAATCAACCGCTCAAGCTCGTCGCGCTCACGCCGGGTCTCAAGACCGTCGCCGTCATCGCGATCGCCGACGGGCTCAGCGCCCAGGCGAAGATCGACATCATGATCGGCGGCGGCCCGCTCCCGGGCGGAAGCCTCGGGCTGAACGTCGAGGGAACAACGCGCAAGTACGTCGGCACCGACGCCGAGTTCAAGATCACCGTCAACAATCCGACGACCGTGCCGATTACGAATCTGTTCGTAAGGGCGACGCTGCCGCTGGAACTCGAGTACAAAGAGGCGACCGCTCAACCCCAGGTGAGCGGCGCGGACCTGGCGTGGAACTTCGGCACGCTGGCGCCGGGCGAAACCAAGTCGCTGGGGTTGAAACTGAAAGCCAAGAGCATCGCCCAGAATGTGCAGCTCCGCGTCACCGCAAACGCCGAAGGCGGATTGGCCGATCAAAAGGTCGCCACCCTCGAAATTTTCGGCACTCCCGCACTCAAGCTGGAGCTGCGCGACGAGAAGGATCCGGTTCGCGTCGGCGAGAAAGTCGAGTACGTCATCGCGATTACGAACACGGGGACATTGCCGGCCCAGCAGATCGAGATCGTCTGCGAGCTGCCGATCCAGGCGAGCAACGGCATCGAATTCTTCGGTCCGACCAAGGGGGAGTTTGTGAAGGCGGCGACGGCGACGAACGGTCCGGTGATCGTGTTCCGTTATGACACGCTGCCGCCGGGCACGCCGCTCGTGTACGCGATCAAGGCGACCGCGAGCTTGCCGAAGGGGGACGCACGCATGATTTGTCGGGTGCGATCGGCAACGATTACGGAGCCGATCCGCGAGGACGAGAGCACAACGATTGTGGAGGACGCGCCGCCGGGCCCGGGCGTGATGCTCGTCCCGCCGCCGGCGCCGAACCCGCTGGGGAATTAGGACCAACTCGTCGAGCGCCGCGTTGCGCTACAGCAATCCCGGGATGGGATCATGTTCCAGCAGGCGCGAGATCTGTGCCAGGCGCGGGACGAGGCGAACCTGCGCGGGGTCGCAGACGGTGCGCAGGATCGTGGAGATGAGGTTCTGCGGGTTGTAGGGTTCGGTCGCGGGTTCGCCGCCGTCGCGGGTCGATTGACCAATGACACAGCCGGCACGGACGCCGCCGCCGTGCAGCACCAACGGCGCCAGCTTGGGCCAATGATCGCGGCCGCCGTTGCGATTGATTCGCGGCGTGCGGCCCATTTCGCCGCAACAGACCAGTAAGATTTTGTCCGAAAGTCCCCGCGCTTCCAAATCCGCGATGAACTCGGCCACCGCATGGTCGAATGAGCGCCCGATCGCCTGCATGCCGTCGACGACGTTGAGGTTTTCGCCGTCGCCGTGAAAATCCCAGACGCCTTCGTAGTCGGCGTGAATGGTGACGAAACCGCAGCCCGCCTCGCACAGGCGCCGGGACAGCAGCAGGAGCTTGCCGATCGATTTCGCCTGGCCGGAGTAGTATCCCTTACGGCCGCGATTGGCGCGCTGCCACCCGTGCGCGGGAACGAAGCGGCGCGTGTCGTAGCGTGCGACCACGCGGGGATCTTCCAGGCTGAGGTCCAGTGCCTGGGCGACGCGATTGCTGACGAGCAGCTGCTGGGCCTGTTCCTGGAAGCGGTCGATGACCATGGCCTGATCGCGATGTTCGACGTGCTGGCCGAGGCGGTTGAATTCGGAGAGGAGCCGTTGGCGGTCGTCGAAGCGATCGCGCGGGAGCGTCATGCGCATGTCGTTTTGCAGGTTCCCGCCGGCGCCGGGGATGAATGGGGCGAAGCTGGCGCCGATCGCGCCGGTGGCGGAGATATCGCCGCGCGCGGAGCCGCGCGTCACGTCGGTGCAGACGGCATGCGGAAAGAGCACCGCATTGGTCGGCATGCCGGTCCCTTCGCGTACGGGGCCCAAGACGCGCGAGACGAGCGAGCCCATGTTCGCCTGCAACGTGTCGGGACCGACAATCGGCTGAATGTTGTGCCCGGCGTTGTTGGTCTGGAACGAACGGACGATGGCGAGCTTGTGCGCGATCTCGCTGAGGCGGGGCAATGAATCGCCGAATCGGACCCCCGGGAGCGAGGTCGGAATGGTGCCGGTGAGGGTGCGGATGCCGTCGGGGGCGTCGGGCTTGGGATCGAAGGTTTCGAACTGGCTCGGTCCGCCTTGCTGGAAGAGGAAGACGACCGATTTGCCCGCAAGATAGCTGGGACGTTCGTCCGCCAGCAGCGACGACAGACTGAGGCCGCCGAGACCGAGGGAACCAAGGGTGAGAAACCCGCGTCGATCGACGCGGCGGGAACTATCGTGGAAGGTGAGCATGGCGAGCGGTTCCGAGAGGGAATCCAGCGGGGGGGTGGGATAGTACTATCAAACGCGAAGAAGCGGTCGGCGTCAAGTGAAGAATTTACTTTCAAGGCTGTCGAAGGCGGAACGTCGGCGACGTAGCGAACACGGCGCGTATAATGAGGAAGTGTCGTTAATCCGGTAGGCCAGACGCTCTCGTCTGGCATGGAGAAAGGAACGAAAGCGATGGCTGGAGCAAACGTCTTGGAATTCACCGATGATAACTGGCAGAGCGAAGTGGCGAGCAGCGGGGTGCCGGTGCTGGTCGATTTTTGGGCGCCGTGGTGCGGCCCGTGCCGGGCGCTGACGCCGGTGATCGACAAGTTGGCGACGCAGTTCGCTGGCAAGGTCAAGGTCGGCAAGCTCAATGTCGACGACAGCCCGGAGACGGCAAGCAAGTACGCGGTCACGAGCATTCCGCGCATCTTCCTGTTCAAGGGAGGCGACAAGCCAGTGCGCTCGTTCGTGGGCCTGACGTCGGAGGCGGAACTGTCCAAGGCGCTGGATGGATTGCTCGCCGGCTAAGATCGCAGGCGAACGAGCCGACACCTCAGGTTGCGGCTCGTTCGTTTCGCATCACTTGCTTACGTCGCGGGGTCTGCCGTCATTTTGTGAACTTCGAGCAGCTTACACGTATTGGCAAACGCGACGATCGACTTGGTTTCGAACTTGCGAAAGACATTGCCGCGATGAATATCAAGCGTCTTGGGCGAGATGCCCAGCTGCTCGGCGATCGCCCGGGTTTTCACGCCGTTGGCGATCAACGCGGCAACTTCCTGTTCGCGCGGCGTCAGCGTATCGAACTTCGCCTGGGCCGCGACTACCGAGATTCCGAAAATCCGTTCCAGCGGCGTCAAACCGTCGTCTTTGGACTTCTTTTTGGACATGGTCCATCCCCTTGAATAGTGATAACTCCCCGCGCCGGCGGGCGAAGGGTTACCACAAATGATATAAAGACGCCGGCTTCCGTCTAGTTACCTAACGCAATTGCCTGCATCTTCTGAGCCGAAACTCCTAAAAAAATGTTTGAGATCCGCCCCGCGCCGGCGTCACAACGCAGACAACCCGGCGCGGCGCGGCCTATTGACCCTCTCCCCTAGTAGACTTACACTGACCTTTTAAGAAATCGACCGCACGAAGCGACGGGCGAGTTTCCGCGCTTCAGGCGTCCTGTATTTTCACTGCCTCAACCCATTCTTGGATGTCGTCATGAGCACGGATTCAAATCTCGAAGCCAACTGGTGGGAACGACTCTCCGATAAATTCTCCTCCGCTACCGAAGGCTTCATCGGCTTCCTTGGTAAAATCTTCGGCTCTAGCAACGATCGCCTGGTTAAGAGCCTCGGCTTCATCCGCAACAAGGACGGCACGCACCGCATCGCGCCAAACTCCATTCTGGAACAGGTCAATAGCCTCGAAGACGAGATGAAGGCGCTCAGCGACGCGGAACTTAAAGACCTCTCGACCGGATTCCGCGACCGCCTCGCGGCGGGCGAAACACTCGAGGACATCCTCCCCGAAGCCTTCGCCGCCTGTCGCGAAGCGGGTAGGCGCACCAAAAACATGCGCCATTTCGACGTTCAGATCGTCGGCGGCGTCATCCTCCATCGCGGAAATATCACCGAAATGGTCACTGGCGAAGGCAAAACCCTCGTCGCCACCCTTCCCGCGTATCTCAACGCCCTCACCGGCAAGGGCGTCCACGTCATCACCGTCAACGATTACCTCGCCCGACGCGACTGCGAGTGGATGTCTCCCATCTACAACGCCCTGGGCGTTTCCTCCGGGTTCATCCAGTCCGACATGGATCCCGAAAGTCGCCGAATTTCCTACGAAAAAGACATCACCTACGGCACCAACAGCGAGTTCGGCTTCGACTACCTGCGCGACAACATGAAACGCGCCCGCTTCGGCGATTCCAACTACCCCATCTACGAACAGCAAGTACAGCGCGCCCTCAACTTCGCCATCATCGACGAAGTCGACAATATCCTCATCGACGAAGCACGCACGCCCCTCATCATCTCCGGCGCCGCCCACGACGACCCCGATCGCTACCGCCAGGCCAACCGCATCGCCGTGCTCCTCACCGATCTGGAACGAAAAGCGCAGATCAAGCTCAAAGTCGCCGGCCACGGACTCCACATCCCCGGCCACAACCTTGGGCCCAACGAAGAAGCCGACGAGCAGGCCGAGGCGATCCAGTCGACGCCGAAAAAGGACGCCATTCAGGAAGGCGAAACCAACGAGGACGACGAGGACATCAACGTCGACAAGCTCCTCACGCCCCCCGACCAGGAGAAAAAAGAGAAACGCCTCGGCTACTACTTCGAAGTCCGCGAGAAGGAGCACACCTGCCATCTCACCGACGAAGGCATTCGCAAGGCGGAGGAACTTGCCGGCGTCGAGAGCTTCTACACCGCCGAGAACATGGAATGGCCCCACCTCATCGACAACGCTCTCAAGGCGCATCACCTGTACCAGAAGGACAAGCGCTACGTCGTGATGCGACATCCCGAAACCAACCAGATGAGCATCATTCTGGTCGACGAATTCACCGGTCGTCTCATGATCGGTCGCCAGCTCAGCGACGGCCTGCATCAGGCGCTCGAAGCCAAGCACGAGCGCGAAGGCGTGCAGATCCGTGAAGAAACGCAGACGCTGGCCACCGTGACGCTGCAGAATTTCTTCCGCCTGTACAAGAAACTCGCCGGCATGACCGGTACCGCCATGACCGAGGCCAACGAATTTTGGAAGATCTACAAGCTCGAAGTCGTCGCCATCCCTACCAACAGAGCCCTCGTTCGACAAAACCTCCCCGACCTCGTTTACCTCAACGAGAAGGACAAGTGGAACGCCGTCGTCGAGGAAATCGAGAAGATGCACAAATATGACGTCGTCACGCTGACGGACGGCGCCGAACTGGTCGGCGCCGTCAAGAAGGAAACGGAGGAGACGATCACTTTCGAGTTGAAGGACGGCAGAGAAGTTCGCGAGTTGAAGGAAGACGAAGTCGAGGACATCGCCCGCAAAGGTCGGCCGATCTTGATCGGTACGACCGACGTCGCCAAGTCGGAAAAGATCAGCAAATTGCTAGGCAAGCGCGGCGTCAAGCACGAGTTGCTCAACGCGAAGCCCGAATATGCGTCGCGCGAAGCGGAAATCGTCGCGCAAGCGGGACGCATCGGCGCCGTCACCATCTCCACGAACATGGCCGGTCGCGGCACTGACATCATCCTGGGAGGCAACGCCGAGACGCTCGCCTGGGCGCGGCTCAAGGACAAGTATGCCACCCGCCTGGACATCCCCGACGATATCTGGAAGCAGACCGTCGCGGAGATTCGCGCGAAGGAGAAGATGGAAGAGGAAGGCCGAATCGTCGCCGAAATGGGCGGTCTGCACATCATCGGCACGGAACGCCATGAATCGCGTCGCATCGACAATCAGCTGCGCGGGCGCGCTGGCCGTCAAGGCGATCCCGGGTCGGGCCGGTTCTACGTCTCGCTGCAAGACGATCTGATGCGCATATTCGCCGGCGAATGGGTCGCCAACGTCTTGAAACGGCTCGGCATGGAAGAGGGCGAGGCAATCGAAAGCGCCATGGTTACGCGCCGGATCGAAGCCGCTCAGAAGAAGGTCGAGGAACGCAACTTCGACATCCGCAAGAACCTGCTCGAGTACGACGAGGTCATGGATCTCCAGCGCAAGCGCGTCTACGGCTACCGCCAGGAGATCCTCGAGGGCGCCAACTGCCGAACGCGGATCTTTGCCTTGATCGAGAAACAGGTCGAGGCGGCGCTGGAGCGGTACCTGGCGGTCGATTACGGTCCGGCGAGTTTCGCGGAATTCGCGGAGCGGAAGTTTGGCGTCGAGATGGAGCCGCGCGATTACGTCCATCTCAACTTCGCCGACGCCGTCACCGTGGCAAAGGAAAAAGCCCAGCAGATGGTGGCGACGCAGGTACACGAACTCGTGGACGAAAACCTCGATCCCGAATCCGAACAGCGCGACTGGAACTATCAAGCCTTGTGCAACCGCGCCAAGAGCATGTGGGGCCTCAACCTCACAGCGCCCCAGCTCCGCAAGATGGAGCGCACCGCCATCACCGACTTGCTCCTCGCCGGCGGCGCCAAGACCATTGACGACGTCGATCTTTCCGAAGGCAAAAAGTTCCTGGACTTCGACTGGGGCTTGCAGTCGCTCTCCACCTGGGTGAAGACCAAGTTCACGCTCGATATGAAGTTCGACGCCGTCGAAGGCGAAGATCCCGATCGCGCCGCGATCCGCAAACGTCTGCTCGCCGAGATCTATCAGCTCTACCGCCAAAAGGAAATCGAGTTCCCCGTGACTGTGGCCATGACGCGTTTCATGCCCGAGGCGCGCGTTCAGGGCCGGCCGAACTTCGATCGCGACGGACTCATCCAGTGGTTCAAGAACCGATATCCCAACGATACGTCGATCAAGGAAGAAGAGATCCGCACGCTCTCGCGCAGCCAGATCCAGCAGAAGCTGATCGAGGCGAGCAAGTCGGCATTCATGCCGATCGAGGCCAAGGCGATTGACGTCAAGATTGCCGAGACGTTCGAGGGGGCGAGCGTTTCCGAAGAGGGGGACGCCCAGGAACTCGCCGAGTGGCTAAAGGCCGAAGCGAAGGTCGACGTCGACGTCGGGCTCCTCACCGGCATCGCACCCAAGGAGGCGCGCAACGTGATCTGGAACGCGCTCGACCGCAAGTATCGCGCGGAGATGAGCCGGGTCGAACGCGGTTTATTGCTCGACTACCTCGACCGCGGCTGGAAGAGCCATCTGTACGACATGGATCATCTGCGCCAGGGCATCGGTCTGGTCGGTTACGCCCAGATCGATCCGAAGACGGAGTACAAGCGGCTCGGCATGAAGCAGTTCGACGAGATGTGGGCCGGCGTGGGCGATAAGGTCACCGACGTCATCTTCCGGCTCGAATCGGACGAAGTATTCCAGGAATCGGTCTGGTCGATCAGCGCGACCGTGAAGGAATCCGCCCCGAGCACGTACTCGCAGGCCGAGGCGGCGCAAGCCCAGACGCAGGCGGGCGAGCAGCAACAGGCAATCCAGACGTCGCAGTCATCCGACGGCAAGAAGCAGGAGCCGATCCGCAACAAGCACGATAAGATCGGCCGAAACGATCCATGCCCCTGCAACAGCGGCAAGAAGTACAAGAACTGCTGTATGCGGAACGCGGTAAAGTAGGCGTCGCACCTCCGAGTGAGCGACGATGATAGCCATTCGTCGCTCACGCTTTTGGGTCGAGAATCGCTGCCGCAGCCAGGCGTCCGCTTCGGACCGCCCCCTCCATCGTCGCGGGCCAACCCGTTTGCGTCCAGTCCCCCGCCAACATCAAGTTGGTGATCGGCGAACGCTGGTCAGGCCGATATGCGTCCACTCCCGGCACTGCGCTGAACGTCGCTGCATGTTCCGTGATGACGCGGGCACGCAGCAACTTCGCCTCCGTCAGTGCCGGGAATAGCGCCCGCAGTTCCGCGACGATTCGGCGCTCGACCTCCTCCTTACCCAGCCCCTGGAATTGTCGGGCGGCGCTGACCACCACTTGCACATAATGCTCCCCCGGCGCCGTCTCGCCGCGCGGGAAGACCCACTGCCCGACGCAATCGACCAGCACCACGTGCGGCAGCGACGTCGCACGACGATCGAACCACGCATGCACGCTGGTAATCGGCGACGCTTCGAGGCGAGCCAGCCCGTGAAAATACGGCTCGCCCACGACCTCGTCAGGTAACATCGAGCGCAAGCGGTCGAACGGCGCCGCGCTCACGTACCAGTCGGCCTCGATCGTTTGCCCGTCGCGCAGCTCCAGGCGCTGCACCTGTTGGCCAACAATTTCGATTCGGCGAACCGACGTTTGCAACTTGATATCGACGCCGTGCCTTTGCAACCAGCGCTGGGTGTCGTCGCCGTAGAATCGGCCCAGCGGCACGGTCGGCAAATAGATGTCGAAGCCAGTGCGATCGCGCAGGAAGCCGTCGAGAAAGACCTTGCGGGCGTAGCGCAGGCCCACGCGTTGGGGATCCTCGTTGAGCGCGCTGACGAGCACAAGCCCCCAGAAACGTGCAATCGTCCGCGGCGTCTGCCGATGCTGCGCGAGCCACTCCGCGAAGGGGGGATCGTCCTTACGCGGCAGGGCTAGGCGGGCGAGGCCGTAGGCGATGCGAAGTTTTTCGCTCCAGGTGAGGTAGTGGGCGCTGGCGAAGCTGCGCGCCAGGTGCAGCGGAGCCGGGAACGGATCGGCGCGGAATCGGCTCACCCGGCGATCAGGCGTCATGAAGTAGAGGGAATTCTGACGCTGGAGGAAGCCGTCCAGGCCCAGGGTTTTGCAGAAGTCGGCGAACTCGGTGCAGCAGCCCATGGAGACGTGCTGGCAGGTGTCGATAAGGGTGCCGGAGGCGGGATCGGGAAAGGAGCTCGCCCTGCCGCCGAGCCTGGGTCGCGCCTCCAGAAGCGTGACGGCAAAGCCGGCGCCGCCGAGTTTCGCCGCCGCCGCCAGTCCCGCCAGTCCGCCCCCGATGATCGCGACCGTCGTGCGCATGGCTCAAAACTTCTTCGTCTGGCTGGGCACCGGCGTCCGGCGATGCGCCAGCGCCTCCGCGCCCAGACGTCGCAAGCGCCATCCCAGCGCCGTCAAGGTTGCGGACCAGAGCACGCCAAACTCCAGTGGCGCCCACGTCAGGTGCATCGGCATCAAGATTCCCACACCCATGAACGTCAGGCCGATCAGGTAGCAGATGCCCCAGTAGTTGGCGCCCATCACGAAGAGCGCCAGTCCCGACGCCATCGTGATGTAGGGATACGGCAGCAGTTCCGTGAGATAGAGCAAATGAGCGTTGCTCCCCTCGTCGATGATATCGTAGCTGCTCAGAAGCCGCGTCGAGACGATCATGCCGCTGTACGCGAGAAAGAAGCCGATCCAGATCGTCCAGAGTTCGCGTTCCGGGGGCGAGGTCGGCAGCAGCTGATTGCGACGATGGTACCAGAAGAGAAACCCCAGCAGCACAAACTGCACGAAACGGATCGAGAAGACCGCCGATTTGGGAGCCGAGAATCGAATCAGGAAAAAGACGAGGACGTGCTCGACGAAGATAACGCCCGCCATCACCAGGAGCATCGAACTCCAGGCGCTGAAGGCGACGTCGTGATGGCTTCGACCCAGAGCGCGTCGCACGAAGTCCAGGACGTTGAAACTGCGGGCGTTGATCGTTTCGCCGTCGAGATAGCGTTTGAGATCCTCCGCGAGCGCTTCGGCGCTGGCGTAGCGATGCGCGGGATCCTTCTGCAGACATTTGAGGCAGATGGTCTCGAGGTCGTGGTCGACCGCTGGGTTGACCAAGCTGGGGGGCGCGGGGTCGTTGTGGATGACTTGCACGACGGTGTCGTAAGGGTTTTCGGCCTGGAAGGGGGGCTTGCCGGTGATGAGTTCGTAGAGGATGGCGCCGAGGCTGTAGACGTCTCCCGCGGGACCGACTTCGTGGTTGCGTCCCTGCGCCTGCTCGGGCGCCATGTAGCTGGGAGTGCCGAGGACGGCGCCGGTGCGGGTTTGCCCGGAGTCCTTGCCGATGCGTTTGGCGAGTCCGAAATCGGTGACGTGCGGTTCGTCGTTTTCGTCGATGAGAATGTTGGACGGCTTCAGATCGCGATGCAGAATCCCCTGGCGATGGGCGTAATGCACGGCCCTGGCGATGATCTGCACGTACCGCGCCGCATGCCGTCCCGAGAGGGGCCCATGAGCGAGCCGTTGCGCGAGGCTTTCGCCCTGGATGAACTCCATGGTGAAAAAGTGATCGCCCTGTACGGCGCCGACCTCATGCACTTTGACGATGTGGGGGTGGCGCAGGTTGGCAGCCGCCTCCGCCTCGGAGCGAAAGCGGGTAATGTCTTCGTCGTCGGCGAGCCTGCCGGCAAGGATCATCTTGAGCGCGACGATGCGGTTGAGGGGAATCTGTCGGGCGCGATAGACGACGCCCATGCCGCCGCGGGCGATCTCGGCGAGGAGTTCGTAATCGCCGAAGGCGCCCAGCCGCGAGCCCGAAGCGGGCTTGACGGGATGGGAGCGCAGATCTTGCTGGGTGGCCGCCTGATCCAGGGCGATCGGTAAGTGGGGCGTGGTAGGCGGAGTGTCGGCCATGGCGGCATCGCAAGGGTGAGGAGTTAAGCGACAGTCTAATGTAAGCGATCCGCCCGGCCAGAGCCACCACGGAGTTGGACTTTTGCAGCGAAGCAGGCGAGGCGAACGGGTCTTGACAGAGCGACGGCGCCGGGTTATTTCGCGTCGCCCGACTTCGGAGAGCAATCCGTGAGGTCCGCCGCCTTATTCATCGTGGTACTGGGAAGCTGCGTCGCGCCGCTGGCGGCTCAGGTGCGCCTGGGGAATCCGGAGACCGCTCCGACCGAAGCGACGGCAATCCCCATGCCGACGGTAATCGTGCCGACCCACTCCGAACGGCCCCCCGAGCCGCGCCTGATGCCGGCGGAATTCCCGGAGCCGTACTTGCCGTTGCCGTTTTACTTGCAAAATCTGGCGCTCTTCGGCGGTTTCGACGGCTCGCGGGCGCCGGACGATCTCGGCATCAACGCCAATATCGGCGGACGCCTCGGCTTGCAAACCGGCCTGCCCCTCATCGAATCCGCGGGCCTGGGCTTACAACTCGGCATCGCCGGCAGCTATCACCGCACCGCGACCCAGTTCTTGCGCCTGAACGACGAACCGGGAGAACGCTCGCAGATCTTCTCGACGCTCGGCATCCTGCAACGCACCGACTGGGGCCTCTCCTGGGCGCTCGCCTACGACTACGCCCATACGCAGTCCTACTCGACGCTCGATCTGGGCCAGTGGCGCGGACAGATCAGCCTGCAAGTCATGCCGACGCTCGAGGTCGGCGTCTGGGGCACGTACCGCGATCGCGCTGACTCCGCGACCGTCGCCGGCGAGACGTTTCACCTCCAGGCGATCAATCAAACCAACTTGTTCTTCCGCTACACCTGGCCGACGCAGGCGGTCACGAGTTTCTGGATCGGCCTGGCCCAGGAGCACGGCCAGGCGGTACTCGGCATCCCGGGCGACGTGCCGATTCGCAACGTTTTCGTCTACGGCGCCGACGCCCACATCCCGCTCAGCCAGCGCGTCGCCTTGTACGGCGAAGCGAACTTCATCACGCCCAACGACACCGGCACCGTGACCGCGTTCCTGGGCCTGGTCTTTTACCCCGGCGGAAACGCCGCCAGCGCCGGCAGGAATCCCTTTGCCCCGGTGCTGCCGCTCGCCAACAATCCCAATTTCTCTTTCGACGCCCGGCGCAATTGAAACAAGAGCCGCGACCGCAAGGGAGCGGTTGTCGCTTCGGGCACTTAAAGCCGCTCCCTAGCGGTCGCGGCTCTTGAATCCTTGATGAAGAATAACTTCCTACCAGCGACGGGGCGGGAAGACCAGGAAGAGGACATAAAGGACCAGGGCGAGAAAGATGACGCCGAAGATGATGCCGGAAATGGCCATCAACCAGCCGGCGGCAGAGTTCTCGGCGGTGCGCAACAATTCGCGCTGTTGGCGCAGATCTTTCTCGAGCAAGGCGCGCATGTCGGCGGGGACGCCCAGCCAATCGAGCGACATGTGCCGCATCATGGGGAACCCGCCGAAGCGCACCGCTCCGCAGGCGAATTCCAGGCCCCACAGCGATCGCCGGCAATCGAGCCCCGCACGCGCCGCACTTTGCGCGAGCAGGTCGGGGACTTGATCGGGATCGCAATTGTAGATCGACGTTCGGCCCATGTGCAGCCAAATCGTGACCAGCACGAATGTGATCAGTACGACATAGTAGCTGTAATGCAGCGTGGCGAACGCAGTCCAGACGTAGAGATATTCGGGCTCGGTGAGGGCGACTGATTCGCGTTCGAAGCGGTAGTGAATCAAGAGCGGGAAGATGCCGAGCAACATGCCGGAACAGCCCAGGAACAGTCCGACCGCGTCCCAGGCGCCGCTGACGATGATGGGATCCTCACGACGATTGATGTTCGCCAAGACAAGACAGTACGCGCCAAATGGCAGGAGCAAAAGCAGAATCGATTCGGCGATCAAGGCGGCACTCCGAGATGATGCGGTCACCCACATTATATATTAGGGCGTCACGGGCTGAGTCCAGGCCATCTCGACGTCCCCCTTCTGAAACGGATTCGGATGCAGCTTGCTCGAAATGACTCGGGCCCGCACGTAGATCTCTTTCCCCGTAAACGTATACTCCGCCGATGTTCCCTCGGAAGATTGGGCCACAGTCCCGATCATCGGCGAGTAGATGCGCGAGACGGGGAGCAGGTTCCCCTTCTCGTCCTGGGCGGCCTTCGAATCGAGCGGCGCGTCGCGCTCGGCGGCGATGAACTCGATCCTGTACTTCACCCCCTCCTCGGGCTTCACTTGTACGATTATTTTCTTGCCGTCGCGGCGAACGTCGGCGAGCGAGACGCCGCTGGAGGCGTAGAAATCGCCTCGCTCCATGGCATCTACCAAGCTTTCCGAGGTGAGGTGATGGGCTCGAACCATGATCCAACCGCGTCCCGGATTGGGCTTGCCCGCGCCGTAAACGTGGTAGTTGTGCGCGTCGTCGGTCGCCAGGCCGTAGACGATCGGCAGCTTGCGATTGGAGAGTCGCAGCGCCAGAGCGATGTCCCACATGCGTTCGGTGTTGGGATGGGTGTCGTCGCCGTAGTTCTTGACGCCGGGATGGCCGTTGAAGACCTCGAAATATTTGAGTTCGTCGGCGAGCATGTCCTCGACGTTCACGCCCCACTGCCAGTTGGGATGGTTGAGGAAGGCGAGGATGCGGTAGCCGGTCTTGGTCCGCTGCTCCTGGATTTGACGCAGATTGACGGCAATGGTCTCGCGAACGCTGGATCCGTCGAGCGGCAGAATCGGGTTGCGGACATTGATGGCGTTGATGTGCACGGGATTCTTGGCGAACTTGTGCGTGACCTCTTCGCCCTGCACGAGCAGGAACTTGCCCGGTTCGTCGAGGAGGCTGCGAAACTCGCTGAGCGGCTTGAGCCGGACTTGATCGACTGGCTTCATGTCTTTGTCGACGCCTTTGCGCTGTTCGACCCAGAAATCGCCGAAGCGAGCGCGGTATTTTTCCAGGGCGAGGACGCGCGGGCCGGGTTTGAGGTCGGTCCAGCGCTGGCCTTCGGAGAGGACGTTGTGATCCGACAGGCAGAGGAAGTGGTAGCCGTGGGTCTTGTACCAGTCGGCGATCATTTCGGGGAAGTCGTCGCCGTCGCTCCAGAGCGAGTGGGTGTGGAGGTTGCCTTTCCAGAACGTGGGCCCGGCAGGCGGCGGCACGGCGGGAGTCGAGTTTTGCAGCGGAGCGGCGTGTTGCCACTGGAGCGCCGCCAGGAACGTGATGCCAACGACGACGAGGAGCGCGAAGGCGCGGGCGTTGCGGGACATAAGAAGTAACCCTTATTTGAGGTTTAGCCGTCGCGTCCTCGCGGCGCGGCAAGCGGGCTTGTACGCCGCGCCGCGAGGACGCGGCGGCTAAACTGCGCGTTTCGCGGATTGCAGTGTGTTGGACAGCAACATGGTGATGGTCATGGGCCCCATGCCGCCCGGGACCGGCGTCAGCGCGGACGCGACTTCTTTGACGCCGTCGAAATCGACGTCGCCCACGAGCTTGCCATCGGAGCCGCGATTGATGCCCACATCGACGACGACGGCGCCAGGCTTTACCATGTCGGCCTTGAGAAACTTCGCCTGACCGATCGCCACCACGACGATGTCCGCCAACCGCGTCAGGGCGCCGATATCCTTCGTGCGGCTATGGCACACCGTCACCGTCGCGTCGGCGCCGGCCATTTTCTGCATGAGAATGAGCGCCAGCGGCTTGCCGACGATGTTGCTTCGGCCCACGATGACGACGTGTTTCCCCGCGATCGGAATGCCGTAACGCATCAGGATCTGTTGCACCCCCAACGGCGTGCAGGCCAGGAAACGCGGCTGACCGGCGGTGAGCAGACCCAGGTTCAGCGGCCCGAAACCGTCGACGTCCTTCTCGGGAGCCACGGCCTGGATGATCGCCAGCTCTTCGATCTGTTGGGGGAGCGGCAGTTGCACGAGGATGCCGTGCACGAGCGGATCGGCATTGAGTCGGGCAATGAGGTCCAGCAGTTGAGTTTGCGTAGCGTCCGCGGGGAGTTCGTGCAGCCAGCTTGCCATGCCGACGTTTTCGCAGGCTTTGCGCTTGTTGCGAACGTAGACCTGGCTGGCAGGATTTTCGCCGACGAGGACGGCCGCCAAACCGGGCTTGAGGCCCGTGCGGGCGATCTCGTCGGCGATCTCCTTCTGCATGGTCTGAGCGAGCGTTTTGCCGTCGAGCAGGAGCATGGGAATCTCTCTCGAGGCGAGCCAGGTCGCGTAAGCGCCTGGAGTAAGCGTCCGTGTGCATCACTCCAGGCGCTTACGCGTCCTGGCTCGCCAATTATGTTTACTTCACGTCCCAAATTTTGATGAGCCCATCGGCGCCGCCGGAGACCAGGCGCTTGCCGTCGACGCTGAAGGCCACGCTGGTGACCGTGCCGTTGTGCGCCTTGATGAGCTGCACTTCTTTGCCGTCGCTGACGTTGAGGATGTGGATCGTCTTGCCCCAGGTGCCGACCGCGAGTTTGCTGCCGTCCTTGCTGACGTCGAAGCCCCAGATGCCGTCGGCGACCTTGAACTCCTGAAGTTGCTTGCCCGCCAGGTCGAGGATCTTGATCTCGCCTTCGAGATTGGCGGCGATGACCTTCTTGCTGTCCTTGGTGAAGGCGACGTGCGTGAACTCCCGGCCCGCGATTTTCGTGACGATCTCCTTCTTGGTCTTGTCGTCGACCTTCTTTTCCGTTTTTTCGATCTTGAAGGCGCCGAGTTCTTTGCCGCTGGCCGCGTCCCAGATCTTGACCGATCCGTCATGGCTCCCGGTGGCGACATGCTTGCCGTCGCTGCTGAATGCGGCCGAGTAGACGGTGCCAGTATGTCCCTTGAGGTTCTGCGTTTCCTTGGCCGCGGCCAAGTCCCAGATCTTGGCAGTGCCGTCTTCGCTGGCGCTCACGAGATACTTGCCGTCCGCGGAGATGCTGACGCTTTGAATCGTCTGTTCGTGTCCCTTGATCGACTTGCTCGCCTTGTCGCTTTTGCCGTCCCAGAATTTGATCTCGCCTTCCCAGGCCTTCTTCTCCTTGTTGAACTTACCGTCGGCGGAGAGGATCTGATCCTTGTGTACCGCCAATGCGAAAAACTCGCCCGCTCCCTTGAACGTCGCGACGTCTTTCTTGGCGCCCAGATCCCAGACGCGCAACGTGCGGTCCTTGCCGGCGGAGATGACGCCCTTGCCGTCGGCGGAGAACAGCACGCCGGTCACGAAGCTGGTGTGCCCCTTGAGCTCGACCTTGGGGACGTCGGGAACAAAGGGTTCGGGCTTCTTTTCTTCGACCTTGGTCTCGGTCTTCTTCTCCTCGGTCTTCTTCTCTTCGACTTTCTTCTCCTCGACCTTCTTTTTCTTCTTCTTGTCCGCGCCAGTCTGAGCATCGGCGGGGGAGAGGCCCAGGAGCAGACCGACGGTTAAGATGCTGATAAAAGGGAGCAAAAGACGCGACACGACGGCGTTCATGACACACATCCTCGGAAAGTTGGCGATCATCTGGTAGAGGAGATTGTCGCAGGACGTGCGGCAAGGTCAAGTGCCGAGCGGAGATTTGGAGCGGGCGCTCAAGGTTTGGCAGGCGGGATCAGGCTGCGGAGAACGTATTCGGCATATTCAATCGCCACCGTCAGCATTACGCCTGGATCGTCGCTCAGTTCTGGATCGTAATCACATTCGTTTCGCAATGCGCGAAGCCGATCGAGACAGGTCGAAGTTTTTGCGCGTCGCTTACGCGCGAGATGAGCGCGCAAACGGCCATGGTCGTCGGCGGTTTCGAGCGGAATAAACTCCAAGTAGTTTGCCGCGTACTGATGGGCGACTCCAAATGCCGCGTAATATGCACGGCTGATGCCTGCGCGTTGCAAGGATTCAGGAACGACGCCCGGAATCGAATGCGCTCCAAGCCAGCGAGCCAACGCGAGGTATTCGCGCCAATCGAATGCCTTGAAGTTAACGACTCCGTTTGCTCCGAATATTCACCAGAATCCATCCGGAGACTTCCGACATTTCACGATAAATTGATTCGGTCGCAATATCGGCTCTGTCCAAAACAACGACATCGATCGTTGCCTGGCTTACATAAAGAACCAGATATACGTCGACGATCTACGGATCGCGGTACACTGTGAAGACTAACTCGGCATCCGCCCCTAATTCAGTGCGGACCGCAGCGCAAATTCTTCCGCAGTACGGCAGAATCTCAGGAAACTCGGCGAGGTAGGCCTGTACCTCGTCGTTCCGCTCGAGGCGTACGTTCGATTTCGCGAGCCCTTCCTGAAGTATGGAAAGGGCCGATTCCTCGTGAACGGGGCTCGAAACACTCGAGATCTGCACGGTTGAAATGACATCGCTCCTGCAAAAACATTGCGGTTCGCGGCGCCTTCAACTTACGGCTCGAACCGGCGTCGCGTCAATCGCTTTGCAGGTTCTCGCTGAGCTTGCTCAGCGCTTCACTTTCGATCTGGCGGACGCGCTCGCGCGTCAGGCCCAGGCTCTCGCCGATCTCCTTCAGCGTCTTGGGCTCTTCGTCGTCCAGGCCGAACCGCATGCGCAGGACCGTCGCCTCGCGCTTGTCCATCTTGTCGAGCAACTCCAGCACGTGCTTGAGATCGTCCGACTCCACAAGCTCCATGTCGGGCGAGCGCGAATTGCTGTCCATGACCATTTCATCGAGCGACCAACCCGATTCGGTCTGCTCCGTCTGCGGCGTGGAGTTGTAGACGCGGATCGCTTTCTTGATGATCGAGAGCTTCTTCTTGGGCAAATCCAGGCTCTTGGCGATCTCCTCATGCGTCGGCGGTCGGCCCAACTCGTCCTGCAGCTTTGCCGTCGCCCGGCGCCATTTGGCGAGGAGCTCGACCATGTACGCAGGGATGCGAATCGTCTTTGCGGTATTGACCAGAGCCCGCTTGATCGACTGCTTGATCCAGTAACTGGCGTACGTGGAAAATCGCGTGTTCATCGCCGGGTCAAACCCTTCGACGGCGCGGAGTAGACCGAGGTTGCCTTCCTCGATGAGATCCTGAAGGCCCAGGCCCTTACCGGTATAACTGCGGGCGATGTTGACCACCAGACGAAGATTGGCGCGGACCATGCGATCGCGCGCTTCGCTGTCGCCGTCCTCGATCAGTCGCGCAAGGCGTTTCTCTTCGTCCGCATTGAGCAACGGCGTTTCGTTGATTTCACGGAGGTAAGTTTCGAGCGGCGACTGCACCGCTCCGCTGCGCGCTCTACGGGGTCGATTCATGGGTGTATACCAGTTGAGGGAAAATTCCCAGGACCGCCAAGCCCTCCATGAAGGGTTCGCTGAGCTTCAGCTAATTGTATGCCAGGCGCGCAAACTCCGTCAAAGTTTTCCTGGCTGGATAGGAAACTTGGAGGAGATGGTACGCGCCCGCTTCGCCGAGGGCTCGGACCCTTCTCGGACTGGAGAGGAAACCTCTACGTCCTGTTTCGGTCTTCACAAGTGGTATCGTCGCGGCTCTTACTTGAACTGCAGATTGCAAGTCGGGTATGAAGAAAGGGACGAATTTTCGCCTGGCAGCTTGGGTGCAATCGGTGCGACCGGACCTCACGATTCGAGTCAGCAGCGCGAGCAAGGGTGATAGCCTCCTCGCGCGCTGCGGGCTCGAACTCAGATCGCGTAGTCGGTCGCCGACTCGCTGGGGAAAATCTTGATCTCCTTAGGCTGCACGAAAACCTGTTCGCCGGTTTTCAAATTCAATTCTTGAAATCGGTCCTGCGACAACACCACCTCGACCGCGCGATTCTCTTCGATCAAGTTCAACTCCACGCGCACCTGGTAGCCCGCTGAGAAAATGCGGTCGATTCGGCCCGCCCAGTTGGTACGACGCGTCTCGTTCCGCTCACGTGACAAATCGAGCTGATGCGGCCGAACGTAGCCGATCGGTCCCTTGGCCGACGAGTCCGACACGACCACCTGGCCCTCCTCCATTCGGGCGTGAAACAGGTTGACCTGCCCAAGGAAACGCATCACGAACGCATTCGCGGGATGATGGTACACCTCCTCGGGCGTACCGACCTGCTCGACTTTGCCCTGGCTCATGACCACGATCTGGTCGGCGAGTTCCAGCGCCTCCTCCTGGTCGTGCGTCACGAAGACGCTGGTGACGTGGATCTCGTGATGGAGCCGGCGCAGCCAATCGCGCAGCTCCTTGCGGACCTTGGCGTCGAGGGCGCCGAAGGGTTCGTCGAGCAAGAGCACCTTGGGCCGCGACGCCAACGCTCGCGCCAGGGCAACGCGCTGGCGCTGGCCGCCGGAAAGCTGCGAGGGGAAGCGGTCGCCGATACTGTCGAGTTGGATGAGCTTGAGGAGTTCGCCCACGCGGGCGCGGATCTCCTGCTTGGGGGCGCCGCGCATTTTGAGGGCGAAACCGATATTGTCGGCCACCGTCATGTGGCGGAAAAGCGCGTAGTGCTGAAAGACGAAGCCGATGTTGCGGTCGCGGATGGCGAGGAGGCTGGCGTCTTCCTCGCCCAGCGCGACGGTTCCAGTGTCGGCGGACTCCAGGCCGGCGATGATGCGCAGGAGCGTGGTCTTGCCGGAACCCGACGGGCCGAGAAGTGCGACGAGGCTGCCGCTGGGGATGTCGAGGTTGATGTCGGCGAGGGCCGTGTGGTTGCCGAACTGTTTGTTGACGTTGCGAATGGTGATGCTCATGCCGCGTCCTTTGCCGCCTCTTTTTGGCTGGCCTTGAGATCGTTCAGGGTTTTCCATTCGAGGAAGGTTTTGAGAACCAGCGTCACGAGCGCCATCGCCACGAGCAAGGTGGCGACGGCGAAGGCGCTGGCCGCCGCCTCTTCGCTGAGCCCCTCGTAGATGCGTTCGATCGACACCGGCAGCGTTTCGGTCTTGCCGGGAATGCGACCGGAGACGACGTTGACAGCGCCGAACTCGCCTACTGCGCGGGCGTTGCACAGGAGCACGCCGTACAGAAGTCCCCACTTGATATTGGGGAGCGTGATGTACCAGAACATTTGCCAGGCGCTGGCGCCCAGCGTGCGCGACGCTTCCTCTTCTTCCGGGCCGAGCGCTTCCATGACGGGAATCAATTCCCGCGCGACGAAGGGGAAGGTGACGAACATGGTCGCGAGGATGATCCCGGGCAAGGCGAAGATGATCTGCAATCCCAGGGTGTCTTTCAGGAACGGGCCGAAATAGCCGTAGGTGCCGAACAGCAGAACGAAGATGAGCCCGGCAATGATCGGCGAGACGGAGAACGGAAGATCGATGAGCGCGGTGAGCAAGGCTTTGCCGCGAAAGTGAAAGCGGGCGATCGCCCAGGCGGCGGCGAGGCCGAAGGTCATGTTGAACGCGACGGCGAAGAACGCGGCGATGAGCGTTACGCGGAAAGCCGAGTGGACGTCAGGCCGCATGAGGGCGGCCGCGAAGACGTCCCAGCCCAAATAGAACGCCTGATAGAGAACGTTCAGCGTTGGTCCCACGACCATAAATCCCAGGAAGAGGAATGTGAAGCCGATCAGGAGGGCGCGCAAGAGCAGCGGATCTTTGCGGATGATGCGCTGATTGGCGGCATGGTTGGAAAGCATGCGAATTCCTTATCGAGCCGGATCGTAACGCCGACTCCAGCGTTCCAGGAGGTTGATGAAGAGGAGCGTGAGCAGCGAGAAGAAGAGCAGGACGATGGCGATCGCCGCGGCCTGTTCGTATTTAAATTGCTGGAGTTGCTTGACGATGATGAGCGGCGGGATCTGCGTTTCGCCAGGGATATTGCTGGCGACAAAGATGACCGAGCCGTACTCGCCCAGACCGCGGGCATAGGCGAGGGCAAAGCCGGTGAGCCAGGCGGGGAGCAACGCAGGCAAGATCACATGGCGAAACGTCTGCCAGCGCGAGGCGCCGAGGATCGCTGCCGCCTCCTCTAGTTCGGCTTCAAATTCCGCGAGCACCGGCTGCAGCGAGCGGATCACGAACGGAATGCCGACGAAGACCAGCACCAGCACGATCGCGAAAGGGCCGTCGTGGGCGCGGACGTCGAGCGTGGCGACGTTTCGGCCGAACCAGCCGTGTGGGCCGAACCAGTGGCCGACCGACCCCTCGGGCTCCAGAAACCCGAGGTATTTGCCGTACCAGCCGTCGCTGATAAAGAGCGTGCGAAAGGTGAGTCCCGCGACCGCCGTCGGCAGCGCCAGCGGCAGATCGACGAGGCCGTCGAGCAGTTTTCGACCGGGAAAATCGTAACGCACCAGCACCCACGCCGCCAGCAGGCCGAAGACGGCGTTGATGAGTCCCGCGATCAGGGCCACGCTGAAACTAAGTTTGTACGCCGCCACCGCATGTTCGTCGGTCACCGTGATCCAAAAGTCGTCCCAGGTCATGGACGACGCCTTGATGACGCAGCCCGCGAGCGGGATGAGCACGAGCAGGCTCATGTACATTAGGGCGAAGCCGAGCGACAAGCGAAAGCCCGGCAGCGCCCTGTAGACCTTAGCCCCCATGTTCAACTTCCCTTTTTGCGGTAAATCTGATCGAAAATCGCACGATCGGCGAAGAACCTTTCGTTCGCCTGATCCCAACTCCCGACCACGTCTTTGAGCG
Organism: Gemmatales bacterium; assembly: GCA_038217425.1. Lineage (GTDB taxonomy): Bacteria > Planctomycetota > Planctomycetia > Gemmatales > Gemmataceae > JAIEPT01. Next base: position 65,804 of record JBBQPM010000005.1, read on the forward strand.
TGAAGAGCGGAATATCCGCTTCGGCCTTGGCGTGCTTCTTGCGAATCTCCGCGTTGATAGGCCGATAGCCATGAGCCGCGATGATCTCCTGGGCCGCGTCTGTGTACAGGAATTGCAGATACGCCTCGGCCAGCGCTCGCGTCTTTTTCTCGTCGACCACCCGATCGACCACCGCGACTGGCGGCTCGGCCAAGATGCTCACCGAGGGATACACGATCTGCAATTTCTCCTTCGAGAGCTTCTTTACCAGAAACGCCTCGTTTTCCCAAGAGAGGAACACGTCCCCCTGCTTCCCCTTGATGAACGTATCCGTGGACCCGCGCGCCCCGGTGTCGAGCTTGAGGACGTTCTGATAGAGCCGGGTCACGAACTCCGTTGCCTCGTTGTCGCCCTTTTTCTTATGAAGAGTCACGTAGCCCCAGGCGGCGAGGAAGTTCCAGCGGGCGCCGCCGGAAGTTTTGGGGTCGGGAGTGATGACCTTGACGTCGTCGCGCACCAGGTCGTCCCAGTCCCTGATATTTTTAGGATTGCCGTCGCGAACCACGAATACGATGGTCGACGTGTAGGGGGAGGAATTCGACTCAAGCCGCTTCTGCCAGTCTGGGTTAATGATCCCCGTTCTGGCGATGGCGTCGATGTCTCCGCCGAGTGCGAGCGTGACCACGTCCGCCTTCTGGCCGTTGATGACCGACCCGGCCTGGGCGCCCGAACCGCCGTGCACGGTGTTCACGCTTACCTGCTTGCCCTTGGAAGCTTGATCCTTGACGAACGCCGGGTTGATGGCTGCATAGAGTTCACGCGTCGGATCGTACGAGACATTAAGTAGCTCGTGTTCCGATGTCTTGGGGCTGCAACCGACCACACTTCCCAAAATCGTCAGCACGCCGGCCGTCAGGATAGATCGAAACATGGTCGGTCTCTCGCAACAGGACTAAATTGATAAAATAGACCGGAACGCTCACCATTCGTCGGTCGAACTTTGACAACGATTATCAACTTAGTAATGTATATCGGCTGCGGCAAGATCATAATTGAGAAAAACGGAGCAGTTCATGCGAATCTCGGCGAAAGCGGAATATGCCTGCGTGGCCATGGTGGAGCTCGCCAGCCGCCATCAAGAGAAATCCCCCACCAGCATCAAGCTCATCGCCGAAAGTTACGGCATTTCCCAGGCATTTCTGATGCAGATCTTCTTGCAACTCAAGGGATCCTCCATGGTTACGAGCAGCCGAGGCGCCGCGGGGGGGTACATGCTGGCCCGCGCTCCGGAAAAGATCTCGCTCGCCGAAGTGGTCACTGCCATCGACGGTCCCCCGACGGCGACATGGGCCCTGTCCGGCCTGAACGAATCGCCGGTAGTCAATATGCTCAAAGGACTTTGGGAAAAAATCCAGGACGCCGAACAGAAACTCCTCGACGAAATCAGCCTCAGCGACGTCCTGAAACAGTCCGGCGACTCCGGGATCGTCTTTTACCAAATCTGATCCCGAATGTTAAGAACCAAACTTTTCAGCGATTCCCTCATTGACAAACATTATCAAGACGATCATAATACTAGAGTTGACGCATCGTACTCTTGATCATGGTCTTTCATGGACGCGAACCTCGCATTTCATCTGACCGAGACGGAACGGAAGATTCTCACCGTCCTCAGTCGCCAGCCGGGCCGAATCTACACCCGGCAAGAACTGATCGCCGAGATTATGCCGGGCGTCAAGGTGTTGCCACGCACCATTGACGTGCACATTCGACATCTCCGCGAAAAGCTGGGCCCCGCCGGCGAACGGGTGCGGACCATCCGCAAACAAGGCTACGTCTATCAACATTCCGGAAAGGGATGAACCTATGAGCCGCTATTGGGTGTCGTGTACCTGTCCCAGGCCCGGAAGGAGACGTCCTCTTTTCCGGGCAGGTTCGCTCGCATTCTTGTCGCACGAGTTTACTGGAGTTTCACGATGGTCGCAGCGCTTTATTCCCTTCCCACGCAAGATGAGCTGATCGCACGAGTCACCGACATCGCTTACCGCAAGCTGCTGGAACGAGGCATTCAGGGGAGCTTCGTCGATCTACAGCTCGATTTATGGTACCAGATGCGCGGAGCCTTCGAGCAGGCGGGGCCGGAACAGAATTAGCCGAAAGCCCAGGGAAGGCTTTCCCTGGGGAGGCGCACACGGGCGCTTCCCCAGGGACGCCGTCCCTGGGCTTTCGTCTGCTACTTCAACTCGCCGCGCAATAACATTGCGAGGCGATCGAGTCCCTTGTTGAGGACTTCACGGCTGGTTGCGAACGAGAGGCGCGCGTAGCCCTCGGCGCCGAACGCGGAGCCTTGCACGAGGTTGACGTGGGCCACTTCTAGCGCCACGTTGCAGAAGTCGAGCGAATTTTCGATCCGCCGGCCTGCCAACTCTTTCCCAAAATACGACGATACGTTGAAGAAGCAGTAGAACGCCCCTTCCGGAAAGGGACAGCGAATCCCCGGCAACTCTGTCAGGCGCTTGTAGACGAGGTCGCGGCGAGCGGCGAACTCCTTGCGCATCTCCGACACGCACTGCTGATCGCCGTCCAGGGCGGCGATGGCGGCGAGCTGGCTGATGCTCGACGGACAGCTGGTTTCTTGACTTTGCACCTTGTCGATCGCCTTGATAACGTGCGCGGGGCCGACCGTCCAACCGAGCCGCCAACCTGTCATCGCGTATGTCTTGCTCACGCCGGAAACGGTCAGCGTCAGGTCGGCGAGGCCCGGCCGAAGCGTCGCGAAACAGGTCGCCGTCGCGGACCCGTAGATTAGTTGCTCATAAATCTCGTCGCTGAGCACGGGGAGCTGCGCCTCGAGGCAGACGTCCGCGAGGGCTTCGAGTTCGGCGCGGGTGTAGACGGAGCCGGTCGGGTTGCTCGGCGAGTTGAGCATGAGGAGTTTTGAGTCGGGCGTGATTTCGCGCCGCAGCTGGTCGGCCGTCATCTTGAAGCCGTTCTCCTCGGTGGTCTCGATGAGTTTGTACCTGGCGCCGGTCATTTGCACGAGGTCGGAGTAGCTCACCCAATAAGGGGCCGGGATGAGAACTTCATCGCCAGGCCCGACGAGGACGGCGAGGACGTTGTGGATCGAATGCTTGGCGCCGTTGGAGACGATGACCTGGTCGGCAGTCACGTCGAGCTGGTAGGTTCGCTTGTACCAGCGGGCGATGCACGCTTTGAGTTCGGCGAGACCGCCGGCGGGGGTGTAGTGCGTATGGCCGTCGAGCATGGCCTTGTGCCCGGCGGCGATGATGTGCGCCGGGGTGTTGTAATCGGGTTCGCCGAGGCTGAAGTCGTAGATGGTTTTGCCTTCGCCGCGGAGCTTGCGCGCCTTGGCGCCGGCGGCGAGGGTCGCGGACGCCTGGACTTCGCTGGCCATTTTCGAGATCGTGAGCATGATCGGATTCCCCTCGTTCGCAGCTGCATGGAATGTACGAAAGAACTAACCACAGAGACACCGAGGACACAGAGAAAATGCGTTGCGAAATAACGGAGGTAAAATGCGCACCGCACTCGCCCCGTATTTCTTTCTCTTCTTCTCTGTGATCTCTGTGGCTCTGTGGTTAGTTTTTTGGTTCATCGACACGGCAATTTTATTTGCGGTCACAGCGTTTGCAATCGTTCCTGGATCAGGCGTTCTTGCAACGGCCCCGCGAGATCGAGGTAGGCCGAGTGCGCCTGGCCTGTGGCCGCGTGGCGGCGTTCCAGATTGGCGAGCATCGCCTCGCTCTGCTGATTCGCGATCAACGTTTCCAGCAATTCGCGCAACTCGGGATCGCCCGGCAACGTCTCGAGCAGATCGAGCAAGATCGGCAACGCGCGTTCAGGGTCGTGCCGGCCCAGGTGGCTCGCGGCCTGAAAGCGGACGTTGGCGTCGACGTCATGCAGGTACTTGTTCACGTCGACTTGATCGGGATAATGACGTAACAGGTACTGAAGCGAGCGATGGCGCAGCGGGTCGTCGAAGACGTCGAGGGAGCGTTGGGCGTCTTCCTTGACGTCTTCGCGCGGCGGACCGCCCAGGAGGTCGAGCGCGGTGAGCATGTCGTCTTGGTCGAGGGCGTCTTCCAGGCGGGCGATTTCGATCGGCACGCCATGCTCGGCGGCGTCGGCGCGGGAGAGGGCCTTGTCGGTGTGGTGGGTGAGCCGGCGTTTTTCGACGTCGATTTCGTGGGCGGCCTTTTGCGTGTCGTGAAAGGCCCAGCCGAAGAACAAGAACATGGCGCCGGCGGCGACCGCAAGCAGAACCACGAAGTTGAGGCGGTCGGGCGTGCCGGAGAAGAAGAGCGTGACGACGGCGAGTACGCCGATCATCAGCACGACGATGAGGAGACTGAATTTCCTCAAGAGATAGAGCATAGCGGTTGAATCCTGGCACGAACGTGCGAAGGGCGTATGAAACTCGCGGGGAGAGTGTTGACATCCGTTAGGCGGTCGCGTATGTTAGGCCGCGGGTAAGTTTTATGGAAGCGTCCTAAACTTTCCAAGTTGCCTTTTGAACGCTCACGAGGATCGTGAGTCCCGCCCAGGGTTTCTCCGCGAAAGATCGAATATCTGGCAAGAAACCTTCGTCCATGGGTATGGCAGCGGTCGCTTTGACGTGGCGACGAGCATGTAGTTTTCGGCACGAACCCTTTCTGGGAAAAGGCGAAGGTCGCTTTTTCGGACAGAGAGGGAGCCGTCCTCTCCCTGTGGGAAGACGATAAATTAAGGTGGGAATCTATGAAGTATTTGATCGGCGGCGCGTTCGCCATGGTGGCCATGGTGCTGGCTCTGAACACGAGCACGGGCGGCGAAAAGAAGATTACCAACAAGCAAATCATGGCCAAGGTCATGAAGGATGCGGCCCTTCAGAAGAAGTTGCTCTCGGGCTCGGCCACCGCGGAAGAAAAGAAGATGGTTCTGGAACACGTGACCGCGATGGTGAGCAATGCGCCCAACAAGGGCGACCAGGCGGAATTCAAAGCCAAGGCCGAAGCGCTGGTCGCTGCCGCCAAGGCGGGCGACCCGACGCTGTGGAAAGCCGCCGCCAATTGCGCCGCCTGCCACAAGGCCCACAAGTAAACGCTCCTGCGACTTCGGTCAACGAAAACACCCGCGATCACCTCGCGGGTGTTTTCGTTTGTGCTACTGAACTGGCTGAAATCCCGCCGTCGTCGCCGGGCCGACCGGCTGCCCCAAGCGTACGAGCAATTCCTGGGCGCCCGGGATGTTCGGCTGCTCCTGCATAGCGACCAGACAGTGCCGGCGGGAGAGGGTGTGTTGATTCTGCATCTCGTAAAACTGAGCCACGCGGAAGTGCGCCTGGGCCGAGCCGACCGAGCGTTCGAGCATCTTATAGCATTCTTCCATGCGCCCGGCGAGGCCGAGCGTGTAGCCCAGGCAGCGCATCACGTCGCGATTCTCGGGTTGCAACTTGTGCGCCTCGTCCATCGACTGGGCGGCCTCGGCGAACATTCGGCGATCCTTGAGCATCATCCCCTTCTCGAACCAGAAGTCCGCGTCCTTGGGGTAGAGCGCCAGGCCCTTGGCGTACGTGTCGTTGGCGCGGTCGAAGTCGCGGAGCTTATTATAGCAGCGGGCCAAGCCCAGCAGGGCTTCGCGATGTTTGGGTTCGCGGCTCAAGATGGTCTGAAAGTCGCCGCGGGCGGCGTCGAAATGTTTGATTCGCTCTTGCGGGTCCTTGGTGATGTTGCCTTCGGATTCCTTACTGCGGGCGAAGGTCAAAATCGTCTTGGTCTTGAATTCGCGCTCGGGCCCCGATTTCGGCGTCACTTCGCGAATCTGCGAAGCGCCGACGGCGGGGGCGGCGCCCAAGAGTGAGGTCGTCTGCGCCGAGGTAGGAAGCGGCGTCGACATGGGCGCGGGCGCATTTTGCGGCAACGCGGGTTTTTCGTCGACGCGCGTGAACGCAGGCGGAGTTGGAGGCGTGATCGGGTCGGATTTGTTGAGGAAATCCCTGAAGCAGCCCGAAGTGCAGCTGAGCAACACTGCCCCTAAGAATAGGGAACTTCGCACATCCATGTGATTGCCTTGGCGTCTGCGAAGAAGAGGCGCCCCGCGAGACCTGGCTAATCCAGGCAACCTTCCTCCGTCCCCAGAACGAAGGAGGGACTTGCAGGCCCCATACCCGCAAGTCCCCGCCGTTTACTTCTTCTTCTTGCCTTAAAATTCCGAGATAAAACTGGTCGCTGACTCCACCATCAAATCGCGCGTCAGATGAACCGGTTGTCTCCTAAATCGGCAAATCGATTGCACAATCTCCAGTAAATCTCGACAATCGCTCGCCCGCGGACAGCGGCCCTTGTTGTAATACTTCTCGTACAGGAAATCGACTGCCTCCTTGCACGGACTCATCCCCAGGCGTTTGCAGACGCTGTTGAAGATCCGATCGTACACGTCGCGCGTCGGCGCCTCGATGCCGACCTTGTGCCGAATACGTCGCAAGAACGCGTCGTCGACCAGATCCTTCGGATCCAGGTTCGTCGAGAAAATGATCAGCTGCTCGAACGGCACCTGGAACTTCTTGCCCGAGGCGACCGTGAGGAAATCATGGCGATCTTCGAGCGGCAGAATCCAGCGATTGAGCAGTTCCTTGGGGGAGCAGAGCTGTCGGCCGAAGTCGTCGATGAGGAAGACGCCGCCGTTGGCTTTGATGTGCAGCGGGGCCTGGTAGAAGTTGGCGACGGCGTTGTAGCGTAGATCGAGCATATCGAGGTTGAGTTCGCCGCCGGTGACGATGACGGGTCGGCGGATGCGGACCCAGCGGGCGTCGATGGTGCCGGCATTAAGCAATCGGCGAATGGTGGCTTCGTTGTCTTCGAGGCGGTCGGAACCTTCGTTTTCGACCTTGGTGTGCACGGCCTGATCGAAGAGAGTAATGATGCTCCCCTCGGCGTAGAAGGCGTAGGGGACGTAGATCTCGCCGCCGGCGTTGTTCATGAACTCGCCGATGGAGCGGGCAATCGCCGTCTTGCCGTTCCCCGGAGGGCCGTAGATGAAGACCGAGCGACCCGAAACGATGGCAGGGCCGAGCGCGTTGAAAAGTTCTTCTTTAATAATGAGATGCGAAAATGCCGACCGCAGCGGTTCGGGCGTGCAGTTGATGCCGGTGACCGCCTGGCGATACGTCTGTTCGACGTAATCTTCGATCGGCACGGGCGCGGGGCCGATGTATTGACACTGCTTCATCGATTCCTGGGCTCGCTTTCGGCCCAGTTCCGTCAGGTTGAAGCGGTAGCTGACTCGGCCGATGAGATCGCCGCCGGAGATTTCGATGCACTTTTCGTCCTTGAGGAATTTGAGGCATTCCTCGACGACCTTGAACGGCAGGCACATGAGGCGCGACATATCGAGGCCGAGCAAGGCGCCCTTGGAGTAGAGCGTGCGTAGCGTGAGGTCGTTGAGAAAGGAGAGAGAGAGGCCGGTCTCCTTCAGGCTATCGGGCGAGGAGGGCGCCTCCGGCATCGTCGATTCCCAATCGAGCGCGACGCTTTTGCTGCTGGCAGTGACCATGGACGAGCCTTTCGGGGTACGCGAGGGGGGACGGGATCTTGGGGAACTGTAGCTTATTTTTCTGGGGGGCCGCGGCTCCGAGCGAAAATTTCGGGCAGACGAAGCGTCCGCTCACCCTGGACCAGCCCTTTGGGCAGGGCGGACGCTTCGTCTGCCCGAAATTCTTGCGAAACAAGCTTTCGTCTCAGTAACATAATCCTGGAGAACGTGTTACCGGGACGACGCATGATCTGGGCGATCCACCTGAGCGACGGTCTGTTACAAGCGAGCTACCAGGAGTCGGCGGTGCTGGCGCTGGCGCTGGCCGTCGCCATCGGTCTGCTCGCTTTGGGCGTCTACAAATTGCGCGACGACGAATTGCCGCGACTCGCCCTGCTCACCGCTGGGTTTTTCATCGCCAGCACCATCCACGTCAAGATTCCCCCCACCAGCGTCCATCTGCTGCTCAACGGCCTCGTCGGCGTGCTCCTGGGCTGGCGTGCGGGGGCAGCGATTTTCGTCGGATTGCTGCTGCAGGCCGTCTTTCTCCAGCACGGCGGCTTCACCACGCTCGGCCTCAATACCTGCCTGCTCGCGCTGCCCGCCCTGTGCTTCGGTCTGCTTTTCCGCGGACTGCACCGGGTCGCCTGGCTCAAGCATCCATGGGCTCGCGGCGGACTGGTCGCATTCAGCGCTGCGTTTTGGCTCCTCAGCATGGTGCTCTGCGTTAGCCTGCTGTTGCTGAACCGCTGGGATTCGTGGACGGAAATCGACCTGGTCCCGGCCGTCGCCATCACTTTCCACCCGCTGACACTGGGCGTCGTGATCGCTGCCGCGGCGGTGCTGGCATGGTTGGAGCGACGCCTGGAGAACGCGCCGGAGTTCCCCCTGGGATTGCTCCTGGGTCAGATGACCGTCCTGGCGACGGTCGGCCTGAGCGCCTGCGTCTTGCTGGGATCGGGCGCGATGTTTCGCGGACCGGTGCTGGTTTGGCTGGCGATCCACGTGCCGCTGGCGGGCCTGGAAGGGATCCTCGTTGGCTTCACCGTCGGCTTTCTCGCAAAGGTCAAACCGGAGTTGCTCCAGGCTTCGAATGACGCGCATCACGTGCCGCCGACCGCCGAGAGCCATATTCCTATTTCATGAAACGCATCGCGGTCATCTCGTCGTGGAGTTTTTTCCATCCGGGCGCCCGTGTTGGCACGCAGTTCCTGGCCCAGATCCTGGCTCGTGCAGGGTACGATGTCCACTACTTCGGGCATCCGTCGTCGCCGTTGGACGTCCTTGGCCGTTGGCCGAGATTTCGCCGGGCCTGGCTCGATCGGCCCATGACGCGCGAAGTCGAGCCCCGGCTCCTCGAACACTTCCCCCGGGCGCCGTTCCCCGTCCATCCCGCGTTTTGGCGCACGCCGCGCCAGGTCGACTGGTACGGCGCCTGGCTGCCGGCTCGGCTCAAACGCACGCCTTTCGATCTTTGCATTCACGACGTCTCGATGTCGTTTCCGCTTATGGAACACCTTCGCTCAAAAGCGTTCGTCTTGCGCCTGAGCGATCATCCGGAGGGATTCACGGCCGCTTCACCCTATCTAAGAGAGCGCTTGCTGCAGAACCTCGATGGGGGCCGATACGCCCAGGTCTGGGCCGCGTCGCAACCGTTGTTCGACTGGCTCCAGCGGCGCCGACCGGAGCAGACGCAGCGCATGATCCCCAACGGCGTCGACGTCGAACGCTTTGCCCTCAGCGCGTATCGGCCTGAGCCGCGTTCGGCGATCTTCGTCGGCTCCCTCGAGCGCTGGGTCGATTGGGAGTTGCTCGCCGAGGCGGCGCGACGGCTGCCCGATTGGCGCCTCGACATCTTCGGCCCCGGCGGCGAAGGGCTACGACGCCAGTTTCCCGGGCTGCGTTTCCAGGGCGCCGTGGCGTATGCGGAGTTGCCGAGCTTGCTGAGCCGATATCAGGTCGGGCTGATCCCGTTCCGCTCCGGGGACCGCTTGATCGAGATGATGGAACGGCCGTTGAAGTTTTACGAATATCTGGCCGCGGGCCTGGGCATCGCCGCCACGGACGCGGGGGGCTTGCGCGCGGGGATGACTGGGTGGGCGCAGTTCGGAAGCGGCGGGGCGAGTTTCGCAGAAGCGATCGTGCGCGCGGGAAACGATGCCGGGACGCAAAGGGAAGCCCGATTGGCATATCTGCGGGATTTCTCGTGGCCCCACCTTGGCGCGCAGATCGTGGACATCGTGCAAGATTTAGAAGCGTGAAGAAAGCCCAGGGATGTCTATCCCTGGGGACGCGCCGGGATCAGCATCCAATTCACGCGTTTCCGGGCGCTTCCCCAGGGATAGACATCCCTGGGCTTTCGTGGATGATCTTTCACTTCGCCGACATGCGAATGGCGCCGTCCAGGCGAATCACGCAGCCGTTGAGCATGCGGTTCTCGCAGATGTGCTGCACCAGCGACGCGAACTCCTCGGGCTGACCCAACCGCGACGGAAACGGCACCTGCTCGCCCAGCGATTTCCGCACCGGCTCCGGCATCCCCTGCAGCATGGGCGTGTCGAAAATGCCCGGCGCAATCGCCGCCACGCGGATGCCTTTGCTCGCCAGTTCGCGGGCGATGGGAAGCGTCATGCTGGCGACGGCCCCCTTCGACGCGGCGTACGCCGCCTGGCCGATCTGGCCCTCGAACGCCGCCACCGACGACGTGTTGACGATGACGCCGCGCTCGCCGTCCTCGCCTGGCTCGTTCCTCGCTAAAACTCCGGCCGACAAACGCATCACATTGAAGGTGCCGATCACGTTGATCGTCAGCACCCGCGTGAACGTCTGCAAATCGTGCGCTCCCGATCGGCCCAGCACCTTCTCGGCATGGACGACTCCCGCACATTGCACGACGGCGTCGACTCGGCCGAACTTGGCGAGGGCGGCGTCGAGCGTAGCCTGCACGCTGACTTCTTGAGTGACATCGGCGGCAACGAAAAGGGCGTCGGCCGGCGCATCGACCGCGGGATTGACGTCAGCGAGGACGATCTTGGCGCCGAGCCCGGCGAGGTGTCTGCCGCATGCAGCGCCGAGTCCGGAGCTGCCGCCGGTGATCAGAAAGACGCGGTCTGCAATCCGCATCGCCGCCTACTTTCCGGTCCGCTGGCAGTACGGCGCACCGCACGGCGGCAGGCTCATGTCGCCGCACGAGGACGAACTCGCCGCAACGACCGGCATTCCCGGCAGGCTGAGCAGTTTCTCGACCTTCAGGCTCTGGCACTCGGGGCATTCGACCTTGTCGCCTGAGAACACCAGCGCCTCGAAGGCGTGGTCGCATTTCTTACAAGCATATTCGTACATCGGCATGAGGGAATCCTTTACAAGCGTCGGCGGCGATAGATCTCGCTCGCCTTTAGCAAAATTTGGCGTTCCTTTTCCGTGAGGCTGGACTGCCCCGAGCGCGACACCTTGTCGAGCACGGCGTCGACCTTGGCTTCGAAGTGTTCGTCCATCTCCGGATACGACGAGGCGGCGACGCTCACAGGCTCTTCGGTGGGAGACGGAGCAGCGTAGAGCCTCAACTGACTCCGCGTGCGTCGCCGGCGCCAATCCTGGAAAGAAGCGAAACTCGAGAGTCGCCAGTTCTGCGTGAAGTAGAGCCAGGAGAAACCGATGTCGGCCAGGTGCACGATCACGCGCGGGCTGGAAGAGCGATTGCCCGCATACATGCCGTACGCATCGTTCAAGAGCGGCAACAGCGCGAAGATCCAGATTGGGATTGGCAGCACGCCGAAAAGGTTGATTTGCCGGGTCGGGAAATGCCAGGCGATCAGGAACATGAGCGCGGACATGGCGCCGGCGGGCCCGACGATGACGACGCTCTCCAGGCCAAAGCTCCAGGCCCACAGGAACCCGGCGGCGCCGCCGAACCAGGCCGCCGCGATGAAGTAGAACAGGAACTCCTTGCCGCCGTGAATTTGCTCGACGTCGGAGCCGAAGACCCACAAGTAAATCAGAAAGAAGAGAAACGCCCACCAGCCGAAGTCGATGGTCAGCCAAAACGTGAAGGGTCGCCAAACTTCGCCCTCGAGCACCAGACTGGGGACGAGCGCCAACGCGGTCGTCACCGGACTGATGGAGGCTTCCAGCGGGAGCGTGGCGAGCTGGACGATGAACATCAATACAAACAGGGCCACGAGCCATTTCGAAACGCTACTTTCGGGGACCAGGGCGTCGAGATAGCCTCGTCCTTTTTCCTGATAGTAATCGCGGTCGTAGATGCCCATGAAGGTGACGTCCTAACTTTGCCCAAAGAGGGCAGACGCGGGAAGCTACTTCAATCTAACACAACCCGCCCCAGGACGAAAAGAGCTTTGAGCAAGATCGGGCGAATTTTATTTTCGCCCAACGAGCAACCGGGCCCCGCCAATTACCCCAGATTATGCGATTCAATCCCCTGGACCCCTCGAATATCCACGGCCCTTCTGGAAGGGAACAAGGCGACGTTTTTTCAGCCCGCGGGCAGAAATGAGCCGTCGCAATTCCCAGCCGAAAGCGTTAACGACGATTTTTGCGAAGATCGTCGTGTACGCTTCGGGCTCGGAAAGAAAATGCCGATGCATCCATTTGCCTGCGTACAGAATAATCGACGTCGAACGGAGACAAGTTGAGTTGGCCGTCCCGAGCCCGATCACCTGACTTCAAATCGCTGTTTGACGTACCGGTCCGTCACTTCAAAGACGGAGGTCATCTCGTCGCGGGTGGCCTGCAAACAAACGGCAATGTAGCGCACTGCTCTGAAGGAGCCCTTGATTACTTCCACACTTCCCTCCAGGAGTGCAGCCTCGGATTTGGTGATTCCCAGGCCAATCTTACTGTGAGTCACGCGACTGAAGGAGCCTCGCGATCGGCGCGGCAGGATCGTCCCGGTGCCGAAACCATGGCCCGCGCCGTCGTTGTCGACGAGTAACTCCGCCATCTGCTTGAGTCCGTAGGGATCCATCAGCGTTCTGGAGTGAAAGAGCCTGGTAAAGTACTCCGCGACGGAAATGGCCGTCGCTCCGGAGGTCAAGTTTTTGAGGCTTCCGTCCCCCTCGACCCCCATGTTAGTACCGTCGTATCCGTAGGTGTTGCTCAGCCAAAGCCCGCGGTTATTGGCGTAGAAACCTTCGGTGACGAGCACGCCAAACATGTAGGCCATGCCGATATCGCTGGCAATCGAGCCGGCGCCCATATTGTCAGACATGCGAATCCCGAGCTTCAGCCGCTGCATGAACGGCAGCGGCGTGATGAATTGTTTTGGGATCGTCAGCATGTGCGGACGCGGATCGTACTTTTCATCTTCGAGTTTTTGCATGGCCTGCCAGTCGGCTTCCTCCTTCGCGGCCGCGCCGGCGGTGCCGGCGACAATCTCGCCGCGAAAGTGAAATTCCCACGGCGGGCCGGTAAATACGAAGATGTTTCGCAGCTTGGGGAAATCGGGAAACTTGATGCGCTGCTGCACCGCGATCGCGATCTCGTTCTTCCAGGTCTTCTGGATCTTGGCGATCAACTCATCGGGCTTCTTGATGGGATCGTTCCGGAATTGATTCCGCAAGCGCTCCCGTAGGCGAAACGCCGCCAACATCGGGGCCAATTTCGCCAGGCTATAGACGTGTTTGTCCTCGTCGTGTCCCAAAGAGCCCGCATACGTCGCCAGGCCATTGGTCAAATCGACGACGGCGGCGCCGACGCTGTCCGGGATATGCGCGAGCGCTGCGCGATAACCCTCGTGAAATGGTCCGCTCGCCACCATCGGAACGCGTTTGACTTCACCGGAGGAAAGAAATGGACCGAGGGCCATGGCGATCTCCCGAAGCGGACATGACGCTCCCATCCTACACGATTTGCGCGGAAACCGCTACCACGCTCGCCGCGGTTGAAAACGCATCTGCTGTCCAAAGCGAGCGTACCTTCTGGTGAGCGGAATCGCGTCGATTCCGAAAACTGATTCGACACCCCAGACTTTTACTCCCGAGGGCATCATGCGAAAGCTCCTGTTCAGCGCAGTTGCATTCCTACTCTGTGCGGCCGGTTCCGCGGCGAACCCGGCGTGTGCTTCGGAAGGGAAACAGCCTCCAGTCGCTACCAAGTTGTCGAAAGAACAACGGCAGCAGAACATCGATTCGTTCGAAATGGCGTGGAAAACGGTGGGCGAGAATCACTTCGATCCCACGATGGGAGGCGTCGATTGGCAGGCCGTTCGCGCCGAGCTTCGGCCGAAGATCGAACAGGCGGAGAATGCCGACGAAGTCCGAGACGTGATGCGCGACATGCTCAAACGTCTGGGCCATTCGCACCTCTCCATTATCCCGGCGTCGCTATACGAGGACGCCTCCAGGGACAATCACGAGGCGATCCCCGGCTTCGACGTGCGTATGGTGAACGGCGAGGCAATGGTGGTGCGTGTCAGCCCGGGACTGCCGGCGGCGAAGGCGGGCGTCAAGCCGGGCTGGCGCATTCGCAAGATCGACGGCGAAGACGTGGCGCCCAGACTCCAGCGCATCGGCAAGGCGGTCAGCCACCCGGCCAAGGCCCCCATCGCTCAGGCCGCGACGGTACAAGATCGGCTGCTGGGCGAAGAAGGTAAACTGCTCGCCCTCACCTTCCTCGACGGCGCCGGCAAGGAAACGACGCTTTCTGTTGCCCGCGCCAAGCCCCACGGCAACCGCGTCAAGGCTGGGATGCTGCCTGCCGAGCACGTTCACTTCGAGTCGAAGCTGCTCGAAGACGGCATCGTCTACGTCTCGCTCAGCAGCTTCTCCGACCCCGTTCGCGTCATGAAGGCCTTCGGCGAGACCATCCAGAAGAACGTGAACGCCAAGGGTTTCATCCTCGACCTGCGCGGCAATCCTGGCGGCTTGGTCGCGATGACGCAGGGCATGGGGGGGTGGTTCGTGAAGGAGACCGGCCTCAAGTTGGGAACCATGATCGGCCGCACCCACAAGAACCCGCTGTACCTGAATCCCCGGCAGGCAACCTACGAAGGCCCGCTGGCCGTCCTGGTGGATGAGTTCTCGATGTCGTCGTCGGAGTTCTTGTCGGCCGGACTGCAGGATCTGAAGCGGGCGCGGGTGTTCGGCAGGCCGACGATAGGGGCTGCGCTCCCTTCGATCATCGTCCGCTTACCCAACGGCGACCGTCTCCAGTACGTGATCGCCGACTATATTTCCACCGGCGGGAAGCGTCTGGAGGGGAATGGGGTACAGCCGGACGAGGTCGTCACGCTGAACCAGCAGACGCTGCTGCAGGGGAGCGATCCCGACGTGGATGCGGCCATGACCTGGATCGGCAAGCAGGATTGATTCGCGGACGTCCGAAGTCGCCGCAAGCGTAGTGCTTGCGGCTTTTTTCATTTTGCTGTCCAAATCCTGCGTACTTTCTAGTGAGCGGATCGAGTGAACCGCCGACGACTACCAAACCGAAAGGACCTACCATGAGCCAGCAACCCGAACCGATGACGTTGACCGCCTTCACAAAATGGTACATCGCCCTTACGAAAAGTCTGCTGTTCCCGGTCGGATTGGCCGTCGTCATCGGCCTTCCGTTGATCAGCCTGGTGAAAGCGATTTGCCCCAATCTGGAGGAGGAATGGGGCCCGATGACCATCGACCTGGGCCTCGGCGCTTTGGTGGGATTGTTCGCCGGCGTCCTCACCTGCGTCGTACGGCACTTCCGGCGCAAGCCCGACGTCGCGTCGGATCGTGCCGACCAGGTTGCTCGCCAAGGTGAACTTCGTAAGCCCGGCGAGTGAGGGACTCCGAACCCCTGGGATAAACCCACCCGACCGCGTGCAGAATAGTTCTCCCGTTGCCGCAAGCCGTCGCTTGCGGCTTTTTTCGTTTGCTCGGCATCCGCTTGCCGAAAAAGTTCCGTTCGCTGTCCAAACCCCGCGTACTTTCTGGTGAGCGAACTTCACACAACTTTTTTTGGAGAAACGAACATGAACGATTGGCGCTTTCCCGCGTGCACCGGATTGGCAGTCGGCATCGGCGTGCCGCTGGCTCGTCATGCGGCGCCGGTGCTTTTTCCCGGCCTGGACAATGCATGGGGCGTCTTCGCCGTCAACGTCGCCTTCGCGGGTTGCGTCGGCGCCATCGCCGCCCTCGTTGTCGCCGGCATCTACCGCCTCATCAACCGATCGACGCCCTCGGCCACCGAAGACCCCCGCAATCCCTCGAGCGAAAAGGCTCGTTAATAAAAGTTTCCGTCGCTGTCCAAAGTCTGCGTACTACCTTGCGAGCGAAGTTTTCACCACCTTTTTTGGAGTTACGAACATGAAACGCATCCTCATCCAATCGATCGTCACCGTGTGCCTGGTCGTCGGCTTCTCGCTGACCGGTTCCCGCCTGGAAGCCAAGGAACTGACGCCGCAAAAAGCTCCGACCGCGGCGGAGATCCTCGACCGGGAAGCCGAGGCGGCGGGAGGCAAAGCCGCCAACCAAAAGATCAAAACCTTCGTGATGAAAGCCAAGATCAAGGTCGCGGACAAGGAGATCGAGTTGGCCGTGCATTTCGCCGGCCCCAAGAAGCAGGTCATCGAGGTTGCGCTTGCGGGAGTCGGCTCGGAGCAGACGGTCGTGAACGGCGACCTGGCGTGGCACACGGACTCGATCACCGGCTCGCGCCTTCTCCAGGGCGACGAACGCGAGGCGGCATTCAAGAAGGCCGCGGACTTTGCCGAAATGTTCACCCGCGTCGGCAACTGGCGTCAGCAGTTCAAGAAAACGGACTTCGTCGGCGAAGGCATGGTCGAAGGGAAGGCCGTCTACAAGGTTCTTCTGGTCAATCAACACGACGAGATTTGGCTCGACCACTTCGATCAGAAGTCCGGCCTGATGGTGCGACGCGACGTCCTCGACGCGCCGCAAGGGAAGGTGCTTCAGACGGTGACCAATACCGAGTTCCGCAAAGTCGACGGCATCACCCATGCGTACGAAGGCAAGATTTCCGGCGGCGCCATGGAAATGTTCATCACGGTCGATGAGGTTGTGCACAACGCGAACATTCCTGAGGCTCTCTTCGTGCTGCCAGCCGAACTGAAGAATCAAGTGACCAAGTAATACCGTTCAAGATGAGCACCCCGCGTCGCAGATTTGCGACGCGGGGTGTTTTTGTTTCGTCGAGCAGCCGGCGGGAAATCGCGCGTCGTGGATCGTTGCGGGCACTACAGCGTAGCGAATCCTGCAATGGCCAGGGCGTAACAAATTACTTTCCTTCTTCGAACTTATGAACTGTCAGCACCAGCGAATTAATGCCGATGATGGCGGCGTAATTCGCCGCCATCAGTGGTCCAGAGTCCGCCGGCAGGCCGATCATCACGATGGCGTTGACCCCGGCGAGTCCGATGTCTTGATACGCCGAATCGGTATTAATCAACTGCTTGACCGGGCCGATTCCAGGGGCAAACCAGTAGGTCGTGCTATACGTCAAGTGGTTTGCGGAATTAAATACCGAAAAGGCGACCCGGACTGTTTCAAAGGCGCCCGCCGGGGTCGCAATTTTCTCCGCTTCGAGGCGGGCCTGGATCTTGCCGACCGAGCCGTCCTCGAGTTTCATTTCGCTCTCCCAAAGCGCGCCGAACTCAATCGGGAATTTCAGTAGACACAGAGGCGGCGAGAGGTCGAGCCCGTTGTGCCGGTGCCGGAAAATACCTTTGGCGGTGCTGCTCAGGTGCTCGGTTGCAACCGTGGTGCCGCCGACGGTAGCTTCCAATCGAGCCAGCAGTTGGCCATCGATTTTCTCGATCTTGACGATTTCAGTCACACGGTCGTCCTTCGGTCTTTCGCTCGACGCCGTCTTGTAGTGCCATTTCGAGCCGACCTTGAGCGGATAATAACTGGCCTCGACCAAAGGCTCCTGAAGCGACTGGGCCACAGAACCTAGCGCCTCCGTCCACAAGGTGCGATGGAGAGGATTGCTCCACAGCAAATACTCGACTGCCTTGGGCCCCGATTGCTTCCAATTGAGGTTGTCCCGATCGTAAGCGGCCAAAGCCACCAGGGCGCGAAAACGCGTATCGGCGGACGTCGCTGCGTCCAGCGCTTTGTCCCAAAGCGGCCCGGCCAGTTCCACGCTGAAGCGCTGGAGTGCGTCGCGCACCAACAGCACCTCGGCGGGATCCTCGACCTGGAGCATCCAGTCCATGAGCGGCCGGCGCACGGTTTCCGGGTCGATAGGTAGCAGCGCTAGCGCCAGGCGCATGCGCCGGCCTTGATTTTTTTCAGTTTGGTACGCCTGGACCAAGAGAGGAGCCACGGTCTCGCGATGGGCTTCGAGTTCTTCGAGAATCGCGGGCACGCTGGCGGCGCTCGCATCGCCCAACGCCGCCACTTGCCTCCTGGCCCGCGCCTTTTGTTCCTCGCGCAATTCCGCCAACGTCGCCACCGCCGCACGCCATTGCCAGCCGACTAGCGCCCCCGCGGCTACGAGCAGGAGCACCAGCGCCGCCGACAAGGCCGCCACCGACGGATGGCGACGGCACCACTTGATCGCGGTCTCGACGCGCCCGACCGGTCGCGCCCAGATCGGCTCGCCCGCCTGGAAACGGCGCAGATCCTTCGCCAATTGCTGGGCGCTGGCGTACCGTTTACCGACGGCCTTTTGCAGACACTTCAGGCAGATGGTTTCCAGGTCGCGCGGCACGGTCGGCTGCAAGCGCGACGGCGGTACCGGCTCGGTCTGCAGCACTTGCAAGATCGTTTCCGTGGCGGTCGGCGCGTAGAAGGGGGGCCGACCGGTCAGGCATTCGTAGAGGATGGCCCCGAGGGCATACACGTCCGCCGCGGCGCCGACTTCCCTCGTCGCGCCGACCGCCTGTTCTGGAGCCATGTACGAAGGCGTGCCGAAGATGGCGCCGGTCGACGTCAGCCCGGCGTTGCTATCCATACTCTTGGCCAGACCGAAGTCGGTGATCTTCGGGATGTACGAATCGCCCGCCTCGGTTCCTCGGCCGGCCTCTTCCTTCTTGAGCAGAATGTTGCCCGGCTTGAGGTCGCGGTGGACGATGCCGCGTTCGTGCGCGTAGTGCATGCCGCGGGCGATTTCTTCGACCAATCGGGCCGCAGTCATGGGGGGTAGCGGCTTGCCGGCGAGCAGGCCTGCAAGGTTCCCTCCCGAGACAAACTCCAGGGCGAAGTAAGGTAAATCCCCATGCTGGCCAGCTTCGTAAATCGTGACGATGTGGGGGTGCGTGAGCTGCGCCACGGCCTCGGCCTCATGGACGAAGCGGGCGCGGTCTTTCGGGCTCGAGTGTCGCCCCGACAAGAGCACCTTGATGGCCACGATTCGATCCAGGCGCAGTTCACGTGCGCGGTAGACGACCCCCATGCCCCCTCGGCCCAACTCGCCTAGCACTTCGTAACCGGGCACCTCGATCGGCGGGCCAAGCGACGCATTGGGAATGGTGTCCTGTTCCGAGAGGGAGCCCCGTGGCGCCGGCGCCAGCGCATCGAGCGGATCGGGGAAGGCGCCGAGCAGTCGCGCCAACGCCTCCTGACAACTGGCGCACGCGTCGATGTGTTCCTGCACGGGAGCCGCGTCGGCCTCAGGCAACTCGTCGTCTAAAAATCGCTGCAGCGCCGCCGGATTCGGGCAAGCCGACTCCCGGATCGTGGGGATGGACATGGCGGTACTCCCTCTGCAGCATTAGTTGGACGCGGTAGCTACGCCAATTTTACCGGTCATCCCCTGAACACGCAAACGCGCCGCGGCAACGGCACGTTACGTGAGACGACCGAATGGGCAAAGCCGGCGCCAAGATTCCTCGTCCAGCACCGGCTCGGCGCCTTCCGTCGACAGCCGCTCGCGCAGCGGTACCCAACTCTTGCAACCCAGGTATGCGGCATCTTCCAGGAGCGTCGTCGGCGCCTGGGCCTGGTAGACGCGCACCGTGAGCACGAACAATCCCGGCCGGCGGTAGTTGTAACGCTGCCGAACCGTCGTCTCCGACCAGCCGTGCAAATCCCCCAGTGCCAGGAGCGGCGCCAACTCCTCGACGTAGTCGGTTCGAACGACCCGGCAGAAATGACTGAGGCAAACCGTCTGCGGCGTCGGCGGTACTGTCGGCAACAGCGCCTGCCACTGCGGTTTCAATCCTGTCGCTTGCTGATGCATGAACGTCGGGTAGAGCCAAAACTCGTGATGCTCCACCTGAAACTCGTCAGTCGCTTCCGCGATGCCCCCTTTCCGCAGAAGCAGCGTCTGTTTGCCCTGTTCCAGGCCGGCGCAGATGGCGGACCATTCCTTGAATGCAATCGCCAAAAGTGACGTCATGTTCGCTCCCAGAGTATAATGTTGGCACAGCCGCTACGATTGTACCGAAAAATCGCGTGGCGAAAGACACGTTGACCTTGCAAAGCCCCGGGTCCGATTTAGAATCGAGTGTGGGAGTTGCGGCGCGCAGGCGTCCCCAACTCTTCATTGGCCTGTCACTTGCCGCCAATTCCTTTCCGGAGCCGGCCCTCATGGTTCAAGGTTTTTACACCCTGCAAGAAGCGGCCAAGCACCTCAACCTCTCCGCCGAGGAGATGCGCGACCGAGCCGAGGAGCACAACCTGCGCGGCTTCTTCCACAACGGCACCTACCGCTACCGCGCCGAAGACGTCTACGAATTAGGACGTAAGCTAGGCGGATCCAGCGAGCCGGAACTCGTGTTGGGAGGCGGCATTCCCCTCGCGGAAGGCAGCGGGGCTCGAACCGGGCTCACGCCTCGCTCAAGCGCCTCGCGGCGCTCCAGCCTGGGGCCGAAATCCGATCCCAACGACAACGCCGGGGCGCCAAAATCATCGGGGCGAAGCAAGCAATCGGCGCCGGAAGTCTTCGATTTCGATCTGGGGCTGGGCGACGCCGTCAATCTGGGGGGCGAGGCCCCTTCGAAAATATCGTCGACCTCGCGCAAGAGTCAAGTGAAGCCCCCCGCTTCCACGCCGCGGCGAAGTCAGCTGAAACCTGGCAGCGAAAGTGAAATTCGGCTTGTTTCGGAAGGGGACGACCTGAGTTTCAGCGTCGCCAAGACGCCGCCCCCCAGGACGCCGGTTTCGAAGATGCAGCCGACGCAGCCCGACAGCAAGGTGCGCGTGGGGCCCGATTCCGCTTCCAAACGCCGAACCGGCATGCCCGTGCCTCCCGGCCGAAGTCCCGCGTCGCCGCCGATCAAACCTCGTTCCAAACTCGCAGGCGGGTCGCAAGTGCAGGACAGCGGCATGCGCCTGGTGCCGATGGCCAATAGCCCCGGCATCCCGGCGTCGAGCGACGAGATCCCCCTGGGCGACTTGCCCCCCTCCACTGCCGGCGATAGCGACGTCCGCCTGGAACGGCACCAGCAGCAAAACCCGTCCGATGCGAGCATGATTCAGACCGAAGAGATCAATCTCGACGAAGAGCTGCGTCAACAGGCCGACCAGTTCCCCAGCAAGCCCGCCGCCAAGGTCCGCGCCAAGTCCAACGTCGTCTTTCCAACGTCCTCCCCCTTCGAAATCGCCGACAACGATCCCAGCGAATCGCACGGTTCCAGCGAGTTCGACCTCAACCCCGGAAACTCGCAAGGCGGCAGTACCGACTTCGAACTCACGCCCGGCGGCGCGGCCGACGGCTCCAGCGACTTCGACTATCCCGTGAATGCCGGCGAACCTGCCGAGGACGGCTCCAACGAAGTCGACCTCGGCAGCGACGACTCCGTGCAAGAGGACGGCTCGAGCGACTTCAGCCTCAGCAGCGACAGCGACGGTTCTAGCGATTTCGAGCTCGGCGCCTCCGGACTTTCCGCCGATGCCGACTTCAGCCTTGAAATCCCCGCCGACGCCGAACCGAACGGCAACGACAGCTTCACCGGCGGCGATATGGGCGATATGTCCCTGGAACTCTCCGCCGACGATCTCCAAAGCTACGAAAACAACTTCGACACCGGTCTCTCCGGCCTCGGATCCCTCCCCAGCGACCAGAGCTTCTACGCCGGCGATTCCAGCTTACAACAGCCCGCCGACTTCGAACTCAGCACCGACGACACCGGCCTCCGGGCCGGGGAACAAGACAGCGAATTCGAACTCACCCTCGACGACGGCAGCTCTCAGCTGGCGCCCGAAGATCAAGTCAAGCCGCAGGGCGAGCACATCTTCGACTCCGATTTTGAAGTCCCCGCGGCGGGCGATTCCGATTCCGAGATCCTCGCCCTGGATGAGCAGACTGGCGAGGAGTCGAGTTCCGAATTCGAAATCGCCCTCGACGACACCGACGCCTCCGCCGACGACGAGAGCGCCTCGCAGGTCATCGCTCTGGATGAAGACCCGTCGACGATGGACGGCGACGTCCAGGAGCTTGCCGAAGGGGGCTTCGATCAACTCGACGGCGAGGGCGAAGCTGCCCAGGAGGAACTCGCGGTCCAGCAGGAGGACGCGGAACCGCAGCTCGTCGAGAAGTTCGTGGAGCCGGCGCCGTGGGGGATCGTGCCGACCCTGGTGATGATCCCATGCGTGGCCATCATGTTTCTGGTCGCGCTCATGGCGTTCGAGATGGTGCAGTCGGCGGGGGGCGTCAACACGCCGCCGGGCCCCTTGACGCGCACGATCGAGAAATTGATGGGCATCAAGTCGTGACGGGCCGCGGCTTCCCGAGCACCGATCCGACGCCGATCTTCGAGCTGTTTCGCGGCCTGCACGCCACGGAGTTGCTGGTCGCCGCCGCCGCTCATTTCCGCATTTTCGAACGCCTTGCCCAGGGCCCTATCCCCGATTTGCAATCCCAGCTCGGTCTGGAATCTCGGCCCTTCCTCGTGCTGACTACGGCGCTGCGTGCGATGGGGCTCTTGCAGGGCGAAAGCCTGACGCCGCTGGCGCGTGAGCATCTCGTGCCCGGCGCGCCGTTTGACGTCTCGGGATACCTGGGACTCGCGGCCGAGAATCCCAGCGTGCTCGGCATGGTCGAGCGTCTGCGCACGAACCGGCCGTTCGGCGCCGAGCCCAAACACGCCGAGGGGACGGCGTTCATCTTCCGCGAAGGGACCGCGTCGGCGATGGACCGCGAGGAGTCGGCGCGTCGCCTGACCTTGTCGCTCGCCGGTCGCGCCAACAACGTGGCGCCGTTCCTGGCGGCGAACTTGGACGTCGGCACGGCACGCACGCTGCTCGACGTCGGCGCTGGATCTGGAATTTATTCGTACGAATTGTTACGGCAGAATCCCCGCCTGCGAGCCGTACTTCTCGATCGCGCGGAAGTCTTGAAGGCGGCGCAAGACGCCGCCGGGCCGTTCGCGGAGCGGATCGACTGGCTGGCGGGGGACATGTTCCAGACCGATTGGCCGAAAGCGGACGTAGTGCTCTTTTCGAACATCCTGCACGACTGGGACGTCGCGGAATGTCGGCAACTCCTGAGTCGCGCCGCGGCGGCGCTCAGACCCGGCGGACAGGTCGTGATCCACGACGTGTTTCTGAACGACGCCCTCGACGGCCCGTTGCCGATCGCGTTGTATTCGGCCGCCCTTTTTTCACTGACCGAAGGGCGTGCTTACAGCGCCGCGGAATATCGCGGCTGGCTCGCCGAGGCCGGATTGACGGCGGGCGCGGTCAAGGCGACGTACATTCACTGCGGGCTGTTGTGCGGCTCAATCGCCAATTGATTACCAACCGACCGCCCACATCGCTTTGGTCTGAAGAATCAACGCCTGGTAGCGATAATGTAGCGTCTTCTCCTCGCCCGGAGCCAGGTTGACGGTCCAAACAATTTCGTGAAATGGGTTAACCGAGCGCATGCCCTCTACGTGCGGCAGCACTTTCGGTTCGCCATCGGTGTCCAGAACTTTGCCCCTCAGCGAGCGACGCACGACAATCTTGCCCGCCTGCGGGCGTTGGTTGGTCACCTTCATCTCGCCTTCAATCGTCGCCCGACGGTATTCGTACGTTCCGATGCGTACGAGTTCCGACTTGGCTTCTTTGTCGTTGGGCTTCTTGAGTTCGTTTTCGCGCTCTTGACCGCGCGTGCGAATATCGAACGACCTCGCAAAGCGTAACGACGATCCTTCTCCAGGCAAGGCGTGCGAGCAGGTGCGCTGACTCTTGAATTGGTCTTTGTCCATCACGAACGCGGAAGCGGTGGCCATCGGAAATGCGAAAGGGTTTTTGAAATGGAGCACATCCCACGCGTCTTCGTCGATTGATCCGCTCTCGTCGCTGGCTACGTTCCACTCTACCACGCGCTCGTATTCGATCTTTGCTCGGCCGATACTAAGCGATAGAGACTCTCCCGCCTTCAGGCTCCGTTTGCCAATCGCGGCAAAGTGCATGTCCAAACCATCGCCTAGTGGAGATGGATCGTACTTTATTCCTTCCTGAAATTTCTCGATGTTCTGTTTAGGTCCAAGCGGCGAAACGACGTGCGCAAACTGGATCGGCGGCATACCCGTCATCAGCTTGATCTCCGCATTCTGGATGTCCGCAAGCTCATTTCGGATTGCAGCCGCCATCTCGATCGTCAAGTTCTTGCCGTCCGCAATCTCTATCAGATAGCTCGGCGCCCAACTCACCCCTCGCGTCAAATATGATACCGTGAGTTGCGGCTTCATGTCGGTCTTGCCCACAGTCAAAACCAGAACAGGACGTAGCTGCTTGACCGTACTCTCCTTTGCTTTCAGAAGGGCTCCCTTGACTTCGATGTAGGCGATCTCGCTCGGATTGATGTAATTGGAGCCTGCCGCGGTTTTCATCACGACGAAGCCGGAGGGGCTACGTGCCGTCTGCAGAACAGTCCCGGACACGACGGCGTTGACGGCCTTCAAGTGAATCACGACTTCTTTGCCGGCCAACTCCTCCTGCAAACCGCTTACTACATTGGGGGTTTCAAATTCCAGGAGTTTCAGCGCCGACTCAACTTGGCAATTGCTTTTGATCCAGAACGAACCATGCACGGGTTCGGGTGCGTCATTGAGACGATACGTCCCCGCTCCCGGAATCTGGACTTCTTGCTGGATTAACGCGAGGCCGTTCTTGAATACGCTTACCGCGACAATCTGGCTTTTAGCTAGCGGCTCTTGTCCTGTGGTCTTCATCGCGAGTGACGCGACAACGAGCAAACTCAGGAACTGACGCATGATCGGACTCCTTCCTGTGGATTGTATTAAAGATCCAACTTGTTTGCCTCGCACGAGTTAAAGCCGCACGCGGCCGGTTCTGCGGAATAAAGGGCGTGCCTACAGCGCCGCGGCTGGCTCGCGGAGGCCGGATTGACGGCGGGCGCGGCCGAGGCGACGTACATTCACTGCGGGCTATTGTGCGGTAGGAATGTTGTTTAACCGCCGCGCCCTCGCGGCGCGGACGTGTGCCGACGGGGGATCCGTTTTTCTGGCGGCGTCTGTCCGCGCCGCGAGGGCGCGGCGGCTAAACCTCGATTCATTTCTTGGGCGCCTGCGTCGGGATCGGCTCCGTCGAAATCGTGCCCGGAATGGCGCGTAGGTGCAAGTCGATAAACTGCTGCACGCGCCGTTCCAGCTCCGGCCCGCCGCCGATGCCATGGCCCCCGTCGGTCACTGCGATCAAGAGCGACGACGCGCCGGCTTTTTTGAGCGCCGCGTCGAGATTGACGGCGCTCGTGAAGTTCACGCGCAGATCCTTCGTGCCGTGCACTGTCAGGAACGGCGCCGCGTCCTTCGTGACGTACGTGAGCGGCGACGCCTGCTTCGCCACCTCAAGCCTGTCCTTCAGACTGCCGCCGATAAGTCCCGTGACGGCGGGATCGTCTTTCTTGGCGGCATCCCCCTGCATCAGCGGAACCGTCAGATCCGAGGGGCCGCACAGGTTAATGACGCAGGTCACTTTGCTGCTGAATTGACCGAACGTCCCGACGTCGCCTTCGAGTTCTTTATTTCCGGCCGTGAGGCCCAGGAGCGAGACGAGATGACCGCCGGCCGAGCTTCCCATGACGGCG
This sequence comes from Gemmatales bacterium, assembly GCA_038217425.1. GTDB lineage: Bacteria > Planctomycetota > Planctomycetia > Gemmatales > Gemmataceae > JAIEPT01. The sequence continues at coordinate 91,244 of JBBQPM010000005.1, forward strand.
ATGCGATCGGCGTCGAGACCGAGTTCCTTGGCGTGGCCGCGAACCCACCGAATCGCCGCCTTGGCGTCGTGAATCTGCGCGGGCCATTTCGCTTCGCCCGAGAGCCGATAGCCGACGGAGATCGCGGCGTAGTCGCCGGAACTCGCCTGCTTGGCGGCCTGACTCGCGTAGCCGGCGCGATCGCCGCCGCTCCAGCCGCCGCCGTGAATGAAGACGACCACCGGCAACGATTTATCGCTGGATCGCTTCTTCGGCAGATACACATCGAGCATCTGCCGCGGATTCATGTTCCCCGCGTACGGCTGGTCGAAGCGGATTTCAACGGCTGCGTCGAACTTCTGCTTGACGGCGTCGCGCGGGTTCGGCGCCTTGTCCTGCGCGAACGCAGACGTTGTCAGAAAGAGAAAAAGCACCAGTAGACGTTTCATGACGAGGTCCTGCCAGGAAGGTATTGGATTCGCTTCGGGCGCGGCCGTAAGAATCAGCCACAGCGAAACACAGAGGGCGCAGAGAAACAAATCAGACTTCCGCGACGTTCACCGAGTATTTCCTTCATTCTCTGTGTCCTCTGCGGCTCGATTCTTTTGCTGACCTTATTTTCACCCGGTTTCTTACTATCCCACGTCGCTCCGGCAGTTTCAAGCGCCTTCCAGGGTGCTTGCGAATTCGGCATGGGCCGCTTACAATGAGCGACATCTGGAGGAACCCTCATGCCGCGTGTAGTCTGGGCGCTGCTATTCCTGCCGACTACGGTCTGGTCGCAAGCGCCCGTCAAGACCGCGGCGGAATTTGCGGGCGACCTGCGCAGCGTCAATCCGCGCATTCGCTTCAACGCCATGGCCGGCCTGGAGAGCAATCCCGACGCGGCTGACAAGGCGATCCCCGGCCTGATCAAGAACCTCAGCGATACGTACGTGTCGAACCGAATACAGGCCGCCAAGACGTTGAGCGCCTACGAGGAACAAGCCGTCCCCGCGGCGGGGCCGTTGCTCAAGGCGCTCAGCGACGCAGACTTCAACGTTCGTTTCGCCGCCGCCGACGCCCTCGGCAAATTCACCGACAAAATCACCCCGGCGCTGGTCGCCGCGCTCAAGGACAGCACGCCGGGGACGCGTTTGCCGATCTTGCAATGGCTCGAGTCGCTTCCCGAAGTTCCGGCCGACATCACCCCCGCGTTGGTTCAGATCCTTACGAAGGAGCAGGCCCCGACCCTGAAGCGCGCCGCGTTCGCCGTCCTGACCAAGATCGGCGTGGAGAACGAGCTGGCGCTCCAGCTGATGGTTCAGACGCTGCACGACAAGGACGTCACGATCCGCGTCGCAGCCGCCAAGGCGTTTCTCGAAAGCGGACTAGAACAATGGGTGCATCTCGTTAAGGCGGCGACCGACGGGACCATGGAGGTGCGTCACACGATGTTGCAGGCGCTCGCCAGCAAGGCGGACGACCTCGATGAAGTTCACATTCACGCGCTGCGCAAAGGCCTGGCCGACGGCGACTCGAAGGTTCGCCAGGTCGCTCTCCAGGCGCTCAGCACGCTCAAGGTCAAGGCCCGCGAAGCAGGCGGCGGCAAGGCGATGTTCCAGGCGGTCGCCAAGCTATCGACTGACGGCAATCTCGCCGTTCGCCGAGGCGCCGTCTGGACGCTGGGGCAGATCGGCATCGACGATCTCGAGGAACTCGCTCAGCTTGCCAAGTCGGTCAAGGACAGCGATGTCACATGTCGAGGCGTGGCAATTCAGGCGCTCTCGCAGTATCTTCATGAGGAGACGCCCGAGGACTTTCGCAAGGTCATCCACGAAGGATTGGCCCAGGGCCTGCGCGACGGCGACCGGCGCGTGCAGGCGCTTGCCGGGGAATTGCTGGCCAAGGAAGGCGTTGCGGCGCTCCCAGCGCTCATGGGCGTGCTGCAAAAAGGGGGCGGCATCTCGCGCTCCTGGGCCGCGTTCCTCCTGGGCGAGCTCGGCGCCGCTGCCAAGGATGCGGCCCCGCTCCTGGAAAAAATGAGCAAAGAATCGACTCCCGAAGGTAAACTCGTGGCCCGCGCCGCTCTCCAGAAGATCCTCAACCCCTAGAGAATTCGTATGCGACTCTTGCTCCCCGCCCTCCTCCTCTTCGCCGGCGATCTCTGCGCTCAAGGTCGAACCGGCGCCCTCGCCGCCAAATATGGTTGGCTCACCAAGGTCGAACAGGCCAAGGCCGAAGCACGCAAGACCGGGAAGCCGATCTTTCTCGTCTTCCGCTGCGAGCCCTGAAGCGATTGCTTCCGGTGGGACGAGCAGGTTGTTCGTCTGGAAAAGTTCGGCGACATTGCCAATGACTTCGTGCGTGCCCGGGTCATCACGATCATGGGGCACGACCTCAATTACTTCGAGTTCGACATGGATCTGACCTGGACTGCGTTTTTCCTGAACGCCGACGGCCACATTTACGGCCGCTTCGGCGGCCGCGACGGCAAGGGCCCCGATACGCGCAATTCCCTCCTCGGTTTGCGTTTCGCGATGGAATCGGTCCTGGCCGAGCATCGCCAGAATCCCAACCAAAAAGGACCGACGCTCGGCCCGCCCCTCATCATCGAAAAGGTCCCCGCCGCCAAGTCCGCGCGCGGCTGCATTCATTGCCATCAAGCCAAGGAAATCCTGAGGGCAGAAGACATCGATCTCGGCAAGTTCCAGCGTGAATCCCTGTGGGTCTATCCGTTGCCGGAAAACGTCGGCATCACGCTCGACAAGGACCAGGGCAATCGCGTCGAGAAGGTCCTCCCCGATTCGCCCGCCGCCAAGGTCGGCGTTCAGCCCGGCGACCTCCTCCGCACGCTCAACAACCGCACGATTCGCTCCTTCGCCGACGCCTCGCACGCCCTGCATCAGGCGCCTGCCAAGGGAAACATGCCCATCTCGTGGACGCATCAAGGTCGGGAGCAGTCCGCGGTCCTCGCCCTCGCCCACGGCTGGCGCAAAACGAACTACACCTGGCGCCCCTCGATCATCGACCTGTTGCCCTCGCTCGCCGTTTTCGGCGACGACCTGTCGCCGGACGAAAAGAAAACGATCGGCCTCAGTCCAACGCAACTCGCGTTTCGTCAGGAGACCGACATCCATCCCCAGGCGAAGAAGGCAGGCGTCCTCCCCGGCGACATCATCGTCGGCATTGACAAACTGCACCCCGACATGGACGCCGAAAAATTTCTCGGCTACGTCCGCCAAACCTACTTGATCGGCGACCGCATCGTGATCCACGCGATTCGCGCCGGCCAAAAAATTGACATCCCCATGACGCTCAAGTAAGGAAAGATCTTATGCGCGCTCTCGCACTCCTCCTCGCCCTCGGATTCGCGTCCGCCCTCGTCGCTCAGGAAAAGCACAACGCGCTCGTCAAGAAAGAGATCGATGACGGTTGGCTGCTTCTTTTTGACGGCGAATCGCTAATCGGCTGGCCGGAAGCAGATTCCAAGCGAACGAAAGTCCTGGAGGGGGCTCTGGTCATCGATAACACGGGCGCCGCCGGCGCGGCCGTTCTCGCTCGACTGCTCCCCTTCGATTCCTTTGAGATCACGTTCGACTATCAGATTCGCAGCCCCGAAGACCGCGTAGTGCTCGATCTGGGGAGCACGATCTCGCTGCTGCGAGCGACGGCCAAGAAAATGCTCTGGCACGCGTATAAAGGGGAAGTCACCCCGACCCGGGCGACCCGAGGCGGCACCCCCTTCTCGATCTCCCTGGCGAAGGACCAGGTTCTCGCGCTCCGCAACCTCAAGCTCAAACCGACCGGCCTCAAGTCGATCTACAACGGCAAGGATCTCACAGGCTGGAAGGTCTTCCCCGACAAGAAGTCGAAGTTCACCGTCAAGGAGGGCGCCATCAACATCGTCGACGGCCCCGGCGATTTGCAGACTGAAGGCAAGTACAACAACTTCGTGTTGCAGCTCGAGGCGATCAGCCATGGCCCCGGCCTCAACAGCGGCGTCTTTTTTCGTTGCCGAGCGAACGAATACCAGAACGGCTACGAGGCGCAGATCAACAACAAGTATCTCCCGGCCGCGACCAAGGAAGTCGTCGTCGAGGACTACGACGCCAAAACGCATGCGCTGCTCGGCAAACGAACCATCAAGGTCGCGGCCGAGGATTACGGCACCGGCGCCATCTACCGCCGAATCCCGGCGAGCAAGCAAGCCGCGAAGGACGGCGAATGGTTCGCGATGACCGTGGTGGCGAGCGGCAATCATCTCTCGACGTGGGTCAACGGCATCCCGATGGTCGATTGGCACGATCATCGTCCGATCAGCGACAACGCCCGCAAGGGCTGCAAACTGGAAGCGGGCCACATCAGCCTGCAGGGCCACGACCCGACGACGAACCTGAGCTTCCGCAACTTCCGCATCGCAGAGATTGCGCCATGACCGAGTTCGCCGCCGTTTTGGCTGAGAAACGTCTGATGCCCTTGGGGCCCGGCACGCCAAACGCCGGGATGCGTTCACGGCTCGAGGCGCTGCGTTTCGAGTCGAAGCAGCGCGATTTCGCCCAGTGCTGCCTGGCCGGCGCCTGGCTGTACCACGATTTCCTCGACGAATCGCACGCCGTCAGCCAGGAAATCGAAACGCCCGAGGGGAGCTTCTGGCACGCCATCATGCATCGCCGCGAGCCGGACGCATGGAACAGCAAGTATTGGTTCCGCAGAATCGGGAATCATCCGGTGCTGGAAATGCTCCTCGAACAGGCCCCCGCGATCGGCTACAAATACACGAATCCCCTGGATTTTGTGGACTTCTGCGAGAAGGTGCGGGATACCGGATCGGACGATGAAGACCTCGCGAAACGCGTCCAACTCCTCGAATGGCAGCTCCTCTTCGCCCATTGCTTCGAAAAGGCAAAAATTTAACGGGCACAGAATTCCGGTCGAATGCACCATACCCAAAAACGGGAGGTGCCGCATGACTCGTCTTCACGACAGAAGAGCTGAAGAGGGCGGCATCGTCCTGGATGCCGAGCGGGCTGAGTCGGTTGAGAGTTAAGCTGGCATCCCGACCGGCCCGTGGTTACAATGATGGAACTCCTGCCGTTAAACCTGCCCGGTTTGAATTCCCAATCGCGTTCGTGAACCATGAAGCAAATCCTCGCACTTGTTGTGTTGTTCGTTGCCGGTTCCGCTGCGCTTGCACAGGAAGTTCTTCCTTCGATCTCGAAACGGTTTGCGCCTGGTGCAGCTCCCTCGGAATTGCCGAACTTTCAGCGTCATGTCGTGACGCTCTTGGGTCGGCTCGGTTGTAACGGCCGAAATTGCCATGGCTCGTTTCAGGGGCGAGGCGGTTTCAAACTGTCGATGTTCGGCTTCGATTTCGACGCCGATCACACGGCCCTCGTCGGCGGCAAACGCCCGAAGGTCGATAAGGGCGATCCGCTCGAAAGCCTGCTGCTCGCCAAGCCGATCGACGCGGAAAACCATGGCGGCGGCGAACGCTTCAAGAAGGACGGCTGGGAGTATCGTGTTCTGCGTCAGTGGATCGCGGCCGGCGCCAAGAACGATAGCGACAAGGCGGGGAAGCTCACGCGTCTCGAGGTTTTGCCGCGCGAGCTGGCGACCGACGCGCAGCTCCAGGTCATCGCGCACTGGGCCGACGGTACGCGCGAGGACGTCACCTGTCTGACGCGCTTCGCATCCAACGACGACGGCGTCGCCAAGGTGAGCGACGGGGGGCGAGTCACGTTTGTCGGTAAGGGAGCGACCTACATTATTTCTTCGTACGACGGCGGCGTGCAGTCCACTCTCGCCATCCGCCCCGTCACGTCGCTCGCTAACGAAAAGTACCCGGACTTGAAGCCGGCGACCGCGGTCGACGCCAAGATCGGCGGGCAGCTCAAAAAGCTCGGTATTCTGCCGTCGGAGTTATGCACGGACGAGGAGTTTCTGCGTCGGGTCATGCTCGACGTCGCGGGTACGCTACCGACGCCGCAACAGGTGCTCGAGTTTCGCGGCGACAAATCTCCGGACAAACGCCGAGCGAAAATCGACCAGCTTCTGGAGAGTCCCGAGTATGCCGCGTGGTGGACGACGCTTCTCGGCGATTTGACGGGGCTCAATGCGCCGCTTTTTCTGGGCAACACCGAATGGGCGAAGGTAGCCGGCGATCAGTGGCAATCGTGGCTGCAGCGCCGAGTGCGCGACAACGTCGGTTACGACAAGATCGCGCGCGGGCTCATTCTCGCGGTGAGCCGGCGTCCGGGGCAAACGTACGAGGAATATGCGGCCGAGATGTCGCATTACACGCGTAAGAAGGCGCCGCTCGAGTATGCCGACCGCGAGTTCCTGGATCATTTTTGGCATCGCGGCAACGTCGGGCAGGCGGACGAGAAGGCGCTGTCGTTCGCCCATATCTTCCTGGGCGTTCGGCTCGACTGCGCCCAGTGCCACAAGCATCCGTTCGACCAGTGGTCGCAGCAAGATTTCAAGCAATTCACCGCCTTCTTCCAGCGCATCCAGCGCGGTCTCGCCCCCGACTCGATTCCGATGCACGCCAAGCTGCAGAAGTCGCTCGGCAATCCCGAGAAGTTGCCGGCGGCCGAACGGCGTGCGTTCTACCGCAAGATTTCCGAGCAAGGCGAGCCAGCGCCGTGGCGCGAAGTCTACATCGCCGCTCCGCCGAAAAGTCCCCACATCCTGCCGCGCATTCTCGGCGGCGACGTCGTGCCCATTACCGACGTGCATCCGCTCGAACCGCTCACCGCCTGGCTGCTGCGCCGCGATAATCCGTACTTCGCCCGCGCCTTCGTCAATCGCGTCTGGGCCCACTATTTCGGCCGAGGCATCGTCGATGCGGTCGACGACTTCAATCTCGGCAATCCTCCCAGCAACAAGGAATTGCTCGACTACCTCGCGGGCGCTTTCGTCGAGCGCGGTTACGACATGAAATGGCTGCACCGCGAGATCCTGAACAGTCACGCCTATCAGCGTTCCTGGCGACCGAACGAGACGAACGCGCTCGACGAAAAGCACTTCAGCCGGGCCGTGCTGCGTCGACTGCACGCCGAGGTGGCGCTCGACGCGCTCACGACCGCGACCCTCGGCGCCAAGGCGCGGGCGGCGTATTTAACCAAGGTCGCCGACCGACGCATTTACCAGCAGCCCACGGCCGACCTCAAACGTACCGAGTTCGGCTTGGCGGTCTTCGGCAAACCGCTCCGCATCACCAACTGCGATTGCGAACGGCAGATGGATCCCTCGCTGCTGCAGGCGATCTTCCTGCGGAACGACAAGGACCTGGTCACCCTGCTGGAGCGTAAAGACAGTTGGATCAAGGAAGTCTCCGCCAAGGACGAGCCCGAGAAGCTCGTGCGCGAGGCGTATCTGCGTAGCCTCAGCCGATTGCCGACCGAGGCGGAGCTGAAGCGAAGTCACACGTATCTCGCCGCGGCGGCCACGCTGCAAGAAGGCGTCCGCGACTTGCTCTGGGCGCTACTCAACACGAAAGAATTCATCACGAATCATTGATGCCGGAGACCCGAACATGAATCATGCTTATTGCGACCGCATCACGCGGCGCGGCGCCTTGAAAGTCGGAATGCTCGGCGGACTGGGCTTGAGCCTTTCGAGTTACTTGTCGCTCGCGCAGCAGAACGCCGGCGCGCGTCCGACGGCGGACTCGTGCATCTTCATCCATCTGCAAGGCGGGCCCTCCCATCTCGATACGCTCGACATGAAGCCCGACGCTCCCGACGAGGAGCGCGGCGAGTTCGGTTCGATCGCCACGCGTACCGCCGGGTATCGCGTGTGCGAACACCTCCCCAAGTTCGCCCAGGCCGTGAACGAATTTTGCATCCTGCGCGGCATGAGCCATTCCGCCGGCGCCCATCCGCAGGCCGACGAGTACATCTTCACCGGCAACCGCCCCAGCGCGGCCGTCAAGTTTCCCGGTCTCGGCTCGGTGCTGGCGCGCGAACGTCCCGCCCGCGCCGACCTTCCCAGCTTCGTCGCCGTGCCGACCTCCGAGATGGGCCCCGGCTTCCTGGGCGTCGCGTACTCCTCCTTCAAGACAACCAACGTTCCCCGTCGCGGCCAACCCTTCGAAGTCCGCGGCCTCTCGCTCACCAACGGATTGACCATCGAGAGCGTGCAGAATCGCACCCGCCTGTTGCAAGACCTCGACTCGAGGTTCCAGGCGATCGAGAAAAACAACAGCCTGCTCCAGGGAATGGATCGCTTCGGCCAGGTCGCCAACGAGATGATCCTTTCCGCCCATGCCCGCGACGCCTTCGACGTCGGCAGGGAACCCGCACGGCTCGCCAATCTGTTCGACAACAATGAGTTCGCCCAGAGCCTGCTCCTTTCAGCCCGACTGGTCGAGTTTGGCGTCCGCTTCGTGACCGTGCAGTACGGCGCCTGGGACACGCATCGCGATAACTTCAGCAACCTCAAAGACAAGTTGCTCCCCCCTTTCGACGGCGGCATCACGGCCCTGATCGAGACGCTCAAGCAGAAAGGTCTGCTCGAACGGACGCTGGTCGTATGCCTGGGCGAGTTCGGCCGCACGCCGAGCATCAATGCACAGACGGGACGCGATCACTGGCCGCGCGCCGGCTGGGCGCTGTTCGCAGGCGGCGGGGTGCAGGCGAATCAGATGATCGGCGGCACCGATCGCAAGGGACACGGCCCCGACGACGGCACCAAAATTGCGCCCGACGACCTCGCCACGTCGATCTATACTGCCCTGGGAATCGATCCGAAAAAGGAATACTCCACCAGCTCCGGCCGACCGGTCACGCTCGTGCAGCATGGCGAAGCGGTGCGCGGTTTGTTTGGATGATGCGGAGCGTGCAGACGACGGCGTGTTCTTGAAAAATTTGGACGGGACGTGCGAAGGGGAATATCGATGATCCGACGTTTGCTTGCACTTCTGGGATGCGTTCTGCTCGTCATCGCGTGCGCCGCCGCGAACGGCCATGATACCGAGCTGCCAGCCAAGACGACGGCGCCCGGCGAGTTGCGGACCCATGGCACGATTCATTCCATCGGCATCGAGTGGGATCTGTCTGGGGATGCCAATCACAATGCAGAGTGTCAAGTACGATTTCGCGCCGAAGGCACGACGACCTGGAAGAAGACGCTGCCGCTGTTTCGCATCGATTATTTCGGAGTTTATAACACGCGCAAGGCCGACCGCGCCTACAACATGTTCGCCGGCAGCATTCTCTTTCTCCAGCCGGGCACTCGCTATGAAGTGGAGCTCGACCTGCGCGATCCCGACGGCGGCGCCGCGATGAAGCGGTTTACGATTGCCACCCGTCCGCTGCCGCGGCTGCCGGAAGGGGGCAAAAAGCTGTATGTCACGCCCGGCGACGGCGGCGGCGACGGAACGGCCGAGAAACCGTTCCTCGGCCTCGCGTCGGCGCAAAAGGTTGTCCAACCGGGCGACGTCGTGCTAATGCGTCCCGGCAAATACGGCGTCTTCAAGTTCGACAAGCCGGGCGAATCGGGCCGATTTATCGCCTGGAAAAAAGCTGAAGAGGGCGAAGTCGTTTTCGATTCCGCTAAGATTGCTGCGAGCCATCTTTACCTCGAAGGCCTGACCTTTCGAAAGAATCAGGCCGGCACGGCACTGAAAGTCGAAGGCGCCGTCAAGGATGTTGCGCTGTGCCGCTCGAGCTTTTTCGGCTTTCATCATTCGATCATGCTGAGCCGAGAAAGCGCGGACTGGTACATCGCCGACAACGTCATCGTCGGCGATAACGATCCGGAGAAGTCGATCCTCGAAGGCGAAGCGATCGACTTGAACGCCTCGGCCGGTCACGTCGTCGCGCACAATCGCGTCTCGCGAACGGAGAACGGCGTCCACTACCCGGGCCGAAACTGCGACATCTTCGGCAACGACATCTTCGACACCACCGACGACGGCATCGAGCCCGATTACGGCTATTGCAACATCCGCATCTGGGAGAACCGCATCTACAATTACAAAAACAACGGGCTCAGCTTTCAGCCCATGTTCTGCGGGCCGTGGTACTTCATTCGCAACCAGGTGATCGGCACGGGTTACACGTTTAAGTTCCGCGTGCAGGATCGGTTCCTCCTCGTCAATAACACGTTCGTCACCTGGAGCTTCGCCAGTCCGCGGATGCATCATGTATTGACGTCGTACTCGCGCAACAATCTCTACATCTGCGCCGGCAAGCCGGAACGGGCGCCGATCTGGACGGCGTTCAACAACAAGGACGAAAAGCTGGAGATGGTACGTGCCGTCGATTTCAAACCGAACTGGATGACGGACGTGGATTACGATGGCTTCGACTGGGGCGAAAGTAAGATCGCATTCCGCTGGGACAAGAAGTTTTATAACGATTTGCCGAGTTTCGCGGCAGATATTGGCATCGAAAAGCACGGCGTTCGCGTGTTCAAGGAACAAATCTTCGAACGATTCGACGTCCCCCGCGAAGCGGGTCGCGTCGGTCCGACTGTGCTCACGCTGAAGAAGGGCTCAAACGCAGTCGACGCAGGGGCGGTCGTGCCCAATATTAATGAAGAGTTCGTCGGCAGGGCGCCCGATCTGGGCGCTCATGAACTCGGCAGACCCGCGCCGACGTACGGGCCGCGTACTGGCAAATGACGCTAATAGCGTCCGGAAGAAATGAACGCAATCGCTGCAAAGCTTGGCGATTGGCTAAGGCGAGCGGCCGACGTTAGTCGGCCGGTATAGCATCCCATTCGAAGATCCGATCGCAACCGCTCAAGCACACGTACCGGCCGACTCACGTCGGCCGCTCGCCTAATTCGGAGTCTCCCTACCGGTAGTCCGTCATTTCTTCCGAACGCTCTAAGAGAAACGATGCCTCGCCATCGCCGACCCCATGACTACGGGATCTATCGGCGTGGCTTCTTCCCCGCCGAAGCTCATTCGTTCCGGAGGTCGACTCGAAGTGATCCATCAAGATTTCTCGAGCAGTTCCGGCCTCATTTCGCCGTCCCCGGCGATTGGAAACGGCCGTCCTTGAGCGTCCGGTACCTGGGTATGCGGGTCGATGCCGAGCAGGTGAAAAGCCGTCGCGAGAATGTCTTTGGGCGAGATCGGCGTGTCGCGTACTTCGCCGCCGAGGCGATCGGAGCTGCCGACGACGCGTCCGCGTGCGATGCCGCCCCCTGCGAGTACCGACGAATACACGCGCGACCAGTGATGTCGGCCTGCCCCGCTCGGCTTCGAATCGATCAGCGGCGTTCGGCCATGTTCGCTGAGACAGAGAACCAATGTATCGTCAAGCATGCCGCGTTGGCGGAGATCGTCGATGAGTGCCGGATAGGCCAGGTCGAAGCCGGGCAGGAGATACTCCTTGAGGCGCGGGTAGTGATTGCTGTGCGTGTCCCAACCGCAGCTGGCGAATTGGCCGAAGCCGTCCCAGAAAACGGAAACGAATTTCGTCCCGGCCTCGACTAGCCTCCGCGCCGCCAGGCACGATTGCCCGAACAGCGTCATGCCGTAGCGCTCTCGGAGCGCGAGCGATTCCCGGCCGATATCGAGCGCCTGATGTACGGCGTTGGACGTGAGCAGGTTGTACGCACGTCGGCGATGATGATCGAATACCTGACCGGCCGCATCGACGCGTCGTTGGGCCAACTCGAATTGCGCCAGTAGCGATTGTCGAAGGTTGAGGCGATCAACGGGGATGTCGTCGCGCAGTCGGCTGTCGGAAGAGAGGATGAATCGACCATTGGGCAAAGTGCCTGCAAACGGATCGAGAAAATCGCGAGTTTGGCCCCCGGTGTAGCGAGGCGCCATGCGTGTGCCGGCGCCGGTGAAGTCGGTCCAAAGAGGATCGTGCGCCTGTCCGAGAAACGCTGCAAAGGGCCCCGCGTTGACGAGCGTGTCGGTCTTGGAGTTGAGCATCCAGGGAAGCGCGAGGTTGCGCGGCATCTCCGTAACGCCGCGCGGCGCGGGGTCCGCTTGCCGCTGGGCGAGGTAGTCGACCACGGAGCCGATGTAGGGCCAGTGCCGCTTGTCGCGCGGCCGAGTTTCTAGTTCCGGCGTGTAGGTGGGAATGCCGCTGACCGCGTAGGCGACGCCGTGCTCCGCATAGCGATGCGACATCGAACGCACCGTCGTAACCTGATCCATGATCCGTGAGGTCCGCGGCAACAGTTCGCAGACGCGCAACCCCGGGACGGCGGACGCGATGGATCCGAACTCGCCGCGCACCTCCGCGACCGCGTCGGGTTTCGGGTCGAAGGTCTCGTGCTGCGAGGGCGAACCGTACAGGAAAATGAGAATACACGCCTTCGCCTGGCCAAAGCGCGGGGCAACCGCGGGCGAGGCCGAGGCCTGGGCGAATTGATCTGCCAAGCTGAAGGCGCCGAGGCTTCCCAGCGACAGCAGTTCGCGCCGTGACAAGCCGTCGCACAAGCGTCGCGAAGTTCCGAACAGGTTGAGCACGGATAATCTCCGAGTTTGTGAAGCAATCTCGATTCTACCTGCTTCGAGAAAAAATCACAGCAAAAACTCGGCTGCATCGTTCGGATAGTGCGAGCATCTTTCGTCGGGCCGGGGGAAATTCGTTTAGAGCGTTCGGAAGAAATGGCGGAATACCGATAGGAAGACTCTGAATTAGGCGAGCGGCCGACGTGAGTCGGCCAGTACGTGTGCTTGAGCGGTTGCGATCGGAACTTCGAATGGGATGCTATACCGGCCGACTCACGTCGGCCGCTCGCCATAGCCAATCGCCAAGCTTTGCAGCGATTGCGTTCATTTCTTCCGAACGCTATTAGGGCTTCACGTTATCGGTGCAACTCGGTCGTTGACGATTGCTTGAATGGTCCCAGCCAGCTATGCCACTTTCTCAATGCGGACGCTGTCGGCGATGACGAAACCGTTGGCCAAGTCGCTAAGAGACACCACCAGCTTGTTGCCAACCAGCGTAAACGTGCCAGGGAGCGTTTTCCATTTCGTGGCGCCGCTATCGCTGAACGTGGTAGTCGGAGCGAGACGCTGGTTGACCGCTTCCGTACGGATCGGAACGTCGCCGTCGCGAACTGTGAACGGCGCATTCGTGGCACGGTTGGCTTCTTGCTTATAGGCGACCGAAACCTGATAGATGCCGGGCGCAGTGAAAAAGGTCCACTCCGACCGATTCAATCCGCTTCCTTTGGAATGGTACAACAGGCTATTATTCACGCCCTGGCCGCCATAGAGCACCCAACCGCTGCCGATTGTCGTGAAACTGGCGTCGGCGTTATCAATCTTTTGAATTGTCGCTGCCGGCGTTGCGAGGACCGTGCCAAAGAGCGTGAAGCCGAACGGACTCGCCGAGTCGTTGCTGGTGAAGGCAGCGGCGCCGCTGAAACTGCCGAGCGAGGCGGCACTCATCTCCACGGTGACGGTTGTCGAGGCGCCCGGAGCGAGCGACGTGCTGCCGAACGTTGCCGTCACCGTGAAGCCCGTGGGGACGGTGAGCGGGCTGGTAATGTTGAGCGTCTGCGAGCCGTTGTTGGTGACGGTGAAGGTCTTCGAGATCGGCGTGCCGACGTACGTGGAACCGACGTCGAATACGCTGGCGGAGGCGATCGTCGTCGTGCCTTGTTTCACGCCGACCTTGGCGCCGGCGACGAACGCGCCGACCTTTTCGATGCGGATGCCGTCGGCAATCACGAAGCCGTTGGCGTTGTTGGACAGCGTGACGATCAGCGTCGTGCCGGTGATGACGAAGGGCGTGACCGCGAGGTTCTCCCAGACGCCGAAGTCGTTGGGCGCGACCTTCTGATTGAGCGTGATTGTGCCGAGGTTGTTCGCTCCGTCGAAGACGGTGAATGGAGAGTTACTGGCACGGTTGTCCTCGGCGTTCCAGGTAGCAGAAACCTGATAGAGACCGGGCGCGACCGGAAAGGTCCAGGTCGCGATTCGGTCGCCGGTACCGGCGGGGGCGTAGGTGATATCGTTCTGAAACCCTTGGCTGGCCAGATACACCCAAGCCGGTCCTGCGGTGGTAAAGGATGTGCTGGAACTGGGTGTGTTGTCGAAGATCTGCACCGCGGGGAGTGCCTCAACCGTGCCGGAGACGTTGATGACGTAGTTCGCTTCGTCGCTGTCACTGGTTTGAAACGAGAGTGGCCCCGCGAAGGAGCCCAGACTAGCCGCATCGAACTGAACGGTGAACGTTGCCGAACCGCCGCGTGCGATCGGCGTGCTGAAGTTGGAGACGATTGAGAAGCCGGCGGGGAGGTTGATCGGACCAGTGAGCGTCAAGTCCGAAACGCCGATGTTGTAGATTGTAAAGCTTTTTTGAACCGCAGCGCCGAGATTGGAGGCTCCGAAACTGACCGAACCGCCGCTGATAACGTCAATGCCCTCCTGCACAACGTGGATCTCCGCCCCGACAGGGAGCGCGCCGAGCCGTTCCACGCGGATGGCATCTGCGATCACATAGCCGTTCGCCAGATTGCTCAGTTCGACGGTGAGACTAGACCCGACGAGGGAATACGCGGCGCCGAGATATTTCCAGGTGACGCCGTCGGCGGTGAAATCGTTGGGAGCGATCTTTTGATTGACGAGAATGGTACTAAGCGACGTTGCTCCATCTTTGAGGGTAAAGGGGGCGTCGCTTGCGCGATTGCCTTCCCGAGACCAAGTGGCGGCAATCCGATACAGCCCGGGAGTGACGTGAAACGTCCAGGACGCGATGTTCGATCCGTTGCCGGCCGCGGCGAAGCGGACGTCCCCCTGGTAGCCCTGCGTGTAGGGAGCCCAACCAGCACCGGCAGTCGCGAAGCCGACGTCGCCGTCGTCGAGGATCAGATCGCCCGTGATCGAGATCGTTGCTGTCGCCTTGCCGCTTTGCGGTGCCACGGCGCTCGCATCCTGGCTCGACTCCACGTCGAAGGTCCCCGCTTTATTGCTATTGGCCGTCGGCAAGAATCGCACGCCCGCCTGACCCTCGGCAAACGAGATGAAACTGCCGTTAAGGATCGGCGTCGTGCCGTTACTCTTGTACAACGTACCGCCCGCGATGCCGCTGATCTTGAAATGCGAGACCTCGGCTCCGTCGGCTGAGTTTCGGCTAATGACGATGCCGCCCGATAGCGTGTTTGCCGCTGTGGAAACGTTCGAAACCTGCGGCGTGTCACCCACAGGGGTGACGGCGATCGTGCTAGTTGCCTTGCTGCTCCCTGCGACCACCGTCGTGCCATTCTGAGACAACTCAGCACTGAAGCTCCCCGCGAGGTTGCTGTTCGCGGCCGGCAGGAACTTCACGCCGGCCGAGCCGTCGGCGACGGTGATGAAGTCGCCATTGTTGATCTGAGTCGTGCCGTTGTTCTTGAATAGCGTGCCGCCCGTGATGCCGCTGATCTTGAAGTGCGTGACCCCTTGGCCGGAAGTTGGCGCGATCGCGATGGCTGCGGACAGCGTGTCTTCCAGTGTACTGGCGTTTGCCACGGTGGCCGCGGCGCGGTTCCCGAAGTTGCGATCGACGATCGACTGGCCGCCGGCGATGAGGACGTCGTGGACGCCACTCGCCGGTGCGGTCTGAGTGAAGCCGGCCTGATTGACTTCGCGAATGTGATAGGTCGCATCGGCCAGGCCGTAGAAGGAGTAATTGCCGTCGGCATCGGTGACCGTCGAAGATTCCGCGACGCCATAGGTGATTTGCAGCGACCAGTTGAGCAGGGCGCCGGCGTTTCCGGCGGTGCTGTCGTCCATGCGTAAGCGCCAGTTGCCGTTCGGATCTCGGCCATTCAGTTGACTCAGGTTAAAGTAAGGCTTGAACGAACCGGTGAACGGCGCCGAACCGTTGGAGATGAGAGTCGCCGCCTCATCGTCGAAGGTCGTGTTCGTGAAATTGTCGCCGCTGCCGCCCAGGTAATTGGAGAGAATGATCGGGGTGTTATTGGGCGAGAGCAGCGTAAGAAACAATTCGCCGTCATAGGGATGCGTTACGTTGAGGGTGACGTTGATGTCCGTGATCGTGCCGGCAAGGCCCGAGATGACCAGATCGGAGTAGGTGGTACCGGGACTGCCGATTGCTTTGGGCGCGTCGACGGAGTTGAACGTCGTCGTGGTCGGCAGGTTCAGTACGCCGTTATTGTTCGTGTCGCGGTAGACGGTCCAGCCGGCTAGTCCGGGTTCGCCGCCGTCGCGTACGCCATCCGCGTCGTCATCGCGGAAGACGGTGCCGCTGATGACGCCAGGCGTATCGAACGCTTCGGTGACCGTGGCGGAGGTGGCGCTGCCGCCGTCGCTGGCGCTTTTGCCCATGCCGCGACGCGCGAAGGCATTCCAGATCTCGGCCTGATTGAGTCCGCCGGTGAGGGCGACGTCGGCGGCCAGAATGGCATCGCGACCGGCCAGGAAGGAGGGGTTGGTCCCTTGCAGCTTGAGTCCGTCCATGACCAGTTGCAGAGCGAGGTTGTTGCCGCCGTTGCCATGCATCACATCCGCGTCGAAACCGTGCTTGTCGATGAGCAACCAATTCAAGTCCCAAAGTGCGGATGCCCAGATTTCGCCGGCCTTGTGGCGCGTGTTGTTGGCGGACCCGCCGTTGAAGTTGCCGAGCGTGAGCGGGTCGATCGCCTTGTCGAAGCTATACGGATAGCGCCGGACGCCGGCTCCGTTCGCTGGCTGCCCGAGGTAGTAGGTGCCGATGGGAAAGGCGCCGAGCTTGGCGTCGCTGGGGACTTGCGTGAGCATGAGGGCGTACCAATCGCTCCAACCCTCGGCCATGCCGGCGCTCTGGAGTGCGTTGAGCGCGGTGTTATTGGTCGGTCCGCCGGTGAGTCGTTCAGTGACGCCGTGCCCGTATTCGTGGATAAAGATGCTGGTATCGAAAGCGGCATCGCGTGCCGGGTTGGTTCCGAGATTGACGGGCATCGTCATGCGCGGACTCTGGCCGTCGATCGGGGTGAAGAAGCTGGGGTCGGCGTTGCCGTCCTGGAAATCGACGATCACCGGATCATTCCCGAGCCCGCCGTGGCCATAGTTATTGACCTGAAAATTCCCGGCCGCTTCGGTGAACCCGTAGCGGTAGTGGATGTCATGTAGGCGGTTGACCCAGTAGAACAAGTTGGTGGCCGCTGCCGACTGGTAGTTGGCGGGATTCAGCGCGATATCGAGCGGGAAGTCGAAGATCAACCCGGCGCCGCCGGAGGGTCGGAACCCGCCGACGTTGTTTGAGTCTGCGTCCTCTTGCACCGAGGCGTTGTTGCCACGCGTGTCAGTGAACTCGGGGCCCGCGAGCCCGTCGGTATCGTGCCAGCCGAAAGGTGATGCGGTCGCGTCGTGCGGATCGACGACCAGAGATCTGCCTCCGTCGCTGGGCGATTGCAGCGGCGACGCGAAAACGTTGTAGGCGGCATGGCCGATGCCGTCGTCTACGAAGATCGATTCGCCGGTGTCGGCATCCACCAGGCCGCCGTACCAGCGGTCGAGGTCGTTGGATTGCACGTTGAGCCGCCAGGCGAGTTCCAGTCCCTCCGCGGTCGGTACGTAGACGAGCTTGGCGGGGGTGTTTTGAGAAGTCGCTTGCGTGTCCAGACCGAGGTCGCCTGCGAAGGCCGAGAACGCCTGCTGAGCGCTGATGACGAATTGCGGGTCGGCGATGCCTACGGTGCGCGGGTCGCGGACGAAACTGCTGGCGACATGGATCACTTCGCCCTTGGCGGTGATGCCAACGCTCATCTCCGCATACATCACTTCCTTGCCGTCGAATGTCTGACGAAGATAAAGATGCGTGGCGCCGGAAGCGGTATCGACGAACCGATCTGAGACGATAAATTCCTTCAACTCGTTGCTCGTCAGGCCCAGTTCCGCCACATGGCCGTGAAGATAATTCATGGCAATCTGCATCGGATCGCCCGCCGTCGGTGCGGTCAGCAGGGAATCGTAGCTGCTAAGCCGACGCTGCGGGGGCAGGTAGAACTCCAGAACGTCCGCGGCATGCAAGACGGTCCGCTCTTCGAGCGTCTCGAGTGACAAGATCGATCGTAACTTCCATGGATTCGCTGGCTTCATGGCGCACCGCAGTGGGTTAAGTGTAAGATTATTTAACTACGACGGCGCCCTTTGCGGTTTGCGTAATAAGCTTGCCGCTGCTGCCGACGTACGAGAATTCGATCGCCTTGGTGGAAACGTTGCCGAGGAGCGTAAACGAGATGCGTGCGGCGGCGCCGGCCGGGCCAATGGTTCCTTGCAGTTGAATGTCATCGCCGCGCACGGACCCCGTCTTCACGGCCATCTCGTAGGATGCGCCGTTGGCCGCGGTTAGCGTCCCCGTGCCCGTGAACTTGTCTCCTTGGCGGACGGCCTTTACCTTCAGCGTCGAACCATCGACGATGCCGGTGAACTCAATCGTCTGAGACTCCTGTGCCACGACAGCGCTTAGCACGAGAAACACGATGGCGGTCGAGAGAAATGCAAGGCGCGACATGGCGGCTCCCTTGGGATGCTGGAAAAACGAGAGGCGCGTCCCTCTCTAAAGGGAAAGATGCGCGGAGAAGCGAAGTGTGACTGCGGGAATAAGAAAAAAATCAATCGGCGTCGAGGAGCTTTCCGCTCGTCCGCCAATCGGGGGGCAGGAACGATTTGACGTACTTCATCACGCCGATGTCGATAAGTTCTTCCTCAACCGCGAGCGGCGTCGGATTGTCAAGGGTCTGTGCGGTCTCCGCGACGAGCAACTCGGCAAACAGACGACGTGCTCGACTGACCTGCTTGCGAAACGTCTCGGCGCCGATCGTATAGCCGCACAATCGGCTGATGCGTCCGGCCAATTGAATCGAGTTCTCGCCGGGATGCTCCACGAGCGTGCGCAGGACGGTGTGGCCGAGATTGCCGGAGTGTTCGCGTTGATAGCGTTCGAGGTTTCCCCAGACGCTTTCCAGGACGACGCGGCGCCAACGCGACAACCACTCTTCATCCGTGGCCAACCCGAGCGCTTCGGGAATCTCCGCCAGCGGCACGCCTTCCTCGACCGCCAGCGAGCGCCGACGCATCTGCGCCAGCGCGGCATTCCGCACGGCGGCGATCAAGTAATCGCGGAATCGGCCGCGAAGTTGAACCTCTTCCACCATGCCGCGTTCGACAACGCGCAGCAAGAAGGATTGGCACACGTCTTCGACGTCGTGAGGATTCTTGAGAAACACGCCCAGATAGCCCTGGATGGCCTGAGCGTAACGCATTACGAATTTGACCGGGTCGCGGATCATCGGCCAGCGCGTCGATATCTGATCGATCCCCACCTGTAGACCTCTGCTTAGGGTTTCGCCCGAGCCGGCAACACGCGACTGACGTCCCATAGCCGCAAGGTTTGGTCGTCGCTTCCGGAAGCAAGGATACCTCCTTTACCGGAGAAGGCAAGCGAGGCGACTGCCTGACCGTGTCCGGTTAACGTTCCGAGCAGGGCGTATGTCTCGGCGTTGAGGAGCAGGATTTTGGAGCCGCTGCCGCAGGCGAGGATCGAGCCATCGGGCGAGTATGCCAGCGCGCGACACTCGCCATGCGCGCTGGGAATTGCCTGAAGCATTCGCTCGCCGGCGTAGTCCCAAAATTGCAACGCGGGAGTCGCTTGATCCAGACCCGCCACCGCGAGGACGCCGCCGCGCGGAGCGCAGGCAATCGCCTTGATGAAGAGTCCCGTCCGCAGTTCTCTCCAGATTCGGCCCGTATCCGCATTCCACATGACGACGCGCTTGTCTTGGCTGCCCGAAGCGATCTGCTGGCCTGCCGCGGAGTAAGTCACCGCCCACACCTTGCCCCGATGCTCGACTTTAAAGGGGAACGATTCGCGCCCCGTGTCGATGTCCCAAATCCTCAGATACGTTCTGCCCGGCCCGGCCACGAAAGGCTCCAGCGCCGCCGTCAGTTTTCGCGACCCTGGCGCGAACGCCAGCGCGACGACTCGATTCACGCTCTTATCGACTGCTACCGTACTCTCGTTTCCAGTTTCGATCTCCCAATATTTGACCCCCATGCCGTCATCGCAACCGACGGCCACGAGCTTGCTGTCGTGGGAAAAGGAGAGCGCCAGCACCTTGACCGTGACATTGTTGCGACGTGCGCCGAGGATGAATCGCTTCTCGCCGGTATGACTGTCCCAGATGACGACGCCTCCGTCTGCCTGGGCGTTGCCCGCTCCGATCCAGCGATCGTCGGGCGAAAAACCGACGCTCGAAACCTGCCCGCTCATTGCCAGGACGAGTCCCTTCTCCGTGATGCTTTCGCGAAACGCCAACGCCCTCTCCAACCGGGAGATCGCCTTGCGTTGCTCGGCATCTTCGACTGGCCCGAGCCGCTTTTGCAGAATCTGAAGCTTCTCGAGCGCCTTCGTCATTTCTGGCGGTTGCCGATAGCGAATGGCCTGCTCGGAAGCGGCGGCAACGCTTGGCCAATCGTCCTTGTCGACTTCCGTCAGATTCCGAACGCTGAAGGCATACGCGATCACCAACGCGAAGATCAGCAACAATGCCCCAAGACTCCAGGCGAGGGCCTTCCAGGATTTCTGCTGGACCGCCGGGAAACGCATGGCTCGTTCGCTGTGAGGAGAATCGGCGATGCGGAACGGGTCGGTGGCGTCGGCGTCGGTCCAGACGAAAGGAGCGCTCTGAGTCGGCGCCGTCCCTGTCAAGATCTTCTCGAGGTCGGCTAGTAGGGCGGCGCCGTTGGAGTATCGCTGAACTCGATTCTTCGCCATCGCCTTGTGAATAATGGCCGTGCATGCCTCGGGAATCTCCGGATCCGTGGCACGTGGATCGGGAATCGGCTGCCCGCAGTGCGCAAACAGAACCTGAACGGCATCCGCTCCCTGATACGGCGGCCGACCGGTCAACAGTGCGAAATACGTGGCGCCGAGCGCGTAAAGATCGCTTCGTTCATCGACCGTGCCGCCTTGACCTTGTTCGGGACTCATGTACGCTGGGGTTCCGATTACGCCTCCGAGCGTCGTGACGTCGTCGCTTCGCCCTACCGGCTTGACCAGACCGAAATCACCCAGCTTCACGATGCCCTCGCTGGAACGAAGGATGTTGGAGGGTTTGATATCGCGATGGATCAGCCCGGCCTTGTGAGCGGCGACCATGCCCCGACAAACGTCGAGCGCGATGCTCGTCGCTTCCGCCCAGAGAAATCGGCCGTGAATTCGCAGATAGTCCTGCGCGCTGCCGCCGCGAACCAGTTCCATGACGATGAACGGCGTCCCCTGCGACTCGCCAATGTCGTAGACTGCGACCACATTGGGATGGTTCAGTCGTGCCGCTCCTTGACCCTCGCGGTAAAAACGGCTGAGCGCCTCGGGATGGGATGAGATCTCTTTGGGCAAGAGCTTGAGCGCGACTTGCCGCTTGAGCAGCGTGTCCTCCGCTTCATAGACGACGCCCATCCCGCCTTGGCCCAAGCTGCCGGTGATGCGGTATCGTCCTAATCGACTCACGCCCGGCGTTATCGGAATCGGATTGGACGCCTGCTGCTTGGGTCTTGCGGAGTGCGAAGAAGAGGCTGGCAAATCCATGAATTGTCTCCGCAGGATGCTCTCGGCGATTGATTGTTATCTTATCATCAATCGCGGGGCGGGGACTTTGCAGCGATGTCCGGCGAACATCAGGAACAGGGGTCTGCGAAAGGATCTGGGTTTAGTTAAGCCGCAGAGCGATTCTATCGGGCCTGAGCTTCGTTACGAGGAGAGGGCGGGCAGCGGACCCGCGGTCCATCAAGGCAGACCCCGCCGACGGATAGCGCCCACACGACCTTGAGTAGTTTCCACATCCCAACGGGATCGTCGCGCCGAACGGGATAATATCTATTCCCGATTGATCTTCATGAAAGTTTCCGGCCGGGGCTTGGCGATTCGCGGCCGTTCGTGAACAATAACGACGTCCGTTCGGAAATGCAACAAAGTTGCCACTTCGATTCCACATCCCAGGAGAATCACCATGCGAAGTTTGCTCGCCCCCTGTTTGCTGGTCGTCGCGATATTGCTTACGATTCCCGGCGTAGGTCGAGCCCAGGTCAACGAGGATGAGAAGAGCGCAGTTCGCCGCAGCCTCGAAGCGTTCGTCGATTCGTTCAACAAGGCCGATGCGAAGGCCGTGGCCGGCATGGTGACCGATCGCTTCGAGTTCATCGACGACAGCGGGGTGACGCTGCAGGGCAAGGCGGAGTTCGAAGGCATGCTCGGCAAATACTTCGCCAAGAACAAGGACGCCAAACTCCATTTGACGCTCGACGGCGTACGCGTGGTTTCGAAGGAAGTCGCGCTCGAGGACGCGGAATCGACCATCACGGTTCCCGAGAAGAAGGCCCAGACGAC
This sequence comes from Gemmatales bacterium, assembly GCA_038217425.1. GTDB lineage: Bacteria > Planctomycetota > Planctomycetia > Gemmatales > Gemmataceae > JAIEPT01. The sequence goes on from JBBQPM010000005.1 coordinate 113,503, forward strand.
CCGGCGCGTCAACATCGTCTTCGCCAAAGCCGACGGACTCTGGAAGCTGGCGAGCATTCGCGAATTTCCCGAGATCGCCGTGCCGGTCTCGGCCAGCGAACGTTTGAAGGATCTCGAATTCCTGGTCGGCGATTGGATCGAAGAAAGCGCCGATGCCGTCGTCGAAACTACAGTGAGCTGGGCGAAGGACAAGAAGCACCTCAAGCTCGTTTTCGCGGTGAAAACCAAGGGGCAGACGACGCTCAAAGGGACGCAGCGGATCGCCGTCGATCCGCTCACGGATCAGATCAAGGGCTGGACGTTCGATTCCGAAGGGGGCTACGCCAACTCGATTTGGGCCAAGGGCGCCGATCACTGGATCGTGCGCGCCAGCGGCGTGTCCAGCGAAGGAGACGGCGCCGGCGCTACGCACGTCATCAAGCTGCTCGCCAAGGATCGAATCGAATGGAAGTCGATGCACCGCGTGATCGGCTCCGACGTCGTGCCCGATCGTACCGTCGTGCTGGTCCGCAAGCCGGCGGCGCCCAAGTAACCCCAGCCGAGTTATTGCACCTATGGAGAACTTCGTCATGCGAAAGACTTATTGGCTCATACTCGGTTCGGTTTGTGCCTTCGGGCTGCTCGTCGCGATTTCCGATGCCGAGGGGCGCGGCGGTCGAGGCGGGGGTGGAGGTGGAGGTGGAGGGGGTGGTTTTAGCCGGCCCGCGGGGGGCGGAGGAGGCGGAGGAGGTTTCGGCGGCGGAGGCTTTAGCCCCAGTAAACCGAGCTATTCTCCGCCCAGTTCGCCGTCGTTCTCGCGCCCGTCCGCGCCCGCAGTTCGGCCCAGCGCGCCGCCGCAAATTTCGAAGCCGCCGCAAGTTCAGAATCCTTCCTTCGGTCAACGCCCCAACATCGGCGGCGGCAACTTCCCGACGACCCGGCCTTCCACGCCGTTTGCCCCCGGCGCCGGCAACAAGCCCAGCACCTTGCCGGGGCATTCGATCATCGGCGGCGGCGGCGGTACCAAGGTCGGCGGCGGGGGGGAAGGAACCAAGCTCCCCGGCAACGATCGACCCGGCTTCGGGGGCGGCGGCGTCAAACCTGTCGATCCTGGCTTCAACCGACCCACCATCGGCAACCGCCCCGAGGTCAAGCCCGGCGACCGCTTTCCAAACGCTGGCGTACGTCCCGGCGAGGGTGTTCGACCCGGCAAACTCCCCGACGGCAAGTTCAACACCGTCATCAATCGCCCCATCAACGCGGGCAATATCAACACCGGCAACATCAATATCAACAAGACCAATAACATCGTCAAAAACAACCAGGCCAACCATATCAGCAACAACCGCATCGGCAACAACGTCGACAACCGATCCTGGACCGGGAACGCTGTCAATCACTGGAGCAACAACTGGGACAACCACTTCAACGACATTCACAATAATCATCCGTGGTATCACGGCTGCTGGCCCGGGCATTGGAACGACCACTGGGGCGTGGGACCGATCTCCTGGGGCATGAGCGCGTGGGCGCTCAATTCGTTCCGCTACGGGTGGGGCTACTCGAGCTATGCCAACCCGTACTACGTCGCAGAGCCCGCGCAAGTTTACGACTATTCGCAGCCGGTGCAGATCGTGATGCAGGGGTCGCCGACGTACGCTGAGGACAGTTCCTCCGCGCAGCCGGCTCCGCCGCCCCCTCCGAGCGACCAAGCCGGCGCGGCATTCGATGCTGCGCTCGCCGCCTTCAAGCAGGAGAATTATCCGCTCGCCAAGACCAAGATCGAGGCGGCTCTGGGCTTCGCGCCCAAAGATGCGGTGATGCACGAGTTCCGCGCCCAGGTCCTGTTCGCGCTCAAGGAATACAAGGCCGCGGCTGCGGTGCTCAATTCGCTGCTCGCCGTCAGTCCCGGCTGGGATTACACGACCATGATTGGCCTCTACGGTAATCCCGATACGTACGTAACTCAGCTTCGCGACCTGGAGAAAGCCCGCGACGCCAACCCCAAGGCGCCTGAGGTTCACTTCCTGCTCGCGTACTTCTACTTGACGGGCGGCTTTCCCGACGCTGCCAAAAAGGAGCTCGAACAGGTCGTGATGCTTGCCCCGAACGATCAAGTGTCGCGGCAACTGTTGACTTCGGTGGGCGGCCCCGACGCAGCGCCCACGGCGACGCCCGCGCCCGTCAATCCCCAGGCGAACATCGAACTTGACATCACCGGTAAATGGAAAGCCCAGCGCTCGGACGGCGTCTCGATCGCCCTGGAGATCAAGGACGACGGCAAGTTCACCTGGGCAGTCGAAGGCAAAGAAAAGACCGACGCGTTCGGCGGAACCTATACGCTCGAGACCGATATGTTGGTGCTCGAACGGAGCGCCGGCGGCGTCCTCATGGGCAAAGTCGAGCCGCTCAGCACGACGAGCTTCTCCTTCCGCCTGGTCGGTACGCCGGGCAGCGACCAGGGGCTAATTTTTAAGAAATGATCCATGAATTCTTTTGGGAGCCGTGCCCACGCTCTGCGTGGGCACGGCCTCCTTCGGATTCTGCAATTGGACGAGTCGGGAATCGAACAAGAACGGTTTACCCGAGGCGATCCAGCAACTTTCGGAGAGCGTCAAAATCGAGCGGCTTCACCATATGCCCATCGAACCCCGAGTCTCTGGATTTTTGCCGATCCTCCTCTTGGCCCCAACCGGTGAGGGCGATGAGTACCATCCCTTGGGCCCAGGGTTCCTTGCGGAGATGCCGGGCGGCTTCGTAGCCGTTCATCCTGGGAAGGCCGATGTCCAGCAGGATGACGTCGGGTCGAACGTTGCTCGCCGACTCGACCGCTTCGACTCCGTCGTGAGCGGTATGAACTTCGTGTCCGAGCATCGACAGCACCATGGCCAGGGAGTCGACGGAATCGCGGTTGTCATCGACCACCAGGATGCGCCGACCTTTGGCCGGCGTCGCATTACGGGCGTCGATTTCTCCCTGCGAAGCTTCGGGCGCCTCATTGAGAATCGGCAAACGCACGACGAACTCGCATCCGTGCCCGACTCCGGCGCTGCGGGCTTCGACCGTGCCTCCGTGCAACTCGGCTAAATTCTTGACGAGCGTCAGGCCAATGCCCAGACCGCTGACGGTCCGTTCCAGCGAGGTGTCGATCTGCGTGAACATCTCGAATATGGCGGGGAGCTTGTCGCCGGCGATGCCGATACCGGAGTCTTGAACACGGATCACGGCTTGTGCCGCTTCGCGTTCGACGTTGAGAAAAATCCGTCCGCCTTTGGGCGTGAACTTGCAAGCGTTGTTGAGCAGATTCCCCACGATCTGGGCGAGCCGCGTCGGATCGGCCTTCAAATAAATGGGACGAGACGGCAGCGTGACCGTGAGCTCGTGCTCCATGCACTGAACGAGCGAGTGAACCGCCTCGACGGCGTGATTCACCGCGGACGCCAATTCGATGCGTCCCAGTCGCAACGCGATTTTGCCCCGACTCACGCGACTCACATCGAGCAAATCATCGACCAGCCGAACCATTTGGTTGACCTGCCGCTCCATCATCTCCGAGGCTAGCTGTACCTCGGCGCCCAGGTTGCCGCGCAGCCTAAGAACTTGCACGGCGTTGCGGATAGGAGCGAGCGGGTTGCGTAACTCGTGGGCGAGCATGGCTAGAAACTCGTTCTTGCGGCGATCGGATTCCTTGAGCGCCTCCATGGCGACTTTGAGCCGTTCGTGGCTGCGCTGCTTGGTGAGGTCGGTGATCAACACCCCGATCGCGGCGCCGCAATCTTCGGGGAGTGCGTTAAACGTCAGAAAGATGGGTACCAGGGAGCCATCGGCTTGCTGCAGATGCGCCTCGCTTTGATCGGCTCCCGCGCGGCCGTTCTTGAGCAGCCTCTCAAATAACGTCCCCTCGTGAGACGGCATGAAGTCCCCGAAGCCAAGACCCATCACGCGTTCATGCGGCCTGCCGAGCATGTCGGCAAATCGGCGATTGCAGTACATGACCGAACCGCCCGCGTCGAGGGTCGCCGCCCCTTGCTGCATTTGTTCGACCAGCAGTCGATACGGACGGTCCGCCGTCTCGAGCGTAAATACCCGGCTCTCTCCGGCGGCTTCGACCACGAGGCCGTCAACGGCGCCCGTGCGAATGGCGCGAAGCGTCTCCTGGGCTTCTTCGAGCTGCCAACGCAGATCGTCGACCTCGCTTTGTAGGTTGGATCCGGACATCCGATTTCTCTCGTCAAGTTTTTCGCCGCAGGTCCAGGCCCAGCAGCACTCGGTCCACGTCCGTTAAATCTCCGATCATGCGCCGCAGGGGCATGGGCAGCTTCTTCACTAACGTCGGGACGGCGATGATCTGTTCGTCTTTGGCCAACTGCGGATGCTGGTAAATGTCGATCACTTCCAGATCGTAGCGGCCTTGCAGGTATGTCTCGCAGATCGCCTTGATGGCGGCGAACGCTTGCGTTGAGCGCGGCGTCATCCCGGTGACGTACAGTCGCAGGACATACCGGTCCGAATCTTCGACCGACGGTTCCGTCGTCATAGAGCGGGTCCTTTCTCCGATACGGGCCGCAGTTGCAACCCCACTAATGCTCGCTCGATGTTGGAAAGATCTCCCACGATGCGTCGCAGCGGTTCCGGCAGCCGGCGCACCAACGTCGGAATCGCCACGATCTGATCCCCCGCGGCCAGCTGCGGGTGAAGAAGCAGATCGATCACCTCGAGTTGGTAGCGTCCGGATAAGTGTTCTTCGCAGATCTTTTTGAGGTTCGCGAACGCCGCCACCGACTTGGGCGACTGCCCGGCCACGTACAAGCGCAACTCCCAAGTTTCCGATTCGCTCATCGGCCACCTCCTTACTCATTGCGAACGCGGGCGTTTCGATCTTCCCGCTCGGCGTGGCGCATCCGTGCCATGGTTAAACGGTCCCGCGCTAGAACCTCCTGGTTCGCTTTCTCTTGCGCGATAATCTGCCGTGCTTCCTCAGACTCAGCCTCGAACTCTATGCGAAGCGCGGCAATGTGGGATTCCAGCGCCTCGCGTTTGCGTTCCCGCTCCCGTATTTTGCTCTCAATGGACTGCTGCAAGCGCACCTCGGCCGCTTTCTCCTTCGCTTCCTGCGCCTGCCGTGCGGCGCCAGTAACGACGCCTTCGGGACCCAGGTAGACATCTTTAAGCTCCACGCCGCGGCCGGTAATCAGGAACTCGCGGAGTTGATTGGAGTGGGCCATGCCGCGCGATTTGAGTACGTACATCAAACGATTGCGCTCGCCGAACGACTCCACGTCGCGTAAAAGCAACCACGTATCCACGAGCGAGGAAATATCGACGTCGGTCTTCTCGAGCGCTTCGTCGCCGCTGGTCAGGTTGGTAAGAAACGCAGTGATATTGCGGGACTTGAGATAGTCGATGAGCCGAGTGATCATCACGTTGGCATCGCGCCGCGAACCGGAAGCCGTCAAACTTCCGACCGGGTCCATGACGACCACCGAGGGATCGAAATCGCGGATGAGCTTATGAATCGTCGCCAGATGCATCTCCAGCCCATGTGCCGCGGCTCGGCTCGAATGGAACTGCAGCAACCCCTTTTCCACGCTTGGCGCCAAGTCGATGCCGATCGAACGCATGTTGCGGATGAGCTGCCCAGGCGATTCCTCGAATGCGAAGTAAAGGCTGCGCTCGCCTCGCTGGCAGACGGAGTGAACCAGGTGCGCGGCGCTACTCGTCTTGCCGCAACCGGCGGTACCCGACACCAAAATCGTGCTCCCGCGAAAGTAACCTGCGCCCCCCAGCATCGCGTCCAATCGGGAAATGCCGCTCGAAACGCGTTCGGCACTGACTCCGTGCTGCAATCCCAGGGATGTGACGGGGAGTACGCTAATGCCGTCTTCATCGATCAGGAAGGGATATTCGTTGGTCCCGTGCGTGGTGCCCCGATATTTGACGATTCGCAAGCGGCGCGTCGAAATTTGATCGACGACGCGGTGATCGAGCAGGATGACGCAATCGGAGACATACTCTTCCAGTCCATGACGGGTAAGCGTGCCGTCGCCCCGTTCGCCGGTGATGACGGCGGTGCCCCCCTTTTCCTTGAGCCAGCGGAAAAGGCGGCGAAGTTCCCCGCGGAGAACGGCGACATTGGTAAGACCGCCGAACAAGGTTTCGATGGTGTCGAGCACCACGCGCTTGGCGCCGATGGAATCGATGGCGTAGCCGAGACGAACAAAGAGTCCTTCGAGGTCGTAGTCGCCAATTTCCTCGATTTCGTTGCGTTCGACGTGCACGAAATCGACGCAGAGCTTCTTCTGCTGAACCAGCGAGTTGAGGTCGAAACCCAGCGAACGGACGTTTTCGGTGAGTTCCGCAGTCGTTTCCTCGAACGTCACGAAGACGCCATGCTCGCCATACTGGGTGGCTCCGCGAACGAGGAACTCCAGGCCAAAAAGCGTCTTGCCGCATCCGGCGCTTCCGCACACCAGCGTGGGCCTGCTCTGCGGCAACCCTCCTGCGGTGATTTCGTCCAAACCTTGTATCCCAGACAGGGACTTTGCGAGGCCGCCAAGGGAGGTGTCAC
>JBBQPM010000006.1:0-110562 GCA_038217425.1 Gemmatales bacterium
GGTCGGCGTCATTGGGAATCAGATAGGGGCCCTGGTCGTCGCAACCGCCGTGGGCCGCGAAGTAGAGGACGAGAGCCGAGTCCTTGATTTTGTCGAGACCCTGATCCCAGGGAATATCGGAGCGGAACTCGCGCACATCTCGAGCGCGGAGCAGCGGACGGTCGGCGCCTTGGCCGAACGCTTGCAGCGACTTCGCCGTCTTCGAGCCGGTGAGGTTGAGCGGCACGGTCAAGTTTTCTTCGTAGGACGCAGCGAAGATGAGCAGGGCGGCGGGTTTGGGGGGGGCGACCCAGGTCGACATCCAGAACATGCCGCCGCATACGGCGAGGAGCCCGACGGCGCCGGCGCCGATGCGCAAGAGGCGGCTGCTGCGCGCGCTGGCCGGTCCGGTACCGGTGCGCCATGCTGAGGGCGCAGCCGGCCCCCCGGCGCTTTCCGGCGCTGGTTTCCACGACCCGCCCGCGGCATCGCTGGCCATGTTGCGTTCTCGTCGTCTGTGGGAGATTTCCACGCACTAAATGAAGTCGCTGACATCCCCTGATCTCTCATATCTTACCAGGCTTGTCCAGCACTTGAGACGATTTTCCCTTCAGCTCGCGCCCGAGATGCTTTCCATGCCTCGCATTGGTCTCGCGTCGTTTGCGGCGACTGAGTATAATTTGCCGGCGATCCCGATTTTTCCACGGATGGAAAAACGCAACTCCCACCCAAGGTGACGCATGTCCCGTTGGAATTTGGCCTGCATCGTCAGTCTTTTCTCGCTCGCTCTCCTGGGAATCTCGCTCTCCTACAGCGCCCCCTCGCGCGACTCCAGTCTGGTGCGCAAGCACGAAAACCTCAAACTCCTCGTCGACGTTCTCGACGAAGTCCAGGCCAAGTACGTCAAGGAGATGGACGCCAAGAAGATGCGCGAACTCGTCGAATCGATGATCACCTCCGGCCTCGAAAAGCTCGATCCTCATTCGAGCTTCTACAACGACGCCGAGTACAAGCAGCTTCGCTCGCAAAGCAAGGGACGCTTCGGCGGCATCGGCATCCGCATCGGTCTGGACCGCAGCGGGCAGATCATCGTCGAAAGCCCCATGGTCGGCACTCCCGCATATGAAGCGGGCATCCTGGCAGGCGACGTCATCGTCAAAGTCAACGACGTCTCCACGGAGAACATGACGCTCAAGAAAATTGTCGAACACATCCAGGGCGAGCCCGGCACCAAGATCAAGATGTCTATCCTGCACGAAGGCGACAAGGAGCCGGTCGACCTGGAAATCACTCGGGCCGAGATCAAGGTCGACTCCGTCACCGGCGACACTCGGGTTCGCGACCGCCTGGACGAATGGAACTTCTGGATCGATCCCGAACTCAAGATCGGTTACGTCCGCGTCAACGGCTTCACCGAAACGACCACCGACGAGCTCGTCCGCGTGGTGCAGGGCTTGCAGAAAGCCGACATGAAGGGACTCATCATCGATCTACGCAACAATCCCGGCGGATTGCTGAAGTCGGCGGTCGAGGTCAGTTCGCTGTTTCTACCCGAGGGAAAGCCCGTGGTGACCACGAAGAGCCGAGTGCGCGAGGACGCGCCGCTGACGGCGCGCAATCATCCCAACGTGAAGCCGAACAATTTCCCGATCGCGATCCTGGTGAACCGCTTCAGTGCCAGCGCCAGCGAAATCGTCGCCGCGGCTCTGCAGGACCATGGGAGGGCGATCATCGTGGGTGAACGATCGTACGGCAAAGGGAGCGTGCAGAACATTATTCCGATGGAAAGCGAGATGAGCGCCCTGAAGCTGACGACCGCGACGTACTGGCGGCCCAATCGTGAGAACATGCACCGTTTCCCCGAAATGAAGGAAGAGGACACCTGGGGCGTGAAGCCGAGCCTGGGCTATGAGGTGAAGCTCAGCCTCGAAGAACAGCAGCGCTACTTCAAGTGGCGCCGGGATCGCGACATCGTCCGCAAACCCGGACAGGAGATCAAGGTCGACGAGAAGCTCGCCGACTTCAAGGACCGCGTGTTGGAGAAGGCACTGGAATATGTCCGCGGCGAGTTGAACAAGCAAGGCCTGGCGCCGACGGTATTACCCGCAAACGCGGAACTACCGGAAATCCCACGGCTGCGCCGCCCCGCAGTCGACATCCGCATGCGTGCCGATGCCGTGCGAACGAGTCGCGCGGGATCGTAAATTAGAGTAGTGTCGGGTGTAGGTGCGAAAAAGCTAACCACAGAGACACAGAGAGCACAGAGGAAGAGGGGGAGAAAGAATGGCTTTGGCCGCCCTTATTTTTCTCACCTTCTCTCTTTCTTCTCTGTGCTCTCTGTGTCTCTGTGGTTGGCTTTGAATTTGAAAGCAGTCCCCGCGCCGACGCGTTCCACACAGATTTGGTAAACTTTGCGGGCGAGGACGACTTCGTCCGCCGATATTTCCGCGGAACTTTCGCATTTCCTCAATTCCGACTCAAGTCGCCGATTACAATTGCGTGCTCTCACCCCAAGCACGCGGAGTTCGGCGATGACGAAACGTAATTTTTACGGGCTGGTCCTGGCCGGGATTTGCCTCGGCTTCTTCGGTTCGATCTTCTGGCACAACGCCGCCTCCGCACAACTTCCGGGCCAGCCGGCCGATCCTCTCATTCAACTCAGCGAACGCTTCGAACGCGTGGCCGAGAAGGTCATCGGCAGCGTCGTCTCCGTCGAGGCGGTCAAGCCGGCCAAAACGTCGAAGACCAAGCCGATCGAGGAATCAGGCTCGGGCGTCGTCATCAAGATTGAGGGGAGGGCAGGGTACTTCGTCCTTACCAACAACCACGTCATCTCACAGGCGCCCGCGAATCAGATCACGATCCACTTCATGGACGGCAAGATCTTCCGCCCCGTGCAGGTCTGGACCGATCCGGAGACCGACATCGCCGTCATGAAGATCGACAGCCCGACGACGCTGCCGACCGCCGTGCTGGGCAACAGCGATAGCGTGCGCGTGGGCCGATGGGTGCTGGCGATGGGGAGCCCGTTCGGCCTAAATCAGACGGTGACGCACGGCATCATCAGCGCCCGCGACCGCGGCCAGGTGAGCCTTGGCAATCAGATTCGCATCAAGGAATTTTTGCAGACCGACGCGGCCATCAACCCCGGTTCGAGCGGCGGCCCCCTCGTGGACCTGAATGGAGAAGTCATCGGCATCAACACCGCCATCGCCTCGCACAACGGCTCCAACAGCGGCGTCGCCTTCAGTATCCCGATCAATCTCGTCAAGAAGGTCGTCGGTCAAATGCTCTCGCAGGGCGCCGTCCAGCGCGGCTACCTGGGCATGCAGCTCGCGCAGGGATTCGAGGCGGGCGACGCGTTTCGCCTGGGTCTGGACAAGGTTCAGGGCGCGTTGGTCGAGAAGATCTACGCCGAAACCCCGGCGGCAACTGCGGGTCTGAAAGTCAACGACGTCATCTTGCAGGTGGAGACGGTGGAGATCCGCAACGAGAACCACTTGATCAACCTCATCAGTAGTTTGCCGATCGGCCAAAAAGTGCGTGTACAGGTGTGGCGCGAGCGGAACCCAGTCTGGCTCGAGGCGGTCGTGGGCGACTGGGCGAAGGCGCAAGCGAAGTTTCGGGCGGATTGATTGTCGTGGGGCACGTTTTTAACGTGCCAGTTTTTTGGACTCGGCACGTTAAAAACGTGCCCCACGGCAGAGATGCTCGTAATCTGCGGGCGTGTCCAGATCCCACAGAATCGCTTCGCTCTCCCACGCCACCTCCACGCACGGCTGTCCGCGGAAGTAGCGATTCAATCCAGCGCCCGCCGACACGTTGCGCAAACCTTCCACATGGCGCCAGCGGAACAGCGTCGGATGGCCGCGCTTGCCGAGGTACGACGGCACGAAGATCGATTCACTTTCCCGCGACTCCGCTTCGAATATCAAGCGCCGAACGACGGCCGGATCGAGCGTCGGATGGTCCGCGGGGAGCAACAGCACCCCGTCGTTCGGCTGCGGATGATGTTCGGCTTCCAGCCAGTCCAGACCATGCAGCACCGTCGCCCGCATGTCGGGCGTCTCGTACGGCAACAGCGCCACCGACGCCCCGGCGGCCAAGCGAACAACCTCGGCCAACTCCGCGCGCGTGACGACCACGACGACCTCGACGCCGCCTGCTTTCACGGCGGCGATGACGTGCTCCAGCACGGTGGCGCCCCACAGCGGCAGGCTCAGCTTCGGCACGCCCATGCGCTCGCTTTTCCCGGCCGCCGGGATCAGGCCGAAGATTGATATACCCATGTCACTCCATGATCCGATTGACGACTTTTTGCACTTCTTTCGTCCAGACGTGATCGGGATAACAGAGCACGAAAATGTCGCTGCTTGCCAGCTGCATCAGTTCCTCGCACAGCGGGAAGACGCCGGCGACGTCGACGTTGTACGTGTTCTCCGCAAGCTTCTTGAGCTTGGCGAAGTCCATCGACGTCAGCACCTTGTTGATCATCATGAGCAACTTCTGCACCTTCAGCTTGCGCGCGACTTCTACCGTGACGGCCGTCCCCTGGTAATCCTGGTGGTCGGGCCGAAGGATGAGCAGGAAAATGTCAGCGATGGCGATGGAGAGGAGCGTCTCCTCGTTGAGCCCGGGGTGGGTGTCGATGAAGAGGTAATCGAGATTCAGGGCGGCGCCCAGATCCATGAAGCCGTCGTTGAGTTTGCTGACGTCGTATCCTTCGCGCAGAACCTTGGCGATCTCGCCCGACTTGAGGCTTGACGGCGTCAGGTAGACGGCGCCCCCCTTGGCCTGGACCTCCTCGATCGGGATGTGGTAGGCGGTGTCTTCGATGGCGCAATGGCCCCAGAGATAGTCGTTGAGCGAGCGGTTGACTTTCTTTTCGTCGAGTTGAAAGAGTACGTGGATGCCGGGGGACTGGATGTCGGTATCGACGATGCCGACCCGTTTGCCGCGCAGAGCGACGGACGTGGCGAGGTTGGCGGTGAGGTTCGATTTGCCGGTGCCGCCGCGGTAGGAATGAACGGCGATGATCCGCGTCATGCGTCCTTTCCTCCGGCCATCTTGCGCGCCCGGCTTCGCAGCGTTTCGGCGCGCTTCTGCAGATCCTGAAAGTACTCCGATTCGGTCACTTCCGCTACCTGGGTCTTCTTACGAGATTCGTCGATCTCGATCTTGAGCTGCTGCACCTGATGTTTGAGCCGTTGCTCGCGTGCCTGCACCTCTCGGCCCATACGCTGAAAGACGCGCGCGAGCTGACCCAACGCGTCGGTCCGCAGCGCGATCTCGTCGAGCACGCCGGGATCGAATTGGCCCGCCTCGAGGGCGCTGGCCGCGGTCATCACGGTGTTCACGCTGCGTAGATAGGCCAGCTCCTGATCGCGCAGTCGCTTCTGTTCGAGCGATGCGCTCACGCGGGCTCGCAAGATGACGGGGTCGAACGGTTTGGGCAGAAAATCCTCGGCCCCCATCTCGATACAGCGGACCACGCTCTGAATTTCGTCCAGCGACGAGATCATGATGATCGGCACATCGCGCCAGGCCGGGTTCGCCTTCGCCTGGCGCAGGACTTCGAAGCCGTCGACCTCGGGCATGAGGATGTCGAGCAGCATGAGATCCAGACCGCCCAGCGCGAGACGCTGGAGCGCTTCGTTGCCATTGGCTGCCTGTTCGACGGCGTAGCCTTCGCGGGTCAGTCGGCGATACAGCATGTCGCGATTGTTGGCGACGTCGTCGACGACGAGGATGCGTGCGGAACCGACGACGGCGTCGCCGGGTTGGACGTCGGAGGAGGGCAGGGGGGAGGCTTTGTGTTCGCCCCCCATGATGCGCGGATCCTGATGCAGGAAGCGATCCATGTTGAAGAGCGCCGCCCCGACCTTCTCGACGTCACCGGCAAACTCCTCGGCGCCGAGCGCTGCGATCTGGGTTTCGAGGGCGGTGAGATGCCTTTGCAATTCGCGCTGCGGCGGCAGCAAAACGATGCGCAGCTTCTCGACGTCGGCCACGCGCAAGTCCTCACGGCCTGGCGGCAGGCCGTCGCCGATCTGCGCCAGCATGGTATGACCCAGCGCGGGGATCGCTTCGAGGTCGGCGAGAAGTTGCTCGGGGCCCTCGTCCCGCGCCACCTCGAGCATCATGTCGCCGTAACCGAGGATATGGTTGACGAAGGTGCGTAAGTCGTGCCGAATGCGCGACACCGTCTCGGGCGACAACGGAGCGTCCACGGTCTCATTCATGACGCTTGTTTTCCCAGGAGGGCTTCGATCTTGCCGAGAAGTCTCGGCAGCTCAATCGGCTTGGTGTCGTAATCGTCGCACCCGGCGGCGAGGGCCTTCTCGCGATCCTCCGCCTGAGCGTGCGCCGTGAGGGCGATGACGGGAATGCGCTGCGTCGCCGGGTCTGCCTTGATCTGTCGGGTCGCTTCGAGACCGTCGATGACCGGGAGGCTGACATCCATCAGAATGAGATCCGGGAGCGCGGCCTTGGCCTGGGTCACGCCCTCGCCGCCATCGACAGCCATGACGACCTCGAAGCCCTTGCGAATCAAGCGACGCGAGAGCATGTCACGGTTCATTTCGTTGTCTTCGACGAGTAAAATCTTGGCCATGCTCCGCTCCTTTTGCGCCTATTCTACGCAAGCGGCGAGCGGGTTGCACTGGCAAAATGCCGAGTCGAAACCGACGAATCGCCTTGAAAGTTTTCCTTTTTTTTCCGGAACGCTGTCGCAATCGTTCACGAATGCACATTTGGAAAGGTAGGCGACCGCTTCGGGCGCCGTTCGCACTCCGCGAAAACGGGCGTTCTCTCCTCATCTCCCGGACTCGGCTCTTCCTTCCGGCGCAAGGAGCGGGTATGAAAGATCGGACTCAGCTGGAAATACATAAAGTCGCGGGCAATTCGCTGGACGCGCTCATTCAATCGCAAAAGTACGATTCCATCGAAGATCTTCTGCTCTGGCTTCGGCCGATCTGTCGCTATCTGGACAAATGTCAAGAACAGGGCCTCGGCGGTTTTGTCATCCGGCCGAAAACGATTCGTCTGGACGAAACCGGCAAAGCACAACTGATTTCGACGGCTTCGCAGCAACTCAAGACCGAATCGGACGCGCGGAAGGTGCGAAACGCCGATCTCGTGGCGCTCAATGGTTGTACGTACGAGTTTCTAACGGCGCGCTCGGGAGCCGTTGCGAATTCCGCCGGCGCTGCCGTCGAACCGCTAGGAAACCTGCGCCCCGACCTGAGTGGAGGCGTCTGCGAAATCGTGGACAAGATCATGCGCGACCGGGCCGCGCCGTTCGGCAGCTTCATGTCGTATGCGGTAGCACTCTATGACGCGAACGACTTCTCGCTGGAGCTTACCGATGAGGACCAAGAATTACTCCCGGATGTCGCCCCGGCGCCAATCGCACCGCCGACTCGTCCGCGCCGCCGACGCGCGTTTCTGAGCCGTCGTCAGGGGATCGCGTTGCTGATACTGGCGACGCTAGTCAGCGGACTGTTGTGCAAGGATCTGGTGCTGAACGCAGGGGCGAGCTTTATCCAGAAAGTGGGCAACGGGTTGGACGCCAATGCGGATTTGGCAGCGTCGACGACCAAATCCGCCTTGGCCTCCGCGGAACTCGACGCCGCGAGACAACAGTTGGCGGAGAAAGCGAGCCAATTGGCCGCACTGCAAACGAACTTCCAGAACAAACTTGAAGGCGAGATTCTCACGAGGGCGGCATTGGAGAATCAGGTTGAGGAAAACGCGGAAACGCTGAAAATATTGAAGGCTGATCTATCTAAAACCTTGCTTGCCAACGACAAGTTGCGTCAAAAACTCGAGCAGTGTGCAAGCGAAGTCGTCGATCTGCAAGGGAAGCTTGACGATAAAGACCTGATTCTCTCCCAAGCGAAGGACAACGAGAAGTCGGCCAAGGCAGGACTGGAGATGGCATTCGCTGTTTCGAAAGAAGTTTCGTTGTATTTCCTCATCGAGAACGTGACGGACCAGACCATATTCTGCGAGGTGGATGCTCAGAAAATTGATGGCACTTGGCGGGGTTACAAGGAACACAAATTAGGGCCCGGTCAAAAATCTCGATACAAAACGGATCCAGGTCATGTTTGGGTTCGTGTTCGCTACAATCGCACTCAGCTAATCGGTAGCGAAAGCGATTGGAAAACGATCAACATCCATGCTCAGGTGTTCTCCGCGAAAGGCATTATCGTAAACGACGACGTCGACTCGCTGTACCGATTTCGTTACGCCGAAAATCGGACAGAAATCGAACTTCACGACGTCCTTCGCAATGAGCGGGAGAGGTAGTGACGTTGCGAATCACTTGATAAAAGACCGCGGTCCGGGAGACCAGGGTCGCCGATGAACACGGCCTTGAGGTAAAATGGCGAACACGAAGGGGAGGCGGATGATGATCAAGATCGAACTGATCCCAGATCCCGATTAGGGCGGATTCACCGCGGTTCCATTCGTGTGCGAGTTTCGCGATGTCTGAAAACCTCGAAGGAACTCCTCACGTTCGAAATGTCTTACTCACAAGCATTCTGACCAGCGTTTTCTCCGGTTTGGCCTACGTCGCGATTCGAGGTCAATTGCTGGTTTGGCTTATGTCGAATCCGCTCGCGGTGATCGGCGGTGTTCTCGGCGTCGGACTCGTGGGCATGTGGATCGGCACTTTTTGCGGACTTTCATTCAAGATGCTGATGTGCGAGCGCGCGGGTCGATATGTTCCCGTCCTAATTTCCGGGGGCGCCTCGGCCGTGGCGGGGTTGCTCATCGCGTACTTCTTCGTCGAATTCTTCCGGTAACCGCCGCCGTGCCCGCATAATCCCTACCACCGCGTCATTTTCACAGACTTCGCGCACCCGCCGCGCATTTTCCTCCAGCTTCGCTTCATTTTCATCCGCCGCCTCACGTAAACTCTCAGTATGGATTCAGCTGTGCATCGAGCCGTGCTACTGCGCGAAGTGCTCGAGCTGCTTGACGTGCAGCCCGACTGGACCGTCGTCGATTGCACCGTCGGCGTCGGCGGACATAGTCGGGCGATCCTGGATCGTCTGGGCGAACAGGGGAGATTGATCGGTCTCGATCAAGACCCCACGATGCTCGAACTGGCTGGGCCGCGATTGCACGATACGCGTGTCATTTTGCAACACGCGAACTTCGAGGATCTTCCCGACGTCCTCAGGCGTTTGGGTATCGGGGCGGTTGACGCTGTATTGGCGGACCTGGGGTTTTGTTCCGACCAGCTCGCCAACCCGCAGCGGGGCTTGAGCTTCCAACGCGACGGGCCGCTCGACATGCGGCTCGACCCAACGAGCGGCGAACCGGCGAGCCAGCTGGTACGAAGATTGCGTGAGAGGGAGCTCGCCGACCTCTTTTGGCAGCTGGGCGAAGAACGTCATTCGCGCCGCGTTGCCAAGAAGATTGTCGATACGCGGTCGACCACGCCGATTGAGACGACCGCGCAGCTCGCCGATCTCGTGCGTAGTTGCGTGCCGAGGAGTAAGGGGCACGGCATTGACCCGGCGACGCGCGTCTTTCAGGCGCTGCGGATCGCGGTCAACGATGAGCTGGGCGTGCTCGAACGATGGCTGCAAGTTTTGCCCGGTTGCTTGAAGGGAGAGGGCAGGGGGGTGGTGATCAGTTTTCACTCCCTCGAGGATCGGCTAGTGAAGCGAGCGTTTCATAATGCCGAACTTTGGACGCCGATCGTTCGCAAAGCGATCCAGGCGACGGAAGAAGAGGCGAACAGTAATCCGAGGGCCCGCAGCGCGAAGTTGCGCGGGGCTCGCAAAGTAGGAAAGCATTGACAAATGACACGGTTAGCCGCGATTGACAGAGGCCCCGGCCTTCGAGTAGAAGTGAGGCGCTCTCTCCCAGGATACGACGTCCTGATCGCGCGGCCGCCGTCGGCGATTGGAGCGAAGGAGGTCTTCGATGTCTCGTGAAACCAAAATCGGTCTCGTGGTCGCCAGTTCGTTCTTGTGCCTGGTGGGAGTCGTGGTGGCTTCCAAGTTTAACCAGGCGAAGACGCAGGCGGAAGTCGCTGCGCTGCAAGCGAAAGAGGGCGAAGCTGCGCCCGTACAGGGAGAACCGCCGACTGAATTGCCCAAGATCGTCGATCCCGGAACGCCCGCGCCGCTGCCGACGCCGTTGATGTCGAACGCGTCGGTCTTCGCGCCGCCGACCTCGCCGAGTTTCCCGCCGCTGCCGGAAGCGAGCCTGCCGAATCCGAACTTGGCGCCGGCGCCGGCCCCGTTTCCGCCGATGGCGCTCACGCCGTTACCGCCGACTGGTCCGACGTTTTTGCCTGCGCCGCCCGAGGACACTGCCGCTGCGGAGCGCGCCAGGAAGGAACTCGAGAAGACGCTGGACGATGTCCCGCAGAAGCCGATGCCGATCTTGACGGCCGCGGTTCAGACGCCGGTGGAGGTCCCTCCGGCTCCGCCGACCGCCGTGCCGACGCCTCCGGCTCCGCCGACCGGCGTGCCGACGCCACCGCCCGCACCGCCGATCACGAGCCCGCCGATGCCCCCCGCGGAACTCCCGGCTCCGCCCGTCGCGGTTCCGCCGACGGATCTCTCCACTCCTCCGGTCCCGGTTCCGCCGACCGTCAAACCGATTACGCCTCCCCCGACGCCTGTACCGTCCGTGGGGACGCTGCCACCGGTCGATCCGACCAAATTCGGCCCCGTCGTGACGCCGCCGAGCATTCCCCCGATGACCCCGCCCATGCCGCCGACCTTCGTGGAACCCCCGACGCCAAAGCCGATGCCGCCGGAAATCAAGGATCCGTTCCCGGCGGCGCCGCCGACCACGGGCACGCCTCCGCCGCCGTTTTCGCAGGTTCCGCCCTTGCACGTAGGAACGCTCGGCACTTCACCGGCGCCGATCGTCTCGACCCCGGCTCCCGCGAGCAATAATTCGAAAGGGGAGATGATTTCCTGGGACGGCTCGCGCGATAGCTTCCTCAAACTGAGCGAGAAGTACTACGGCACCTCGGTCTACGCCGGGGCGCTGCAGGCGCTGGACAAGTTGCACAACAACAATCGCTACGTGCCGATGACGGGGGACCGCGTGCTGATTCCCGACAAGCAATATCTCGACGCCAACTTCGCCGAGCATTTGAAACCTGTGAACCCGTCGGTCTCCGCGCCGCTCTCGCCGCCGCCTCCGTTCGGCGCGCAGCCGACGCCTGCGCCGATCTCGACCCCGCCCTTCAGCGCACCGATCTCGACGCCGCCGTTTACCGCGCCGCCGGTGTCGATCAAGCCCACGATTCCCCTGGCGGGCAACGGGAAGCAGTATCAGGTGCCCGCGGCAGGGAAGTTCATCACGGAAATCGCCAAGGAAGAACTGGGGAGCGAGTTCGAATGGAATCGGATTTACGAACTTAATCCGAACCTGACGATCGGGGGCGCCCAGCGCATCCCCGGCGGCACCATCCTGACCATGCCCGCGCGACGGTAGTGTCTTGGGCGAGCGGGGGACGTCAGTCCCCCGGTACGTCATGTTTCTGCAAAAACAGATACCCTCAGAGACGTCGTTTTCCTCCGTAAGTCACGTACCGGGGGACTAATGTCCCCCGCTCGCCAATTCAAGCATTTCTCGCCGCTTCGTTTGCCCTCGCATATCCTGTCCTCTCACCCGAGGACACGCGATGCCCCTTTTCGGCGCCCACATGTCAATCGCGGGCGGCTACTTCAAAGCCGCCCTGACTTCGCGCGAACATCAGTGCGATACCGTCCAGCTCTTCACCAAGAATAACAACCAGTGGAAGGGCAAACCGATCACGGACGAAGACGTCCGCCGCTTCCGCGCCGCCCTCGCGGACGCCAAGCTCCAGCTGCCCATCGCCCACGATTCGTACCTCATCAACCTCGGTTCGCCCGATCCGACGCTCTACGAGAAATCCGTCGAAGCGTTCGCCGACGAAGTTCAGCGCGCCGAGACGCTCGGCCTCGCCTACCTCGTCATGCATCCCGGCACTCCCACCGACGGCAACGAGGACGAAGGCCTGACGCGCATCGCTCGCGGACTCGACATCGTGCAACAGCGCTGTGCCGGCTTCCGCGTCATGGTGCTGGTCGAGGCCACTGCAGGGCAGGGTCGCACGCTTGGCCATCGCTTCGAACATCTTCGCGCCATCCTGGAACGCGTCCGCGAACCGGAACGGCTCGGCGTCTGCGTCGATACTTGTCACATCTTCGCAGCTGGGTATCCGCTCGGCACGCCCGACGAGTATCAAACAACGTTCGGCGAATTTGACCGCATCGTCGGTCTGGAGAAGCTCAAGGTCTTTCATCTCAACGACAGCAAGAAGCCCCTCGGCAGCCGGGTCGATCGGCACGAGCATCTGGGCCAGGGGTATCTGGGCCTCGAGCCGTTTCGAATGCTGGTGAACGATCCGCGTTTCGCCGGATTGCCGATGGTCTTGGAGACGCCGAAGGAGGATGCGGCGGGCGAGATGACGATGGACCGCGTGAACCTCGCGGCGCTGCGCGATTTAACGGTTCGCGAAAGCCCAGGGATGGCTGTCTCTGGGGAAGCACCGAAGAAGGTCAAACGTCGTCCCCGTCCGTAGCTCTGCTTCCCCAGGGATCGCATTCACTGGGCCTTCGCGGAATACGTCCTCTTGTCAAACTCGTAGGAAACGGGAAGCTAAATACATCGCTTTCCAGGAGAGACGCTCATGATTCGCTTGCCGCCTTGTCGGCCACCTCGTCCGCCATTCCCTGCAGCTTGTCCAGGCCGACATCTTTAAGACCTTGAACCATCAATTTGAAGCTGCCGGTGTTGCCCAGGCCCTGAATCGACGGCGGTGTTGACTCCGGTGTTTTACTATGTGGTGATTCGCTTGACGGGAGCGGTAAAGACGAAAGAGCAGCCGCCGCCAGAGAATGTCGAGGCGAGCGGGGGACGTTAGGTCCCCCGGTATCGAAACCACCTTCAATTTATCGAACGTGTGAGTTTTGGACGTGCGTCACGTACCGGGGGACTAACGTCCCCCGCTCGCCGAATCGGCTTACTTCTGCGCGATGTCCTGCACGACCACCAACATCACCACCTCAGGCCTGACTTCGGGAGCAGCGGGCTCGTCTTTCTTCTTGGGCACAGTCTTGACCGCCGGCGGCAACTTCTGCGGGTAGATCTGGACCATTTGCCCCGGGCGGAGATCTTCCATGCTCACCATGTAGCCCGGCAATTTCATGTTCCCGTCCTTCGCCTTGAGCGCGTCCAACTGTTTCTTCGTCCAGACCTTTGGCTTCGCCGTCGTTTCGTCGTATTCGAACGGAGGCGTCATCGCACGAATCTTGCAATTGTCGGTGCAGACAAATTCCACTTCCTTCAACGAATAGATCTCGGTCCGAGCTTTCTGAGCGTATTGTTGCTGAAACTGGGCCTGCCTTTGAAACCGCTGTTGCGGGGGCGTTTGAGCCAACTGCGCCTGCTGCTGGGCCGCCCACTGCTGGAACTTCAATATCTTGTCCTGATCCGGAACCTGCTGTTCCACGATCACCGTCCGTCCGTCAATCCGTTTGATCTTCTGCGGCGGTAGCGGCGTGCCGTAGACGAGCTTCTCTTCCTTCTTGACTTCGACCTTCTTTTCAACTTTCTTCTCGTCCTTCTTTTCGTCGTCCTTCTTGGCGTCCTGAGCGGCGGCGCTCAGGCCCGCGACCAGGAACGACGCGGCGGTGAAGATCGAGACCAGACGCAACGATGAGTACATGTCAGCCTCCGGAATAGTGCAGGTGGATTCACCTTAAGTTAACTTAATCGTCACGGCGTTGCAACTCAATTCGAGTTCAAATGTTGTAGAGCCGGGCGACCTCGATCAGCGTGCGGACGTACGCCCCGGTGCCCCCCGATTCGCGAACGGCATTTTCTTTTTCCGCCCAGGCAGGCCCAGCGATGTCCAGGTGCACCCAGGGGATGTTTCCTACAAACTCTTCCAGAAACTTGGCCGCGGAGATGGCCCCCGCCCAACGCGAGCCCCCCGTGTTGCGAATGTCCGCGACGTCGCTGCGGATCATCTCCCCGTAGAGCGGAAACATCGGCAGCGGCCAAACCCGCTCGTTGGCGAGCTTCGCCGCCTCCAGTACGCGTAGGCTCCACGCATCGTGATTGGTCATCATCCCTGCGACTTCCGTTCCCAGTGCGACGAGGCAGGCGCCCGTCAGCGTCGCCAGGTCGATGATGTGATCGGCGTTCAGTTCCACCGCGTACGACAGGGCGTCGGCGAGGATCAATCGTCCCTCGGCATCCGTGTTTAGAATCTCGATCGTTTTGCCGTTGCGGGCGCGCAACACGTCGCCTAACTTCAGCGCCGTGCCGCTCGGCATATTCTCGACCAGCGGCATCAGTCCAACGAGATTGACGGGCAGGCCCAGTTCCGCAATCGCCTGCATGGCGCCGAGCACCGCGGCGGCGCCGGCCATGTCGCATTTCATGTCGACCATGCCGTCCGTCGGCTTGAGCGACAGTCCGCCCGAATCGAAGGTCACGCCTTTGCCGACCAATGCGAGTAACTTTCCCTCACGCACGCGCCGGTAGCGCAGGATCGCCAGTCGCGGCGGCTTGCTCGAACCCTGCGCGACGCCCAGGAGGGAATTCATGTTCTCCCGCGCGAGTTCGGTTTGATCGAGGATCGTGCATTCCATGCCGGTCTGCTGCGCGACTTGCCGCACGCGCTCAGCGAACGTCTCGGGATACATCTCGTTGGGGGGGAGATTGACGAGTTCGCGTGCCAGGCTGACCGCACGCCCTTCGACGTCGATGCGTTTGATCGCATTGCGCAATTCGCCGTCGGCGAGGAGGCAGAGCTCGCGCGGCTTGAAGCGTTCCAGTTTGTTCTTGCGGATGCCGGGGCCCTCGACGCCTTGCGCGAACCCGCAGCCGAGCGCCACGGCGGTGCTCTCGGGATCGATCGCGGTGATTCCCTGCGGCACGCGCCAGACGATGCGCTGCTGGGGCTTTTTCGAGACGAGTTTGCCCGAGACGGCGCCCGCGGTCCAGAACGCCATCCGGTCGGCGTTCGCACGTTGCCCCAACCCCACGACCAACACGCGGTCCGCCTGGATGCCGCGCGGGGACAGGAGGGGCGTCAGTTCCTTCGGCTTGCCGACGATGTCGCCCGATTCCAGGAGCCGAGCGATTTGCCCGTCCATGCGTGAATCCAACTCGCTCAGTTCCACAGGCAGCGGTTCTTTCTCGAACAGGCCGACAATTAGCCAGTCGCCGGCCACTTGAACCGCGGTTTCGTGCGTCGTCGTAATGTCCATACAGCGTTATTCCTCAGGCGAGCCAGGTCGCCTGAGCGCCTGGAGTGAACGTACGGGCGAGTTCTTCAGGCGCTCACGCGACCTGACTCGCCGGCGAAGTTCGTGCTTCGCTAATATCTTTCATACTCATTGCCCGGCAAACGACGAATCATCCGGCCGAACTCCATCGTCATCAAGACGCCCGAGAGTTCCGCGACTCCTTTGCTCGTGAACCGTGCCAAATCGTCGACATTTCGGCGTTCTTCGAGAAAGCCCCAGATTGATTGCTGCAGCGCGTCCATGCCCGACGGCGGCGGGCGCAACATCGGCTCGGCGAAGAGCGGAGCGATGCCCTGGATGTCCTCGAGCACGTCGCCGGCATGGCGTACGAGTTTGGCGCCTTTGCGAATGAGTTCGTGAACGCCGGCGCTGGCGGGACTGTCGACGGGTCCGGGGACGGCGAAGACCTCGCGCCCCTGTTCGCCGGCGTGGCGCGCGGTGATGAGGGCGCCGCTCTTTTCTGCCGCTTCCACGAGAATCACCGCTCGGCTCATGCCGCTGATGATGCGGTTGCGGGCCGGGAACAACTCGCGCATCGGTTCCATCCGCATCGGGCTTTCCGTGACCAGCGCGCCCTGAGCTGAGACCTGCTCGGCCAGGTGCGCGTGTTCGGGCGGATAGATTTTCTTGAGCCCGCCCGCAAGGACGGCGATGGTGCGGCCGCCCGCGTTGAGCGCGCCTTGATGGGCGCAGGCGTCGATCCCGCGCGCCAGGCCGCTGACGATGGTCCAGCCGGCGTGGGCGAGATCGAAGGCGAGCTTCTCGGCGATGCGCTTGCCGTAGCTGGTGCATTGCCGCGAGCCGACGATGGCGATGAGCTTGCGATCGTCGGGCCGAAAGTCGCCGCGGACAAAGAGCATCTCGGGCGGCAGTTCGACTTCGGCCAGCGCGGTCGGATAGGCCGACGAGCCAAGCCGCACGAGGCCAACTCGGTAATCATTGAGCAGACGGATCTCTTCATCGACGTCAGCGGAGGCGAGCGATTTCTTGACTTGCTGCGCGACCTTGGCGCCGAGGTAGGGGACTTCGCAGAGCTGCTCGGGGGAGGCGTCGCGGATAGCCTGGACGGTGCCGAAACGCGTGAGCAGAGCGCTGTAGAGGTGCTGGCCGATGCCGGGGATGAGGCGCAGCGCGAGGGCATCGCGCGCTTCTGGCGACCATTCCATGGGGGGATCCTCGCAGAGTAAGTAAGCCCAGTGGGTGAGGTACTCCGAACCCCTGGGTTCCATCGGTTGCAGAAGTCAATCCCAGGGGTTCGGAGCAACTCACCCACTGGGCTTAAGAACCGCGCGCACATCCGACTCCGGCACATCGTCGAACAGCGCGACCTCGCCCATGCGGCGAGGCAGGATGAAACGCAGCTCTCCCGCGACCGCCTTCTTGTCGCTACGCATCGTCGCGATCATCTTGTCCACGTTCCACGCTTCGGGTCGAGTCGGCAAGCCGAACTTCTCGAGCAAGCGAACCTGGCGCCGTGTGAATTCCGCGTCGACGAGTCCGCGCCTCTCGGCGAGCAGGCTGGCGCAGACCATGCCGGCGGCGACCGCTTCGCCGTGTAGCCAACTGCCGTAGCCCGCGGCCGTCTCGAAGGCGTGCGCGAACGTGTGGCCGTAGTTGAGCACGGCGCGCAAGCCGGTCTCTTCCCGTTCATCGCGTTCAACGACGTGGGCCTTGAGTCGGCACGAATGCTCGACGATGCGCTCGATGACATGAGGCTGTCGCAAAAGGATGGCGTCGGCGTTGCGTTCGATCTCGTCGAAAAACGCGGCGTCGAGGATGACGCCATACTTGAGGACCTCGGAGAGGCCGCTGCGGAACTCGCGCTCGGGGAGTGTGGCCAGCACGGCGGTGTCGATCCACACGCCGCGCGGCTGGTGGAAGCTGCCGATCATGTTCTTGGCACGCGGATGATTGACGGCGACCTTACCGCCGACGGAACTGTCGACCATCGCCAGGAGCGTGGTGGGGACCACGAGCAGGGGGAGTCCGCGTGCGTAGGTGGCGGCGACGAAGCCGGCGAGATCGCCCATGACGCCGCCGCCGACCGCGACCACGACGGTCTTACGATCCGCGGGGAGATCGATGAGCCCGTCGAAAAGCTCGGCGGCGACGGCAAGCGATTTTTGCGCTTCCCCTGCGGGACGAATGGCGAGGGCGGTCTTGTATCCCGAGGCCCGCAGGGCGACCTCAACGATTTGAGCGTGCGGCAGGACATTTTCATCGGTGACGACGAAGGCGGCGGATCCGGCGCAGGCGTTGCGTGCGAACGGGCCGACTCCTGCCAAATCGCCGCTGGTCACGATAATGTCATAACGGCGCGGGCCGAGGTCGACGTTCAGCGTTCGCATTGCAGGTCTCGAGGTCGGAAGGTCTTTCCCATAGTTGCTACGAAAAACGAATCGCATTTCCAGGAGCCTCGCCGTGATCGCCGTGCAGAACCTGTGCCTGGATCAAGGCGCCTTCCAACTCCGGAACGTGAGCTTCACCATCCCGACCGGTTCCTACGGCGTGCTCATGGGCAAGACCGGCTCCGGCAAGACGAGCATCCTCGAGGCGGTCGCCGGATTGCGGTCGATCGCGTCCGGGAGCGTTCGACTCGCCGACCGTGAAGTGAGCAAGCTGCCGCCGGCGCAGCGCGGCGTCGGATTCGTGCCGCAGGACGGTGCGTTGTTTCGCCAGCGCACGGTGCGCGGCAACCTCGGTTTCGCGCTCGAGATCCGCAACATCGCGCCGGCGCAGATCGAGGAGCGCGTGTGCGAACTCGCGTCCTGGCTCGGCGTGGAGGCGCTTTTGGATCGTTATCCGCAGGGGCTCAGCGGAGGAGAGGCGCAGCGCATCGCGCTGGGCCGCGCGCTGGCGTTTCATCCCGCGATCTTGCTGTTGGACGAACCGCTCAGCGCGCTCGACGAAGAAACGCGCGAGCAGCTCATGCTGATTCTGGAGAAGCTCAAAGTGCGGCGTGAGGTCACCGTGCTGCACGTGACGCATCAGCGCAGCGAGGCCGTCCGGCTGGGCGATGTGTTGCTGCGCGTGGATGCCGGCCGCATGATTCCTTGGGAATTCCCAGGGATAGCCATCCCTGGGAATTCGCGACCGAGTTAAACATAACGGACATTATCGGACGTTGGGGTTTGAGTTGTGTCAGACGTCCCTATTTGGTAGAGTCGGATAATAAATCTTATGTTGAATTGGTTTCGTCTTATGGGGAGTGGGATCGGCCGAGTACCAAACGGGAGAGCGCGATGACACGCACCACGGTTTCGCTGACGATTCTGACGATGCTGGCCGTTACGACCGCCGAGACGTCGGGCCAAGGCGGCAAGGTCGAGATCACGGGACACATCATCGCCGCGGATCTCCGCCAGCGGCCCGCCTTCAACCAGCAGAATCGAGCGAGCAAGTTTCATCCGGTCCAACTCGTCAAAGGTCAGACGTACGTCATCGATTTGATCAGCACCGATTTCGACGCCTATCTTGAGATCCACAATCAAAATGGACAGATCCTCTACGCGAACGACGATAACGGCAACACGCTCGATTCGCGCATCCAGATGGTCGCCCCCTACACAGGCGTTTTCTACCTGGTCGCCTCGCCGCTCAGCAACGGAACCGCGGCCCTGGGGGGCTATCGCCTGGTGCTGACGCCGAAGTAACTGGGCGAATAGTTTGCGTCCGCTCAATTTTCAACCTACATTTCCAACGGAAGCCCCGGAGACAGGCTTCGGGCAAATACCGGGAAATGAATCCTCGATATGAATGCTAACCCCGTTCGCACCGCCATGGAAACATACCTGGGCAACTACCGCGCCTTACGCCTCCTGGGCGAAGGCGGCATGGGTCAGGTTTATCTCGGCAAAGATCTGAAGACCGGCGGCGACGTCGTCATCAAGGTCATGCATGAGCACCTTGCTGCCGATCCCGCGGTGCGCGCCAATTTTCAGCGCGAACTGCTGTGCACCATGCAGTTCGAACATCCGTACGCGGTCAAACTCCTTGCCGGGTCGCTCGAAGGCCCAGGACGTCCGTGCCTGGTGATGGAATACGTCGACGGCATCGACCTCGATAAGTTCCAGGAACAAGAAGGCCGATTCCCCGCCGACCGCATCGGGCTTTGGCTCGGCCAGCTGTGCCAGGTGCTGCACATCGCGCACCACAACCAGATCCTGCATCACGACCTCACGCCCGCCAACCTCATGTTGCGGGATATCGACAAAGATCACGAATCGATCAAGGTCATGGATTTCGGCCTGGCGAGCTTGATGAACGCCTACTTCATCCCGATGGAAAAGCTGCACAACGAACAGACGCACTCGATCGGCGGCGGCACGCCCGACTATATGTCCCCCGAGCAAATCCGCGGCGAACAGATCGACCATCGTAGCGATCTCTACAGCGTCGGCGTCATGCTCTACAAATTCTTCACCGGACGGCTCCCCTTCCAGGAAGCGACCGAAGTCGCCGACATCCTTCTCGCCCACGTCAACCAGCGACCGCCGAGCTTCGCAGAAGTCGGCGTCGATGACATCTCGCCCAAGCTGGAGAAGGTCGTATTCCGCCTGTTGACCAAATTTCCGCACGAGCGGCTGCGTTCCGCGCAAGAACTGGCGATGGAGTTCGCGGCCGCCATCGGCGAACCGATCGTGCCCAAGGGGACGTTCGAGCAGCCGGTGCCGGAATTCAAGGTGAAAGCCCATCGCTTCCACGCGGATGACGTGCTCGATTCATTTGAAGCTTGGATGCCCGAAGCCGTCGCCGTCATGAAGCTCAAGGCGTTCGTCGAGAGCATCCGCGGCTTAATCGTCGCCAGCGAACCGGGGCGCATCCGCCTACGCATCGTTGATCCGCGTCAGGCGGAGCAGGCTCCCGAGCCGAAGAAAGGCCTCTTCGGCTCCTGGGGTCAGTCCAAGACGACGCACGCAATCAAGATGCTCAATCTCGAGCTGTACATGGAAAAGCGCGAAGTCGGCACGCGGAGCATGGTCGAGATTCACCTCGTGACGCCGGTGGGCGCCAAGTCGGCTTACAAGTCGCTGCAGCAAAAACTCTGCCGCGATTTGCGGGCATACATGATGATCGGTCGATGAGCTCATAGTCCGCGAAGCGTGAGCGACGGCCCGGCTAGACCGTCGCTCACGCTTCCGGCTCGGAGACACCTTTCCTTGCATTCCGCGACCCGCCCGATTACATTGGGGCGATTCGCGACTTGCACAGGAAAGGACCATTCATGTTTCGCATCGCTGCCCTGCTCTGCCTCCTCGCCGGCCCCGCCTTCGCTCAAGACATTCCCAAGATGAAGTTTAACGAAGTGAAGGAAATCGCCCCGGGCGTTTTCTTTCGCTACTCGGCCATCAGCCCCGATAACTCCGTCCCGTTCGGCGGCAGCAACAACATCTGGATCGTCTTCGAAGACTACGTCGTCGTTTACGACGCCAACTTCCCCAAGGAGGCCGGCGACGTCGTGGCCGCGGTCAAAAAGACGACCGATAAGCCGATCCGTTACGTCCTCGATTCGCACCATCACGGCGACCACGCCTACGGCAACGCCGTGTTCGCGAAGCTCGGCGCGACGATCGTCGCGCAGGCGAATTGCGCCCGACTCCTGCGCATCGACGGCCCCGAGCAATTCGCCAAAGCGGGCGAAGGCCCCATGGCCCGCAAGGACGTCGCCGCCAGCGAACTCAAAGTCCCGAGTCTGATTTTCGACGACAAGCTCGTGCTCGACGACGGCAAGCAGCGCGTCGAGTTCCTGTTCTACGGCCACGCCCACACCGCCGGCGACGCGGTGGCGTATCTGCCGCACCACAAGATCCTGTGCACCGGCGATGCCTGCACCAACGGGCCCTACAACTACACCGGCCATGCCGACACCGCCAGCTGGATTCGCGTCCTCGATCGCCTGCAACAGCTCGACGTCAAACTCATCTGCCCCGGGCACGGCCCCCTCGCGGGGCCCGAACTCCTCAAAAAGCAGCAGCGTTTCTTCGTCGAACTGCGAGCGCAGATCCAAGCAGGCATCGACAAGAACCTGGCCTTCGACGACATCGCCAGAAGTCTCGATATGCCCTGGCAGAAGGAATGGACGACCGTCGACGTCAAGGACCGCAAGGAAAACATCCGCGACGTCTACGACGAACTCACCGGACGGGTGAAGCCGTGGGATCTGTTCGAGGATTTCGGCATCTACGAAGGCCCGTCGCCGACGAAGACGACGGCGGGCTGGTCGGCGCCGAAGCGGATCGTGGTGCCGAACTTGATGCCTGCGAAGCTTCTGGAACTCAAGCGAATTGCACCGGACGTGCTCTTCGTACCGGTCAAGGACATTGACGAAGCTGCGAAGGAGGCGGCGACTGCGGACGCGGTCATCGGCTTCTGCAACGGCGCCATCGCGCGGGCCAATCCCAAGCTTCGCTGGATCCAGGCCGGCCACACCGGCGTCGAGAAAGATCTCGAACCCGACGTTGTCAAGAGCGGCGCCGTCGTCACCAACACTGCCCGACTCTACGGCGCCAACGTCGCCGATCAGGGCATGGCGCTGGTCCTCGCCCTCAGCCGCGGCATTCGCTCGCCGTCCATGGGTCAATGGGTGGAACTCAAGCAGAAACTGCAAACCGAAGTGAAGGAACTGCGCGGCCAAACGATGGTCGTCGTCGGCCTGGGCGGCATCGGCACGCAGATCGCGCGCCGGGCCGAGGCGTTCGGCATGCGCGTCATCGCCGTCGATCCGAACGAGAAGATCGTGCGCCCGTCGTTCGTCTTAGGTCTGCATCCGCCGAGCAAACTGCCCGAATTGTTGCCGCAAGCCGACGTGCTCGTCTTGGCCTGCCCGCTGACCGAGGCAACGCGCGGCCTGATCGGGTTGCCCGAGTTGCAGAAGATGAAGAAGTCGGCGTATCTGGTAAACATCGCCCGCGGCGGGCTGGTGAAGACCGCCGACCTTGTGAAGGCGCTGGACGACAAGATCATCGCAGGCGCCGGGCTCGACGTGACGGATCCCGAGCCGCTGGGCGACGATCATCCGCTGTGGCGGCGCCCGAACGTGGTCATCAGCCCGCACATCGGCGGGCAATCGCCGGGGGCCGACGATCGCCGTTGGCGGTTGTTCCGCGAGAACCTGCGCCGCTTCGTCGCCGGCGAGCCGCTCGTGTGCGTCGTCGACAAGGCCAAGGGGTATTGATTGCAAGCCCGCAGGTGAGGTACTCCGAACCTGCGAGACCACGCTGCCCAGGAAACTCCGGGGTTCGGAGAACCTCACCCCGGGGCTTGGGCGATATCATAATCGGTACGAGGGCCCGCGATGGACGATTCCAACAATAACTTCACCGATCTGGTACGGCGCGTCCGCGCCGGCGAGATGGACGCCGCCACCGATCTCGTGCGCCAGTTCGAGCCGACCGTGCGCCGAGCCATCCGGCTGCGCATGCTCAGTCCCACCATGCGCCGGCAGGCCGACTCCATGGACATCTGCCAGTCGGTGCTCGGAAGTTTCTTCGTGAGGGCGGCCCTGGGGCAGTACGAACTGGCGCAGCCCGAGGATCTCATCAAGTTGCTCGTGCGTCTGGCGCGGAACAAGGTTGCCGGAATGGCGCGGAAGCAGTTCGCTCAGAAGCGCGGCGGGCAGTTTCATCAGGAACACGGCTCCGCGATCGAGCGCGTGCAGGCCAAACAGGAGACGCCGAGCCAGGCGGTGGCGGCGGCGGATCTCATCGATAACTTCCGCGCTCGCATGACTGCCGAAGAGCGCGAACTCGCCGAACTCCGCGCTCAGGGCGTCGAGTGGACCGACATCGCCGCCGCACGCGGCGAAGGCGCCGAGGCGCTGCGCAAACGCCTCCAGCGCGCCGTCGAACGCGTCGCCCAGGAGATGGGGCTCGACGACGGGGATGGGGAAAATGCCTGATCCCGGCCTCAACGACTCGGCCCTCGAAAAACTCCTCCTCCGTCAACGCGATCGCTGGGAGCAAGGCAATCCCTGGCCCCTGCAGGCGATCCTGGTCGAATACCCCGAGTTGGGGACGCAAAAAGAAGTCCTGCTCGACCTCGTCAACAACGAGATCTTACTTCGCAGCGAAGCGGGTCAGGCGCCCGTCGTCGGCGAATACGTCGAAGTCTTTCCGCATCTGCGAGCGGACATCGAACAGATCTTCGCCATCCACGAGATGATCGAAGGCGACGAACCGACCCGCGGCTACGACAATCAGGCGACCAAGCCGCACGTCGTCAAGGCCGACGCGAAAGCGCCCCCTACCCTGCCCCATTACTCGTTGCTGAACATCCTCGGCCAAGGCGGCATGGGCATCGTCTACAAGGCGTTCGACCAACGGCTCAAACGCCACGTCGCCGTCAAGATGGTGCGAGGCGCCCTGGGAGCCGATGATCGCAAACGCTTCCAGCGTGAAGCTGAGGCTGTCGCCAAGCTCGATCATCCCAACATCGTTCACATCTACGAGGTCGGCGAACACGACCAGCAGCCCTTTTTTGCGCTGGAGTATGTCGACAGCGGCAGTTTGAGCAAGCTGATCGCCGGCAAGCCGCAAGCATGGGCTTTTTGTGCGCAGATGATCGAGACGCTGGGCCGGGCGATCCATCACGCGCACGGGCACGGCATCATTCATCGCGACCTTAAGCCGGCGAATATCCTGCTGCATCAGCTGCGCGAGGAGAAATCGCAGGGCACTTCGATGTCGCAATCGCTGTTCCTGGTCCGCATTGACCAAAAGGCGTACGTCCCCAAGATCGCGGACTTCGGCTTGGCGAAGCTCTTGCGCGAGGATCAGGCGCAGTCGCAGAGTCACGCCATCGTCGGCACGCCGAGCTACATGGCGCCGGAACAGGTGACGACGTCGAGCGTCGGCCCGGCGACCGACGTCTACGCGCTTGGCGCGGTGCTATACGAGATGATTGTTGGTCGGCCGCCGTTCCTGGGGCAGACGATGATCGACACGCTGGAGCAAGTCAAGAACGACGCGCCCGTACCGCCCACTCGGCTACAACCTAAATGCCCGCGCGATCTCGAAACGATCTGCCTCAAGTGCCTGGCGAAGACTCCCGAGAAGCGCTACGCCAGCGGCGAAGAGTTGGCGGAAGATCTGGGGAGGTTCTTGCGGCAAGAGCCGATCCAGGCCAGGCCGGCGGGGAAAATCGAACTCGTTTGGCTCTGGTGCAAACGCAAGCCGGCTATCGCGGGGCTCATCGCCTTCATCCTGCTCATCGCCGCGGTCGGCTTTCCGGTGATGACGAGCTTATGGCTCCGTGCCGAGCGGCGCGAGGCCGAGCATTACCAGATGTTCTACGCGTCGCGGATTCCGCTGGCACAGAACGCCTGGGAACGAGGCGAGATCCCCCGGATGCGCAGCTTGCTCGACTCGCTGCAGAAGCCCCCCGCGGGACAACCTGATCGCCGTGGTTTCGAGTGGTTTTACTTGAATGGATTGTTGCAGAAGCACGTCGACGAAGGACCAGGCAGCGGTTGCCTCGCGGTCAGTGCCGACGGGCGCTGGCTGGCGACCGGGACCGTCGGCAGCGACGTCGCGGTATTCGACGCCCGAAATCTAAAAGCCCCGCCCCGGCTACTCACTGGACACGTCGACAAAGTTACGAGCCTGGCGTTCGATCCACTCGGCCCTCGGTTGCTCTCGGGTTCCGAAGACGGCACGGCACGTTTCTGGGACGTCGAAACGGGGACGCAGCTCTTTCTTTTGGATCCAGGCGAAGGAAGTCAGGTCACCAGCGTCGCCGTGAGCCGAAAAGGGAGCTTGGCCGTCGCCCGCACCGAAAAAACGGCAGGCGATCTCTTCGTTTATCGCATTCGGCTCTGGGATCTCGATCCGGCGACGAAAACGTCGTACGTCACCCGGCTCTCTTTCGATTCGCACAAGCAGATGATCCGCCAAGTCGCTTTCAACCCCAAGGGAAACCGATTGGCGTCCGCCGACGAAGACCGTCGCATGATCCTGTGGAACTTGGCCACGGGGAGCGAACTGCGTTCGTGGTCGCTCACACAGTCGGCGAAATCGATCGCGTTTCATCCGACGAAGCCGCTCCTCGCCAGCGCCGGCTGGGACGGCGTGCTGCGCCTGTGGAACGTCGACGACAAGTCGGCAAGCGCCGAGCCGATCAACGTCTATCAGCAGCGTTCGCTGCCGCTCAATCACGTCGTCTTCAGTGCCGACGGCCTGACGCTGGCGACCGCGGGAGAAGACGGCGCCCTCAACGTGTGGGACGTTTACGAGAAGCCGGCCACCGGCCTCACGCCGCGGTGCACCTACCGCGTCGGCGATCCGCAGTTCCGCCTGGCCTTCGCAGGACTGGACCGAATCGTCGGCCTGGGCAAGAACGATCGCCTCTCGGTGTGGAACGCGGCCGAAGATCCCGAGGCGGAGGTGCACACCGATCCCACCCCCATCAACCATCTGCTGCGCGCGGACAACGACAATTGGGTGCTGATGCATCCGCAAGCGATCGCCGTCTGGAGCGGGACGCCGCGAATGCAGACGCGGCTTTGGCCGCTCGCCGACCTCCGCGAAACCCTGGCGGTTTGCTTGCTCGACGGTTCGTTGCTTGCCCTCAGCGCGGAGGACGAAACGTTTATCCGGATCTTCGATTTCGCCCAGGGGAAAGAAATCGCGCGGTTCGCGGGGCATGAAAAGCCAGTGGCCGCCCTCGCCTATCACCGCGAGCGTAAGATCCTCGCGTCAGGGAGCGGGGATCTGAGTATTCGGCTATGGAACCTCGAAGGCCGGGTGCTGCATGTGCTGAGCGGCCACGAGCAGGACGTGAACGACCTGGCGTTCAGCAACGACGGCTGGCTCGCTTCCGCCAGCGAAGATCGGTCGGTGCGTCTCTGGGATCTGTCCGGGCAACTTCGGCACACGTTCGTCGTCGATGAGCCTGCGGTGCGGGTGGCGTTTCATCCGCGCGAACCGATCGTCGCCGCGGGGCTCATGAACGGCTCCGTCCAGCTCTGGAATCCGAATACGGGAAAACATTTAGTCTCGCTCCCGGCCCACGGCAAGGCCGTGAAGTCGCTGGCCTTCGGACCGGACGGACGTCTCCTGGCAAGCGGCAGCGCCGATGGGCGCATCAAGATCTGGGACGTGCCGACGCGCCAGGAGTTGCTCGAACTCGCGGCTCATTCCCTGGGAGTTTCGGATGTGCTCTGGCATCCGCAAGGCGAAATGCTGCTTTCCGCCGGCAAAAGCCCGCCGCTACGCGAGGATCGGCAGAATAGCCGAATCGAACGTATCGAGATCCGCGTCTGGCATGCGCCCCGTGCCGACGGGAAGTAACCCCCCTGCCCCGCCGAGCAATATAATCTCCGCATGTGCGGTATCGCGGGATATTTCGGCTCCCAAACGCCAACGCGCGAGCGAATCGACGATTGCCTCGGCCGCATGCGCCGACGCGGTCCCGACGCCGTCGGCGTGTTCCGGCACGAACGCGCCCTGCTACTGCATTCCCGGCTCAGCATTCTCGATCTCGACGAACGTTCCAACCAACCCTTCCGCCGCGACGCTCAGCATCTCTGCTTCAACGGCGAACTCTACAACTATCTCGAGCTCCGAGCCGAACTCCGCGACTTCGGCGAGGCATTCCACACCGCGGGCGATACTGAGGTTTTCGCAGCGGCGCTGAGCCGATGGGGCGCGCCTGGGCTCGATCGCTGCGAAGGCATGTGGGCCTTCGCGTGGTACGACGAAGCCGAGGGGAGGCTGACGCTGAGCCGCGATCGCTTCGGCGAGAAGCCGCTCTACCTTTACGAAGACGAAACGGGGTTCTACTTCGGTTCGGAGGTAAAGTTCATCGTCGCGCTCCTGGGGCGCAAGCTGCGCGTCAACGTGCCGCAGCTTTATCGCTACCTCGTCAACGGCTACAAATCCCTCTACAAGGAAGGTCATACGTTCTTTGAAGGGCTGCGCGAACTCCCCGCGGGCACGATCTTGACGGCGGACCGGTCGGGCGCCGGCGTCCCCGCGCCATACTGGCGGCCCAGGTTCGAACCCGACGAGCGAATGACCTACGGCGACTGCGTCGATGCCGCCCGAGCCGCGCTCGTGCGTTCGGTGGAGATCCGCCTCCGCGCCGACGTGCCGCTCGCGTTCTGCATGTCCGGCGGCATCGACTCCAACGCCGTCATCGCCATCGCCAAACGCGTCCACGGTTACGACGTCGAAGGCTTCACCATCGTCAGCGACGACCCGCGCTACGACGAAGGCGATCTCGCCCGGCAATCGGCACACGAACTTGGCATTCGTCATCAGTGCGTCCCCGTTACCACCCGCGACTTCCTCACCCGGCTCCGCACGCAAGTCCGCTATCACGACGCACCCATCGCGACCATCAACTACTACGCCCAGTGGCTACTCCTGGAGACCATCCGCGCGAACGGCTACCGCATCTCCGTCAGCGGCACCGCGGCCGACGAACTCTTCAGCGGCTACTACGATCACCACCTCTTTTACCTCTGCCAGATGCGCGGTCGGCCCGAATTCGCCGAGGCCCTACGCAACTGGCAGACGCACATTCATCCGCTCGTGCGCAATCCGTACCTACGGCAACCCGAACTCTACTTCGCCGATCCCGAGCTACGGGCACACATCTTCCTGGACGCCGACAGGTTCGCGGAGTTTCTCATGCAGCCCTGGCATGAGCCGTTCCGCGAATCGAAGTACACCTCCGAATTGCTACGCAACCGCATGGCCAACGAACTCTTCCACGAGGCCGTGCCCGTGATTCTGCACGAGGACGATCTCAATGCCATGTACTATTCGATTGAGAATCGCTCTCCGTATCTCGACCGCGGACTGTACGACGTTTGCCAAACATTCCCGACACGCCATCTGATTCGCGGCGGTTTCGCGAAGGCGATCTTGCGCGACGCGGTCCGCGGCATCGCGCCGAACGTCATTCTCGACAATCCGCGCAAGGTCGGCTTCAATGCGCCGATCCTCTCGTTCCTCGACGTCCACGATCCCAGGGTACGCGCCGAAGTGCTGGCGCCAAGCCCGATCTTCGACCACATTCGTCAGGACAAGATTGCCGAGTTACTGGACGGGGCGGACCTGCCGAACAGTCAGAGCAAGTTTCTCTTTTACTTCTTGACGAGCAAGATCTTCCTCGAGGAGTTCGGCTCGTGAAATACTGCACCCGCTGCATTCTGCCCGACACGCGGCCGAACCTTCGCCTGGACGCCGACGGAGTCTGCAACGCCTGTCGGGCGCACGGCACAAAGCGCGATATCGATTGGGCGCAGCGCGCCGACGACTTTCGCCGCGTCGTCGAGAACGCCAAGCGCCGCAGTAAGGGGTACGATTGCCTGATCCCCGTGAGCGGCGGCAAGGACAGCACCTGGCAGGTCGCGAAGTGTCTCGAAGCTGGCCTGCATCCCCTCGCCGTGACGTGGAAGACGCCCGCGCGCACGCCTCTGGGCCAGCGCAATCTCGACAATCTCGTTAAGCTCGGCGTCGATCACATCGACTACCAGATCAACCCGAAGGTGGAACGCGTCTTCATGCTCAAGGCGCTCCGCATGCACGGCTCGACCGCCCTTCCCATGCATCTCGCAATCTTCAATATTCCGCTGACCCTCGCCGTCCGCTTCGAGATCCCGCTGGTCATTTACGGCGAAAACTCCGCCTTCGAGTACGGCAGCGCCGACCGCGCCCACGAAGGCTTTCGCCTGGACACCGAATGGCTGAAAACCTACGGTGTCACGCACGGGACTTCCGCGGAGGACTGGGTCGATTCCGAGTTGACCCGCCAGGATCTTACCCCATACTTCGGGCCGAGCGCGTCGGCGCTCGCCGGCGTCAACGCGATCTTCCTGGGATACTACTTCGGCTGGAATCCCCAGGCCATCGCGCAGATCGCGCAGAGTCTCGGCTTCGAACCGGGCACGTCGGCACGCACCGGCGCCTGGAACTTCGCCGACGTCGACGACGACTTCATCTCAATCCACCACTATCTGAAGTGGCACAAGTTCGGCATGACCCGCGTGTTCGACAACCTGTCCGTCGATATTCGCAACGGCCTGATCACGCGGGATGAAGCAATCGCTCAGGTTCGCGCGCTCGGCGACCAAACACCCCACGCCGACATCCGCAAATTCTGCGCGTTCGTCGGCATCGCGGAGCCCGAGTTTTTTGAAATAATCGAACCGCAACGAAATCTCAAGATCTGGCAGCAAACCGCGGGCGTCTGGCACATTCCGGGTTTCCTTATCCAGGACTGGCCATGGCGATGAACGGATGCATGTGCGGCGAAGGCGACTTCGAATTGGTTCACACCTATCGGGAACCTCCGCTCGGCGAAGCGCGTTTTCCCGGGACTGCCGGCAACTACCGGCGGGAACTTCTACGCTGCCGGGTCTGCGGGCACTTCGTGTCTCGGCACACCATGGACCTGACGGCACTCTACGAAGGCGACTACGTCACCGCGACCTACGGAGACGCCGAGGGGATGCGGCGCAGTTACGAACGCGTCCTCGGGTTGCCCCAGGACGAATCGGACAACCGAGGTCGCGTCAAGTTCGTACTTGAAACCTCGCAGTCAATCTTCCCACTGGCTCGATTCACCGACCGGGCGCCCGCGGTGCTCGACGTCGGTTCCGGGCTGTGCGTCTTCTTGCATGAAATGAAGAAGGCTGGCTGGGACTGCACCGCACTGGATCCCGATCCGCGCGCCGTGCGTCACGCCCGAGACGTCGTCGGCGTGCGCGCGGTCGAGGGGGACTTCCGCCGAGCCGAGGGGCTCGTGCCGGTCGACGTCGTTACGCTCAACAAGGTACTCGAGCACCTCGAAGACCCGATTGAGATGCTGGCACGCGTAAAACCGCTTCTGCTGCCAGGCGGATGGGCGTATGTGGAACTGCCGGACGGCGCCGCGGCGTTTGCAGAGGGACCGGGGCGGGAAGAGTTCTTCATCGATCACTGGCACGTTTTCAGTCCCGCGTCGCTGGCGCATTTGGCGGAGCGGGCCGGGTTCGTGGTCCGTGCCGTGCACCGCTTGCGCGAGCCAAGCACGAAGTTCACCTTACGCGGAGTGCTGACGTCATGAAATTCGAGCCCAAGATTCCGCCCCGCGCGTTCGAGGCGGGAGAACCGCGCGTGACGATTCGGGACTGCGGCGCCGTCGCGCTCGAGGCCGACGAACAGGTGACTTTCGTCACCGAGGCGGGGGGCGAATACGACGTATGCCGTAAGTCGTGGGGATTCTACGCGACACCGTCGCTGAACGTCAGGCTACCGTCGTTCGGCCTGCGACCGGCGCTGGCGGAGGGACGCGGGCGCTACTTCGTGCTCCTCGTGGAAAGCGGCCAGGAGGCGGAGTTCGAACGCTATCTCGACGAGCAAAAACTACGCGTCGTCTGCTGGCTCGACCGGGAAGAGAACTTCGCCTCTTCGGCGACAATGCGATAAGATATCCAGGGTTGTCCAAAGCGCGGCCGAGCAAGGAGAAGCAATGATTACCGCGCCGCAACTATCTGCCTATGCCAAGCTCAGCCGTTTCGGCCTTTTCGTATCGACATGGCCAGCGATCCCGACGAAGCGACCATGGGAGTGCGCGAGGTCTCGCTCCTGTTGATGGAATCGATTGAAACGCTCGGCGCCTCCCTTGTTCAGGAAACGAAATGACTCAGTTATCCGTTATCGAACCACGCAAAATCGCAGCCGCTGCCAATCCGTCCGTGCAAGCCAAGGGCACCTTCGCGTTCGTCAGTCTCGGCTGTCCGAAGAACCTCGTCGATTCCGAACGCATGCTCGGCAAACTGGCGCAGGACGGTTTCACGCTCGTCCCCGACGCCGCGGGAGCCGATCTCGTCATCGTCAATACGTGCGGCTTCATCGAGCCCGCACGCCAGGAATCGCTTGGCGTCATCCGCGAAATGCTCGCGCTCAAAGAGCAAGGAAGCGTCGGCGCCGTTGTCGTTGCCGGCTGTCTCGCCGAGCGCAAGAAGGACGACCTCCTTGCGGAGGTTCCCGGCGTCGACCACATCGTCGGCGTCTTTGGCCGGGAGGAAATCTCGGACGTCGCTCAACGGGCGCTTGCGCATCGCGCCGAACAGCGATCGCTCTTCCGCCCCGCCCCGGTTCGCGCCCTTGAAGACACGGCCCGTTTACGCATCACGCCCCGGCATTTTGCGTATTTGAAAATTTCCGAAGGCTGCGATCGGCTTTGCACCTTCTGCGCCATTCCCTCCATGCGCGGCAAACACATCACCAAACCGATGGAAGAGGTCATCCGCGAAGCCAGAGAGTTGGCCGCGGACGGAGTCCGCGAACTCATCGTCGTCGCTCAGGACACCACCTACTACGGCCTGGATCTCTACGGCGAAGTCCGCCTCGCTCAACTCCTGCGCGATCTCAAGAAAGTCGACGGCATTCAGTGGATTCGTCTGCTCTACCTCTACCCCATCCACTTCAGCGACGAGTTGATCGACGTCATCGCCGAGGGGGGCAAGATTATTCCCTATCTCGATATGCCGCTTCAGCACATCAGCGACCGCGTTTTGAAACGGATGCAACGCCGCGTCCGCCGACAGGAAACTGAGGAGTTGCTCGCGAAACTACGGTCGCGGATTCCGAACCTCACGCTGCGAACGACGTTCATCGTCGGCTTCCCCGGCGAAACGGAAGCGGAGTTTCAGGAACTCGCCGACTTCATGCAGCAGCAGCGTTTCGAACGCGCCGGCGTCTTTCCTTATTCGCTGGAACCTGGCACCCCTGCCGTCAAGCTCGACGATCACGTGCCGGAGGAAGTGAAGCTCCAGCGCCGCGATCGGCTCATGCAGGCGCAGCAAACCGTCGCGCTTGAGTGGTGCCAGACGCAGATCGGCCGAACGCTCGAGGCAATCGTCGACGGGCCCGACCCTGAGATGCCAAGCCAGATGCAGGCGCGCGGCACGTGCGACGCTCCCGAAATTGACTGCATGATCCGCGTCAAAGGCAAAGGCCTCCGTGCCGGCGACATCGCCCAGGTCAAGATCACGGCAGCCGACGGCTACGACCTCGTCGGCAGAACCATCGGAACGGTCCGTTAACCTCCAAGGAAAGAAACTGTGCCCACCCTGGAAGTCAAAGAGCCGCCCGTTTTCAATCTCCCCAACCAACTCACGTTCGGTCGGCTCCTGCTCGGCATCGTCCTGTTCGTCCTCATCCATTTCCACGAATGGTACTGGTCGTTGGCTGTCTTCACGCTGGCGGCGATCACCGATTATTTCGACGGCTACTTCGCCCGCAAGCATAACGTCG
Source organism: Gemmatales bacterium (assembly GCA_038217425.1). GTDB lineage: Bacteria > Planctomycetota > Planctomycetia > Gemmatales > Gemmataceae > JAIEPT01. The sequence goes on from JBBQPM010000006.1 coordinate 32,555, forward strand.
TCTCCACCCTGGGACGCAACCTCGATCCGCTGGTCGACAAGGTCGTCATTTGCGGCGCCTTCATCTTTTTGGTGGCAATCAAGGATTCGGGCCTCACGCCGTGGATGGCGACCGTCGTGGTGGCGCGCGAACTCGTCATCACGAGCCTGCGCAGCTACCTCGAAAATCAGAGCGTGACGTTCGGGGCCGAGTTCCTCGGGAAGATCAAGATGGTGCTGCAGTGTGCCGTGCTCATCGCCGTGTTCGCCTGCCTGGCACATGAGGAATACGGCTGGCTCACCTGGGTGCGCGACGTCGTCATCCACGCGATGCTGGCGGCCACGGCGCTCTCGGGTCTGCAGTATCTTTGGCGTGCGTTCCTCATCTACCGGAAAGCGTAGCGTCCGCCGAAAGCGCAGGGATGGCTATCCCTGGAACGCGCCGAAAATCAGCATCCAATTCGCGATCGTCATCTCCGAAAAATGATGTTACGCAGGGCGCGTCCCCAGGGATAGCTATCCCTGGGCTTTCGGGAACTATGCGACGCCGTGTGCGGACGGACTGAGGACGACGCGATTGCGACCCTGCTTCTTCGCTTCGTAGAGCGTCTCGTCCGCCTGATGGACGAGGTCTTCGAGCCTGGGGCGGTTGCTATCTTCGAAGACGGCGACGCCAAAACTCGCGGTAGCGGCAATTTCATTCCCCTCGACGGAGATCGGCGCTTCCGCGAGGCGCTGGCGTAAACGTTCCGCGAGTTTGCCGGACCCGTCGCGGTTGGAATTGGGCACGACGATCAGAAACTCCTCACCGCCCCAGCGTCCCACGAGATCGTAGGGCCGAAGCGATACGGCAAGCCGACGCGTCACCTCGCGCAAGACTTCGTCTCCGGCCCGGTGTCCGAAACGGTCGTTGATCTTCTTGAAATGATCGATGTCCACCATCACCAGTCCGAGCGAGCCGTTCTCGCGCCGGGTGCGCGACAGCTCGGCCTGCAAGATCTCCATGATGGCCCGGCGATTCCACGCCCCGGTCAGAAAATCGCGCGACGCCTGCACTCGCAGCGCGTCGCGCGAGGCGATCAACTCTTCCTGCAGCGTCACGATGCGGATGCCGGTCTTGAGCCGAGCTTTCAGTTCCAGGGGATCGAACGGTTTGACGACGTAATCATCCGCTCCCGACTCGAGGCCCTGTACCAAGTCGTCTTTCTCGGAACGAGCGGTAAGCAGAATCAAATAAGGATACCGCTCGCGGAGACGCACGGCCTTGCAGACGTCGGGGCCGTCCATTCCCGGCATCATCCAATCCAGCAGCGCCAAGGGGGGCGCGTTCTCATTCTGTAAGATCTTGAGGGCGTCGTCGCCGTTGGCGACGGCCACGACTTCGTGCCCCCATCCGCTCAAGGTTCGCTGGAGCAGCGTGCGCGAGATCGGGTCGTCTTCGGCAATCAAGATTTTCACGGCGTGTCACGTCAGGGATGTTTCGCGGCGAGTCTGGCCGTCATTGTACAGCATCCCAATGGGAATTAACGCACGTTATGGGCCACGGCGGTATACATTCCAAGCGCAACGGTTCCGCCCATGACGAAACCGAAGCCGATCGCCATGAGGAGCAAAGACTCCGCCACTTCATCGAAGCGGGTGATGATGTAATAGAGTGAGTAAAACGGCACGAAGAGTAACATCAGTCCGCACGCCAAGTCTTCATTGAAGGCGACGTAGATGATCATGATGTTGCTTACGAACAATAGGATGGCGCCGACGAGAATGTGAATCAAGAGCAAGGGTCCAAAGACGATGCCGGGCACCAACGTCACGAGCCAGACGGTACCGAGAATGGAGAGGATTTTCTGGAACGACATCGGGCCGGAGAGGAAACTCAGGCCGCGGCGGCGTTTCTTCTTCTTTTTCTTTTTTTTGCGAGGGAATTCCTCGATGTCGTCTTCGTGAAACGCCGGGGGCGGGCCGCTTCGAACCGGCGTCCGCGGCCTTGGAACTGGCTTGGTTGCAGTGATAGCGTCGTCGACGATCTCTTCGAATTCCTCGACTTCCAGAATCTCTTCCGAGGGCAATGTGAACTTGGTTCGACAAATCGGACACAGCGCGGTTCGGCCGCGCAGTTTGTCGTCGAGCCGAAACAGTTTGTCGCACTTGGGACAATTCGTCGTGAACATCGTTTCTGCGCCGCGGAGAGAAAATCGGAACTTCGTCCTAGTTTATTTACCGATGACGCATGCCGAAGGCCATTGGGGCGGGCGACGAACCTTTGACTTTTTCGCCCGGCTGATTTATCATCACTCTATCGCCCCTATTCCCACCTTCCCGCCAGCCGCACCATGAAAACCGCTTTCCCCCTGATTGCGTTCTTTGCTGCGACCGTCCTCCAGGCCCAGGCTCCCGCCAAGGTCGATCTGGCGAAATTGCCGCCTGCCGCCAAAGCGAAGGTCGACTTTGTTCGCGACGTGCAGCCGATATTCGCGAAGGCGTGTTATGCCTGTCACGGCCCGGAGAAACAGCGAGGCGGATTGCGTCTGGATCTGCGCCAACCCGCACTGGAAGGCAGCAACGCCGGGCCGGTGCTGGTCGCCAAGAACCTGCAGAAATCGCGTCTGCTTCATACAGTGGCCGGGCTCGATGCCGAAATGCAGATGCCGCCCAAAGGACGCACCGCGCTGACGCCGAGTGAGATCGGCACCCTGCGCGCCTGGATCGAACAAGGCCTCGATTGGCCCGAGACGGCCGCGGGCTCGGTGACCAAGGCTGCGTCTACACACTGGGCGTATCAGCCGCTCACCCCCCCTGCCCTGTCGATGGTCAAGCACGCTGCGTGGCCGATCTCGGATCTCGATCGCATCATTCTTGCCCGGCTCGAAAAGGAAAAAATCGCCCCCTCGCCCGCCGCCGATCGCGCCACGTACATTCGTCGTCTCAGCTTCGATCTACTCGGCTTGCCGCCGACCGCCGCCGAGGTGCAGGCGTTCGTCGAGGATGCGAGTTCCAACGCCTATGAAAAGTTGGTCGATCGCCTGCTCGCTTCGCCGCACTACGGGGAGCGCTGGGGCCGGCACTGGCTCGATCTCGCGCGGTACGCCGACAGCGACGGTTACGAGGCGGATCGCCCGCGCGTCTACGCCTTCCGATATCGCGACTGGGTGATCGACGCCTTCAACCGCGACATGCCGTTCGATCAGTTCGCCCTCGAGCAACTCGCCGGCGACCTCCTTCCGGGCGCCACGCTCGCGCAGAAGACGGCAACCGGGTTTCATCGCAATACGCTTACGAACAAAGAAGGAGGCACCGACAAGGAGCAGTTCCGCGTCGAAGCGGTCTTCGATCGCGTGCACACCACCTTCAAGATCTTCTTCGGGCTGACGATGAACTGCAGCCAATGCCACGACCACAAGTACGATCAACTCAGCCAGCGCGAGTTTTATCAGGCTTTTGCCTTTTTCAACAGCGACGACGAGATCGACATTCCTTCGCCGCTCAAGGAAGATACCCTCGTCTTCACCAAGGCGAAGGCGGCGAGCGACAAGAAGATCAAGGAATTTCAAGCCAAGATCGACGACTTCAAGAAGTCCGCTTTCGCAAAACTTCCCGCATGGGAAAAGAAGCTTAAAGCTGAGGACAGGGCGAAGCTCCCGGCCGCGATCCTCAAAGAACTTGGTAAGCCAGTGACCGAGCGGGGCGCCAAGTTCCCCGAGGAGGTCGTCGACTATCTGGCCAAGCTCGATGCAAACGTCATCGAGTGGACGAAGGGAATTGCCGACCTCAACAAAAAGCCGCCGACGCCTGCGTTCGTCGCCACGCTCGGCGTGGGCAAGGGGCGCAAAACGCACGTGATGATTCGGGGCGACTTCTTGCGCCTGGGCGTCGAAGTGAGCCCCGGCACGCCGGCGGTACTGCATTCGTTACCGCAGACCGCGAAGCCGACGCGTTTAGACCTGGCCAGGTGGATCAACTCGCCCGAAAATTCGCTGACGCCGCGCGTGATCGTCAACTGGGTTTGGCATCATTACTTCGGTCGAGGCATCGTGCCGACGCTGGAAGATTTCGGCGTACAGGGCGAACGGCCGTCGCATCCGGAACTCCTCGATCATCTGGCGATCGAGTTCCTCCGGGGCAAGTCGAGCCTGAAGGCGCTGCACAAGCAAATCGTGCTCTCTGCAACGTATCGGCAATCCTCGATGGCGCGTCCGGAGTTGCTCAAACGCGATCCGCTGAATGTGTTGTTGGCGAGGCAGAATCGGTTGCGTTTCGAGGCTGAGATCGTGCGCGATAGCGCGCTCGCGGTCGGCGGGTTGCTGCATCCGAAGATCGGCGGCCCGAGCGTGAAGCCGCCGCAGCCCAAGGGTATTTCCGAGCTGACCTACGCCAACGCCGCCAAGTGGGTCGAGAGCGAAGGGACGGACCGCTACCGTCGCGGCATGTACACGTGGTTTCAGCGGACCAGTCCTTACCCGATGCTGATGACGTTCGACGCGCCCGATGGGGTCCTTTCCTGCGTGCGGCGCGAGCGTACCAACACGCCGCTGCAATCGCTGACGCTTCTCAATGACCCGACCTTCGTCGATTGCTTCCAGGGATTCGCCAAACGCATCGTGAGCGAGTCGAAGGATCTGGACGAGCGGATGAAGTTCGCGTTCCGCACCGCGCTGAGTCGCGAACCCTCGGCCGAGGAACTCTCCGCGCTACGGGGCCTTTATGCCGATCTGCTGGCATCGGCCAAGAGGAATGGCGAGGTCTCGAAGAAGCTTGCGGGGACCTCGATTCTCGCAGGCGTGCCGATCGAGGAATCGGCCGCGTGGGTCGGCGTCGCGCGGACGATCCTCAATCTCGACGAGTTCGTGACCCGCGAGTAGGCGAGCATTTTCTTGCATTCTCCGCGTGCTGCCCATATAGTGCACCATTACCTCTCGAGGCGGCGAGCGTCTGGAACCGCTCGCTTAAATCCAGTCACGATCAGGATGATGGTATGGCAAAGCTGAAGCTGCCTCGCATTCGCCACTCCGCGAACGGCGCCCTCGAGCAACTCACGCAACTCAGCCGTCGGCTCAGTCTGCAGGCCGACGTCGTCTCGCCGCGCGGCAAACAACTCACCGAGAAAGTGTTCGGCCAAGCCCTCACGCCCGCGCAGGTCGTCGAGCGCATCTGTGCCGACGTCCGCAAGGACAAGACCAGGGCCGTCCTGCATTACACCGAACAACTCGACGGCAAGACGCTGACCGCGGAGACCTTACGCGTCGGCGAAGAGGAGTTGGCCGCCGCTCACAAGTCGGCCGCGCCCGAGTTCTTGGCCACGCTGCGCCGCGTGCGCCATAACATCACGACCTTTCAGGCCGGGATCCTCAATTCGGACGCGACGCTCGTCAGTTACGGCAAGCACGAACTCAAGCTGCGATATCGGCCCATGCGCCGCGTCGGCATTTGCGTCCCCGGCGGCGCGGCCGCGTATCCCTCGACGCTGCTCATGACCGTCTGCCCCGCCAAGGCCGCGGGCGTCCGCGAAATCGCCGTCGTCATGCCCCCCACTGCGAACGGCGCCTACAATTCCGATCTGCTCGCCACCTGCTGGGAACTCGGCGTGCGCGAAGTCTATCGCATGGGAGGCGCCCAGGCCGTCGCCGCCCTCGCTTACGGGACCGAGGACATCCCGCCTGTCGACATGATCGTCGGCCCCGGGAACATCTTCGTCACTCTCGCCAAGAAGTACGTCTACGGGCAAGTCGCCATCGATTGCCTGGCCGGGCCCAGCGAAGTCGTCGTCCTCGCCGACGAGACCGCTCCGCCGGAATACATCGCCGCGGATTTGATCGCCCAGGCGGAACACGACCCCGCGAGCAGCGTGCTCATCACCTGGCACGAACCGTTACTGGATCTCGTCGAGGCTGCGCTCGAACGCCAACTCACGCGCCTTTCGCGCGGCGAACTGGCGCGCGTCTGTCTCGAGCAATTCGGCGCCTTGGTGCTGGCGCGCGACGCGACGCAGGCGTGTCAGTGGACGAACTTGCTGGGCCCCGAGCATCTGCACATCGCCACCAAGAATGCGGACCGCCTGGCCGACCGCATCGACAACGCCGGCGCCATCTTTCTGGGGCACTATTCGCCGGTCGCGCTGGGCGACTACGCCGCGGGCCCCTCCCACGTATTGCCGACCGGCGGCACCGCGCGCTTCGCGAGCGGCCTGTGCGCCAACGACTTCCTGCGCCGTTCGAGCGTGCTGTCGTTCTCGCCGAAGGGCCTGGAAGCGATGGCCAACGACGTCGGAGTCCTGGCGGCGAAGGAAGGGCTGACCGCCCACGCCCGCAGCGTCGAAATCCGCCGGGCCGATTGACGAACGTTCTCGTTTACGATTGCCTTGATGGATCCAATCCAGCTAAGATCAAGGAACGCCCTATGCCGTTTCGCTGGATCGACTGGAACCGCGACCATATTCGGCGCGCATGGTGTGGACCCAGATGAGGCGGAATCGGTCGTTCGACATGCTCAATCGCCTTATCCCGAGCAAGTCGGCGACGACAAGCTGTTGGTCATCGGACGAGGATCTGGCGGAAGATTGCTGCAGGTTATTTTCGTAGTGGATCCCGATGATACAATTTTCGTGATCCACGCTCGGCCGTTGACAGAGCGCGAGAAGCGGCGATACCGCAGGAGAAGCCGATAATGAACTCCAAAGAGAATCTAACACCTTACTCGGAGAGAACTCCCGAAGAACTCCGCGCCGCGACAAAGGAGTTCGACGAAGAGTTCGCGGCCGATCGCGCTGTACCTCTCTCATCTGATTTGATGGCCCGATGGAAGCGCGCTCAGGCGAAACTTTGTGAAACCGAGAACGGCTCGATCGAACAGACCGTTTCGGTCCGATTGAACAAGGAGTTGCTGGAACGCTGCAACGCACTGGCAAAAAAGAAGAGCATCAGTCGCGATGCTCTGTTCGCCCGCGGCCTTCTTGTATTGTTGACTGCGGAAGGAGAATTTTAAGCCTGGGAATCGCAACCTTGCGTCCCGCGAGTTCTTGCGATAAACTACCCTTTGGTCACCAAACCCCATTCGAAGGGTTTTCTCATGAACGACGAATCGCCCGGTACTGGCTCGCGGATGTCGCCCGTCGTCAAACTGCTGCTCCTCTCCGGCGCAGCGTTCGGCGTCGGCTGGCTCATCTACAATCTCGTGCAAACGCCCGCCGACGACAACAATAACGGCAACGGCGGCGGCAGCGGGCACCGCTCGCGCTTCGCCTTCATCCCCTTTTTCGGCCCCTCGTTCGGCGGCGGCGGACGAGTTGGCGGCGGCCCCAGTGCCAGTCCCACCGTTCGCGGCGGTTTCGGCGGCGCCTCCCCTGCCCCGTCCGGCGGCGGCGGGTTTTTCGGAGGCTTCGGCGGATGAACCGCATCCTGGCCAAGCCCCGACCCAACTGGCAGGCCCGCGTCGAACAGCACGGCTTCCTCTACCACACCACCGAACAGGGCCAACCCTACTGGGATGAGTCCGCTTACTACCACTTCGCCCCCGCCGAGATCGACGTCCTCGAGAAATCTACCTACGAGCTCAGCGAGATGTGTCTCGCCGTCGTCGAACAGGTCGTGAAGCGAGGCTCCTTCGCTGACTTCGGCATCCCGCCCATGTACCACGATTGGCTGCGCCGCAGCTGGGACACCGACGAACTCACCATTTACAGCCGATTCGACTTGCTCTACGACGGCAAGAACCCGCCCAAGATGCTGGAGTACAACGCCGACACGCCGACCGCGCTGCTCGAAGCTGCCGTCGTGCAGTGGTACTGGAAGCAAGAGGTCGGACTCCCCGGCGATCAGTTCAACTCGATCCACGAACGGCTCATCGAAGCCTGGCGCCGGGTGAAAGATGCCGGCATCCCCGCGGTCGCCTTCGCGTCCATTGGCGGGCACACCGAAGATTACATCACCGCCAATTACATGCAAGACGTGGCCATGCAGGCGGGCCTGACCACGCAGTATTTGCCGCTGCAGCAGATCGGCTGGAACCCCGCGCGCGGCGGATTCGTCGATCTGCAGGATCGTTCGCTGCCGGGGCTTTTCAAGCTCTATCCGTGGGAATGGATGTTGCGCGAGCAGTTCGCACGCTTCCTTCCTCAGGGCCGAACGCGCTGGTACGAACCGCCGTGGAAGATGCTCCTTTCGAACAAGGCACTCTTGGCGTGGCTTTGGAAGATGTTTCCCGATCATCCGAACTTGCTCGAAGCGTCGGCGGAACCGCTGCAGGGGCCCTACGTGCGTAAACCGGTGCTGGGCCGCGAGGGGGCGAACATCACGATCGTGAAGGACGGCCAGGTAGTGGAGCGGACGCCCGGAGACTACGTGGAGGGCCCCTTCGTACACCAGGCGTATTGGCCGACGCCGCGCTGGCACGGCAAGACGGCGGTCCTCGGCAGCTGGATGGTGAACGGTTATGCCTGCGGCATCGGCATGCGTGAAGACGAAGGCGCGATCACGACGAACACGAGCCGATTTGTGCCCCATCTCTTCGACGCGGCGGGTTCGCGCGGCGGTTCGGAGGCCGGCATTCGAGCCGACGTGGGACGCTACCGCGGATAGTCGGAGTGGAGTATAATTGCGAAGGGGAGACAACGCTATGGTGGTTGAACTGAATGCGAAAGTAGTCGAGTTGCTCAAGAAACTTGAGGAGCAGGCGGCTGATCGAAAGATGCCGCTGGAAACTTACTTGAGTTTGATGGTAGAGCCCGGGTCCGCTCGCGCGCAGGCGAAAGTACCGCTGTCCGATGAGGAGTTCGAGGCTCTGCTTGACGAGATGGCCGAAGGATCTGACGGTCTGCCGCCGCTTGCAGATATTTCAAGGGCGGACATCTACTCGGAACAGGATCGATGATTATCCACCTCGACACGAACATTCTCACACGAATGTTTCATCGGCCTGACCCTCAGTACCTGTTGGTGCGCAACGCCGTACGAGTACTGCAAAATCGCGGCGATTTGTTGGTCGCGAGTCCGCAAAACGTCGCGGAATTTTGGAGTGTATGCACGCGACCGGTAACCTCTCGCGGCGGGCTTGGGCTTTCACTTGTCGCAACTTCAAAACGATTGAGACTAATCGAACGTGTTACGAATATTCTTCCGTATCCCGAAAATACCTTCCAGCAGTGGAAGCAACTCGTGAGTGCGCACGGCGTCAAAGGGCTACAAGTGTACGATGCAAAAATAGTGGTGCACATGGTGTCGAATCGGACGGTTCACCTGCTGACGCTAATTCACGTGGATTTCACCAGATACTTCGAAATCACGGTGCTAAATCCTACGGACATCGCTTCACTTCCATGACTCGCCGTGGCCCTGCCGATCCGCCAACACTCGGAGCGAGAGCGCCTGAATGCGATCGATCGCTTCTTGTCGCGTTTGGCCGTAAGTCATCACGCCTGGTAGATCCGGTACCTCTGCGATCCACCGGCCGTCGTCTTCTCGTTCGAGTTCAATCGTTAGCGGCGGCATGGGTTCCTCCGTTGTTTGCGTCCCTTGCTGCGTTTAATGTTACCGGGACGTTCGGGAAATAGAAAGACAAGTCGCCCGCGGTTTTGTGCGAGACGCGGGCCGGGTCTGCGTCTACACTACCTCCATGATGATCCAGGTCGAGAATCTGACGAAGTTCTTCGGGCCCGTTCTCGCCGTCGATCGCATCTCCTTCGCGGTCGATCGCGGCGAAGTCGTCGGCTTCCTGGGGCCTAACGGCGCCGGCAAGTCGACCACCATGCGAATCCTTACCACCTATCTCCCCGCCAGCGACGGCCAGGCGCGCGTGGCCGGGTTCGATGTCGCCGACCAATCGCTCGACGTTCGGCGGAATATCGGATATCTCCCTGAAAGCGTCCCCATCTACCCCGAAATGCGGGTCGAGGAGTATCTACACTTCCGCGCCAAGCTCAAGGGCGTGGCCCGCAAAGGGAGGCCGGCCCGCGTCGATTATTGCCTCGATCGATGCCGGCTCAAGGAGGTGCGCCGACGGTTGGTGCAGACGCTTTCGAAAGGGTATCGCCAGCGCGTCGGGTTGGCCGATGCGATGGTGCACGATCCGCCCATCATGATTCTGGACGAACCGACGTCGGGGCTCGATCCGCTGCAGATCCGCGAGACGCTCGCCCTCATCCGTGAGCTGGGCGAGAAGCACACGATCTTGCTGTCGACGCATATTCTGTCGGAAGTGGAGGCGGTCTGTCAGCGCGTGATCGTGATCGCCGCGGGGAGATTGGGGCTCTCCACGACGCTGTCGGAAATCGATCGCGTGAAGACGGTGCTCGTGGAAGTAAGGGCTGGAGCCGACGAGGTCCGCCCTGCCCTGGCGGATTTGGCAGGCGTTCGAGAAGTCCAGGTCGAGGAATTAGCGGATGGCTGGCGGCTCTACAGTGTCGTGACGGCGGGCGAAGGGGACGTGCGGGAATCGCTCTCGCAGCTACTGTTCGCCCGAAGTTGGACGCCGCGCCGGCTCGAACTGCGTGGCCGACGTCTCGAAGAGGTCTTTCTCGAAACGGTCCGCTCCCGCGATCCGCTGCAGTCGGCAAACGATTCACAATCTCTCCGGTAGCACGCATGGAAATCCAGGAGCACGTCAGCACGAAGTATCGGCCCGCGCCCGAGCTGCCGCCGTCGGCCATTGCCCCGGAACGTCAAGCGTTCTCGCAGTCGGTCGGCTTCGTCGGCCTGATGCTCATCACGATTCGCCTGGTGGCGCTCGCCTTCAACAACCGGTATTTCGGCGCCACGAGCTGGGGGTTTTTCCTCTACGTGCTGGGGCTTTCCGCGCTCGTCTTTCACGCCTTTGCCGATCGCGAGTATCAAATTCGCCGAATGTACGGCGTCCTGTCGATTCTCGTCGGCGTGCTCGGCATCGTCCTCTTCATCGTCGGCGTTTCCCTGTGGTATCGCGTCGATCAAGCGGGGAACCTCGTCAGCAACCTGGCCCGGCAACGCCTGGTCACGACGCTCATGACGCTGGGGACGCCGTTACTTTTCGCGAGCCCGCTCTTGGCCCTTGGTTCGTTGCGGCAAGAAGACGATTCTCGGCCGCGTAAGCTGATCGGGCTCTTTCTGGTGCTCGCCGGATTGGCGTACTTTCTGGGGGCGCTCATCACGTCGATCGTGGTTGCTCGCTTCCTGCCGATCGGCGGGTTTTTCCTGCTGCTCGTCGGACTGCTCCACCTCGTCTGCTTCCTCGCCGCCCAGGGTTACGGCTGCAATCGGGCGTACCAGATCGGCTTGCTCATGGGCATCATCGGCAGCGCCATGGTCGGCGTCGCCGCGGTCTGGTCGTTCTTCGCGCCGAGCTTTCTCGTGCCCAACGGGTTGCTCCTGATCGTCGTCGGCTTACTCACGCTCGCAGTCAGTCTGTCGACGTGCTGCGATTGGCCGATCGTGGTGCTGACGAAACGCGAACTGGGCGCTTACTTTCATTCGCCGATCGCGTACATCGTTCTCTTCGCCATGGTTCTCGTCTCGGGCATTCTCTTTTATTTGTTCTTGTTCGAGATGGCGCCTAGCCAGGGCCGGCCGCAAGGCGGGGCGTTCGAGCCGATCTTGGTCGGGTACTTCGCGGGCATCCTGCATCTCTTCGTGCTCGTCGTCTTCATTCCGCTCGTCACCATGCGGCTATTCGCCGAGGAAAAACGCTCCGGCAGCCTCGAAATGCTGCTGACGGCGCCAGTGACCGACGCGGCCGTCGTGTGGAGCAAGTTCGTCGCGGGCTGGCTCTTTTCACTGCTCATGTGGGCGCCGAGCTTGCTGTTTCTCATCAGCTTACGGCTCTTCAATCCGCTCGATTTCGAATACCGGCCCATTCTTAGCTTCATCCTCGTCGTGATGGTGACGCACTTCAGCTTCGTGGCGATGGGGCTCTTCTTTTCGAGCATGACGAGCAACCAGATCGTGGCTGCGATTTTGACGTTCGCCGGCATGCTGGGGCATCTGTTCTTTCTCTTCGCCCAGGCGTTCACCGCGCAGGAGTCAGCCTTCCGCGAGTTCTTCCGCTTCGCGGCCTTTTACACGCTGTGGCGCGACGCGCTGGCCGGGAATGTGATCCCGCGGGCGCTGTTTTTTCATCTGACGACGGGACTGATCTTTTTGTTTTTGACGCAAGTCGTGCTGGCGTCGCGTAAGTGGAAGTGACGAGGACCGCAACCATGGCCGAGGCGAGCGAGCGCACGAATCGACTGATGCATCTGGCCGGCGTGGCGCTCTGGTCGGGCGTGATGCTGTGCGTCTTCGCGGGCTGGCTGGACGCATACGAAGAACTCGGGGTGCAGGGTTTTTGGCTGCGTTGGCTGGGGCTGGGACTGGCCGTACTCGCTGTACCGATCGGGTTTCTCGCCGGATCGAAGAGCAGCGTCCTGACGTGGGGGTTCACGGCGGCACTGGGACTGGCCGGGCTGGCCTGGATTCTTTCGACGCAAAACGAGCTACGCCTCATTTCGCAAGGGCTTTTGCTAGTCTCGTGCTTGACGCTGCTCGCCGGAGCGGTCGGCTGGTTGAGGACGACGCGGGAAGAGGTCGCGTTCACACCCGCCGTGGCCCAGTGGCAACCGCGCGTCGTCGTTGGCCTGGGAATCATCGGGCTGGTTCTGCTGGGAGTCGCTGGATACTACGGTTGGCGTTTACGGCTCGCGGGCCTGGGCGAGTCGCTCGGCATCGGCCTATTGGCCCTGGCCCTGCTGCTGGTCGCCTGGACGGCACGCGACGCCTTCGATGCGGAGCGAACGTTGCGCACGGTACATCGCCGCAGCCGCGTCCTGGCCCTGGGACTGCTGATCCTGGCCGCAGCGTGCGGCGCGGGGGCGGCGTATCTCTACTGGGGCGGACAACCCGATAGCACCCCTCCTCTGCTCGAGATCGCATTATTGTTCGCGTGGTGCTTGATCGCCGTCATCACCGCGAGCGTGCTGTTCGCCGGGCCAAGTCTGTCGTCGCTGCGGACGATCTTGCCATTGCAGGCCGGCCTGTTCGGCCTCGTAACGATCGCGGTCGCGCTGGTGCGTCTGGATCTCGAGCGCGGCGGCGCGACGGTCGGCGCCGGGCTCGAAGCCTGGCGCGGCGAACGCGCCTGGGTCTTTTGGCTCGGCGCCTACGCAATCTTCCTCGGCCTGGCATTGCCGATGCTCACGTTGCTGCTGTGCCAGGGCGAAGCGGTCGGCAATCCCGGCCTGCGCGGCGCCATGTTCCGCTTGCAGGCCTTCGTCTCCGTCGCCTGCGCCGTGCTGCTCTTCGTCGTCGCCAACGTCGCTGTCTATTCGTTTTTACCTCAGAATTATTCCTGGACGAGCGAAGCCGGGCTTTACACGCTCAGCGACGCCGCCAAGGCGCTGCTGCGGAGCCTCAAGGAACCGACGACCGTCATCGCCATTCTCCCCAGCGAAGGCGAAAGCGATGCCCTGTCGCAGTCGTTTCGCTCGCATTCGGCGGCCGTGCTCGATAATCTGCAAGCCGAGACGAAGATGGTGAGCACGAAGACAATCGACCCCGAAAATTCCAAGGAGACACGCGGGTTGCTCGAACGCTACCCGATTCTGCGGAATCAATTCAACGGCGGCTGGCTACTGATTTACGGGTACGACAATCCCGACGAGAAGACGCCCCCCAAGCACGCCTTCATCCCGCGCGAACGGCTGCTCCTGCGCCGCACAGAAGAAGCGACGCGGTCGGATACGCTCGCCTTTCGCGGCGAGATGGAGTTCATCCGCGAGATGAAGATCCTGACCCAGGAGAGCGCCAAGCGAACCATTTACTTCGTTCAGGGAGGCGGCGCCCTCGATCTCGAACGCGGCAAGCAGCGTGCCCGCGAGTTCCTGGGCGAACCGCTGACGCCGTTGGGTTCCTCCCAACTGGCGAAACGGCTCGGTCAAGATAAGTTCGAAATCAAATCGCTGCACTGGGGCGACAAGATCGAGTCCGAAGGGGGCCGAGCGTTCAACGTACGCGACCCCGATTCGCCTAAATTCAAGGACGTCCCCAAGGATTGCGACCTCCTCGTCGTGTTGGGCGCCGTCGACCCTTGGCCAGCCGAGGCGCTCGACGTCGTCGATCGGTACCTGCAAAATGGAGGCGTGTTGCTGGCGACGTTCGACATCGTGCTCGACCCCGTCCGCCGCGAAGTTTCCACGAGCGGCCTTGAGAAAATCCTGGAACCTTACGGCGTCTCGGTGTCGACCAAGGCGGTTGTCAACGTCATCCCCGGACCGCGCGGCGATGAACTCGGTCCGATGGTCCTGGCGAAAGTTCCCGATCAGGCGCAGACCTCGCTCGCTCGGGCGCAGAGCGGCGGCTTCTTTCAGATCGATCAATCCGCCTGCGTGGTGACGCCCAAGCCGGCCGGGAATTTCCAGGCCGAGACGTTGTTCGACGTCCGCAATGTGCGCGGATCCAATTTTCTGCAGACGCCTCGGGCCGTGCGTTTGTCTCCAGGAAACGTTCAGTACGACAAGGAGAAGGTTCCCTTTTCGATCGGCGTCGCCGTCTGGGAAAAAAAGAAGGACGACGAGAAGCCTCGGCCCCGTCTGGTCGTGCTGGGCGACACGGAACTTTTCAGCGACGGGTTTATGGACCCGCGCAGCCCAGAGACCAGCGACAAGAATTACAACCTGTTCGCCGGCGCGGTCGATTGGCTCGCCGACCGCGAGGATCTCGCCGGGGCGCTGCCGCGCAACTCGAACTTTTACTTCATCGCGCCGACCACGCCGCTCGCGCCGATGGTGCTTTTGCCGCTGGGGCTGATGCTCCTCGCGCTCGGCGGGCTCGCGCTGGGCCTGTGGTTCATTCGTCGAAGGTGATCCGTCATGAACGCTCGCGCCACGCTGTGGATTTTCGGCCTGCTCCTCTCGGTCCTGTGGATCTTCGGGTTCGTCGTGTCGCAGTCGCGGAATTTGCTGCACGAGAAGTACGTCTTCCCGTCGCTGCACCGCGCTGATCGCCTCGTGTTCGATGCGGTCGAGATCAAACGCACGCATGGCGGCAAACCCGAGACGATCGAATTCACGATGGCGGACGATTATTGGTACCTGCACGAAGGTGGCCAAAAGCTGCGCGTGCAGGGGTACAAGATCGAGACGAAGATCGCCAAGGCAGTGCAGAAGGCGCAGCGCTCGCCGCGGAAGGTGACGCAGAGCCGTAACGAACTAGGCCTGGATCCGCCCGAACGGATACTGACGATCAAGGGCCGATCGAAGTCGAGCGAAGGCGAGCTGGGCCCGCAGCGCGAGTGGACGCTGCACTTGGGTAAAGAGACGGCCGACGGCAAATCGATCTACGCCGTGGACGCTTCGCTGCCCGAGCGGGTCTTCGTGGTAGCGACCGAAGCGCTCAAGGGACTGGAGATCAATTCGCCGCACGAGATGCGCGAGATGGTGCTGGTCAACTTCGACGAGAAGGAAGTTCAGCGGATCGCACTGCGCGAGAACGACACAAAGCTCGAACTCGTGCGCAACGAATGGGACACCTGGCGCATCGCGGAGCCCAACCTCGGCTGGGCGGATCAGGACGCGGTGGGCCCCAAGGCTCCCGGCTCGCAACGGCCCGGGAATACGCTGCTCTACTCGCTGGTCCACATTCGCGTCGATCGGCCCGAAGACTTCCTCCCCGCGGATCCCAAGAACCTCGATCAATACGGGCTCGCCGACGGCAAGGCGTGGCTCGCGATCGAAACCGTCAGCCAGAGCGATTCCGCCTCGCGCAAGGAGCCGGGCAAGATCACGAAGATGCAGACGCTTTTGGTCGGCAAGGAAGAGGGAAAGCATTTTTACGCGCGACTCAAGGACGATCCCGGCGTGTTCAAGATTCCCGGGCATTACCTGGACCCGATCCGTGCCGCGATCGCCAATCCGCAGTCGCTGCGCAGCAAGACGCTGCTGCCGATCTCGAGTTCGCAGGTCGAACGATTTCAGCTCAGGGTGGGCGCCGAGTCCGCGGACTTCGCCTTCAAGGACAAGAAGTGGCAAATCTCGCAACAAAAACAGCCGATGACCCCCGCGAATCAAGGCCAGGTCGGCCGAATGATCCAGGCCCTCGATTTAAAGCCGGTGATCGACGAGTTCCTGCCGGAAGGCGCCGACGATGCAAAGCTCGGCCTGGCGCCGGCGAGTGCGGAACTGAAAGTCGCGCTCAAGGCGCCGGAAGACGTCCAAAAGGGCGTCAAAGTCGAGGTGGCGCTCGAGTTCGGCAAGCACGAGCGGCGTGGCGACAAAGACTACGTCGCCGTCAAGCGACGAGCCTCCGACGGCGGCATCGCCCGGTTCTGGATCCCGAAGGACTTGGCGGAAGCCCTCATCCCCGTCACCGGTATTTTGACCTACGTCAGCCCTGCCCTGCCTACGTTCGACTCTGCGAATGCCGACGCGATCGTCATCGATTTCGGCGCCCAGCAAGTCAAGCTCGTGCAGCGCAACAAGAGGTGGTTCGTTCGCGAGAACGACGAAACCTATGAGAGCCCCGCGAACGCCAAGAGCGTCAGCGAATTGCTGGATGCGCTCGAAAACCTCCCCAATAAAAAATGGATCGCCAAGGTCGGCCCGAAGGACGACCTCAAACCATACGGGCTGACCTCGCCGCAGAGCAAGGTGAAGGTCTTCCTGCAAAAAGGCGCGACCAAGGAGATCGTCGAGATCGCTTTTGGCAAGGAGACCGACGACATCATGGATCGCCCCGGACAGTTCGCGAAGTCGAGTCTGAGCGACAAGGTTTTTTTAGTCAACTCGGACTTGATGAAGGCGCTTCGCAAGTTCCCATGGCGCAGCCCGGTCGACGTGCAAATGGGGTTCGGCGTGCAGACGTGCGTCGCGCTACAGGCCCTGTGTCCGCTGATGTGGGCGTCGCCGCTGGCGCTCGGTCCGACCGCTGGCACGTCGGCGGACGAGGTCCAGGCGCTGAAGGTCACGCTGCGAACGGTCGTCGAAACGCGCGTCTTCCAGTTCCAGCGCGAGGGTAAGTCCTGGAAAGAAAAAGGGAGCCTCAGCGGTTTTCAACCTGACGACGCCAAGGTCCAGCGGGTCGCGGAACTTCTCACGAAGTCATCGCCCCGCCCCATCATCGGCCTGGAAGGCGCTGCCCGCAGCGCGTACAAACTGAAACCGGATGCAGCGCTTCTGGAGATCGAGGCAACGCTTCCCGGAGGCAAAACGGTGACGCTCCGCATCGGGGAGCGTTCGGAGGACTTCTACTTCGCTCAGCTCTCCACCTGGCCGGAAGCGGTATTCTTAATCCCGACGGAATCGGTCGCGCCGATCATCGTCGGCGCCGTCTATTTCAGTCGCCCGGCGGCCGACTAAATGCCGTCAACGAGGACCTCCCACATTCGATGAGATTCGCCATGTTCGTTCGTTCCATCGCCCTTGCAGTCGTCGCCACGATGTCGTGCGCAGGCGTATCTCAAGAGCTGTTCAAGCCGGGAAAACTGCCCAAGGACGTCCAGGCGCTTCTTCAGCCCGGCATGACGCTGCGGATCTACGACGCCTCCGGAACCAAGTTGCTCGACAGCCGGCCGGCGCGGTTGGCCGCACTCCACGTCGAGACCGGGCAACCGATCACGCCGATCGTCCCCGCCGGCGCGTTCGTCGCCAAGCTCTCGGGATACTTCAAGATCCCGCTCCGAGCGGAGGCGACGTTTCATCTCTTCGCCCGCGGCTCGGCCACCCTTCGCATCAACGGCAAGGAAGAACTAAAGGCCGAGAACGGCACCCAGAAAACTGCGGCACAAATCGACCTCGCCCGCGGCTATAACTTCGTCGAGGCGGAGCTTCGCAGCCCCGCGAACGGCCCGGCGACGTTGCGCGTTTCGTGGTCCGGCGAGGATTTTGTGGTCGAGCCGCTGCCGCCGGACATGCTCTTCGTCCGCAGCGATGACGCCGACATGAACGCCGGCCAGGCCTGGCGCGACGGCCGAATGCACGTGTCGCAGCACGGCTGCGTCCATTGCCACGACCTGAAGCGCGAGGCGTCGTCATTCCCCGAGTTGGCGCATCGCCCGCCGTCGCTGGAGGGCGCGGGCGCGCGTTTTCAGAAAGATTGGCTGCACGCCTGGATTCTGAACCCGCGCGAGCTGCGCCCCAAGGCGACCATGCCCGCGGTCCTCGCCGGACCCGACAAGGAGCAACACGCCGCCGATCTGACCGCGTACGTGCTTTCCTTGGGCACGGCCGAGGAGACGAAGCCGGATGCCGCGGGGCTCAAGCTCGGCGAAAAGCTCTACGCGAGTCTGGGCTGCATCGCGTGCCATCATTTCGACGATCCCAAGAAAGTCGAAACGATCGATCGCTTCCCCCTGCTCTACGTCGCCGCCAAGTATCGGCCCGCGGAACTGACGAAGTTTCTGCAGGCGCCGGGGCGTCATTATCCGTGGACGCGCATGCCCGACTTCAAGCTCACTCCCGCCGAGGCCGCAGGGCTCGCCGCGTTCTTGTATCAGGAAGCCAAGGGCGCAGTGAAACCGGCGCCCGCGGGGCATGCAGAGCGCGGCAAAAAGCTCTTCGAATCGGTCGGCTGTGCCCAGTGCCATGACCGCGGGACGGCAAATGTCTTTCAGGCCCAGCGCTTGCCGGCGCCGTCGAAGTTCGATCTCGGTTGCCTCGCCGAGTCGGCGGAGAAACGCGCCGGCGCTCCCGATTTTGGCTTCAAGAAACCCAAACGCGACAAACTCGTCGGGTTGCTCAAAAACCATCCCGAGGCACTGGAGCGCGACGCCCCTGCCGAGTTTTCGCTCCGGCAAACGCAGAATCTCAAGTGCCATGCTTGCCACCGCCGCGACGGCGGCGTGCCGCAATGGGTGACCGCCCTTGAAGACGAGGGGACGCTCCCCGAAATTCTGCCGCTTCTCACCTGGACCGGCGAAAAGCTCAAACCCGTCTGGACGGTGAAGCTGCTCAAAGGCGAACACGACCAGCGCGCCCGCCCCTGGCTCAAGGCGCGCATGCCCGCGTTCCCCGCCCGCGCGCAGGGTATCGCGCTGGGCCTGTCGCACGAGCATGGGTTCGGCGCCGACGAGGACGATCCGCCGCCCCCCGATCCCCAACTCGCAGCCGTCGGCGTCAAACTCATGCCGCAGGTCGGCGGCTTTAACTGCGTCCAGTGCCACGGCGTCGGCGCCCAGAAGGCCGTCGCGCCGTTCGAAGCTCCCGGCATCAATCTCCTCGACGCCGCCCAGCGCCTCCGCTACAGTTACTACCCGCGCTGGATGCTCGACCCGCCCCGCATCGATATCGCCACCAAGATGCCGAAATTGTCGATGGACGGCAAAACCACTGGCATCAAGGAAATCCTCGCCGGCGACGCTCGCAGGCAGTTCGACGCGTTATGGCATCACATCCAAACTCTCAAGTGAGACCCGCATGAAGATCGTCGATATCAAGATCATCGGCCTCCGCGGCGGCACTGTCGAAGGCGGCTGGGCCGACGAACTTAAGCCCGAGGACGACGTTCACACGCTCGTCGAAGTCATCAGCGACGAGGGCGTCACAGGCGTCGGCAGCGTTTTCACGAGCAAAGCGCTCGTGCTCGCGGCCGTGCAGCTCCTGCGTCCGTTCCTGATCGGCGACCGCGCCGACGAACCGGCGCGCGTGAGCGAACGCCTGCGGCAATCGACGTTTTGGCAAGGCCGAGGGGGCGCCGTCGAGCACGCCATCTCCGGCATCGACATCGCCCTATGGGACCTGTTTGGCAAAATCTGCAATCAACCTGTGAGCCGACTCCTGGGGGGTAACTACCGGAGCAAGATCAAGCCGTACGGCTCGATCCTGTTCGAAGAGCCCGGCCCCCTGCGTGAGAAGCTATACGCCACGGTGGCGCGCGGGTTCAAGGCGATCAAACTCGGCTGGCGGCCGTTCGGCCGGCGCGACGCCAAGACCGACGAACTGCTGATCCGCACGGCCCGCGACGCGGTCGGCCCCGACATCGAGATCATGGTCGATGCCGGCGGCAGCGAGCAATATTGGCCGCACGGTTACAAGTGGGCCCTGCAGACGGCGAAGATGCTGGCCGGGTACGATGTCGTCTGGTTTGAGGAGGCACTGCCGCCCGACGATCTCGAAGGTTTCATCGAGCTGCGCCGTCACGCCCCGCTGCCGATCGCGACCGGCGAATGTCTGACGCGCCGGCAAAGTTTCCGTCCGTTCCTCGAACGGCATGCGGTCGACGTAATTCAGCCCGACTGTACCAAGTGCGGCGGACTCACCGAGGCGTGGCGTATCGCCTGGCTGGCGTACGAGCACAACATTCAGTGGGTGCCCCACGGTTGGAACACGGCCGTCGGCCTGGCTGCGGATTTGCAACTGACGGCGGCGGTTCCTGTCGCGCGTTACGTGGAATATCTGACGCCGTCGCCGTATATGGAAGAGATCATCACGGAGCCGTTCAAGGTGGACGCGGAGGGTTTCTTGCAGATCCCGGAGAAACCGGGCCTGGGCATCGAATTGAACCGAGAGGGATTGAAGCGTTACGGGATATAGCATGTTTAGCCGCCGACTCCTGTCGGCGCGAGCGTGTGGCACACGTCCGCGCCGACAGGAGTCGGCGGCTAAACAAATCGAGAACGTTTACTTTCCGGCGAACTGCTCGCGATCGAAGGCGAACGTGGTGTTGTTCATCGTCAGCGTGAAGCGTTCCGGGCCGTTCCAGACGATCGGGCCACTCAGCTTGCTGTTGCCCAGGTCGATGGTCAGATACCCGTTGGCCTGCATGTAAGGGACGTTGCTATCGGACAACTGGCAGATGCCGTTGGCCGTGAAACCGACGGGGCCGTTCTTGGTTCCTGCGGGGCTGGTGATGGTGAGCCTCCAGTTGCCGACCACGGAGTTCGGTTGGACTTGGGCCTGCGCCTTGAGTTGCATCGTGTCGCGTTCGTAGACGCAGGTGAGTCCGGCGAACGAATGCGTGAAGAAATCCTGGCCTTTCCACATCATCGGCCCGCCCAGACTTTGCCCCGTGGGGTAGGTAATGGTGAGAATGCCGTTGAACTCCGTGTACTTTCCTTGGCCGTTCTGCAGGACGCAGTTGCCGTTGGGCTCGAAGGTAACGGGTCCGCCGATGGTTTTGCCTTCGTAGGTCATGGTCATTTTCCATTTGCCGACGAGGGAGTTGCCTTGCGGTGCGGGTTTGAGAAAGTCTTGAGCCTGCAGGGCGGAGTTGGCCAGGAACAGGAGGGCGACCATCGAAGCGAGGGTGTTCTTTAACATGACATTCTCCTTGGGTTGAATTGCGACTCTTTGTTTTTGTCAGTCCTTCGGAACGTTTCCTCGGGTCTTGACGCACTCATATAGTCGCCCCCGCGGCAGGCGTGATATTTTTCTTCGAGGAAATCGCGAGCCCTGATAGAATTGGCGATCGAGGGGACTGCCATGACTGAGCGGCTGAACGACATTTCGACACTCTGGTCCGTCCTGCAAGCCGCCCACGGAGGGGAGGAGAACAGGGCCCAGGCGGCGCGGGAGATCATCGTCGATCGCTACGGCAAGGCAATTCGGCGTTACCTGTTGGCCGCCGTTTCCGCCGAGGAGGCGGACGACCTCTTTCAGGAATTCGCGCTCACGCTCATCCAGGGCAAGCTCCACAGTGCCGACCGCAGCAAGGGGCGCTTTCGCGATTACATCAAGGTCATCCTCTTCAATCTCGTTGCTCAGCATCGTCGGCGGCAGGGTCGACTGCCGCAGCCGGTGAGTCCCGATGCGGCGACCATCATCGGTCTGGCGGCGCCGGAAGTCGAGTTGGCCAGGGAATTCGATCAATCTTGGCGCGAACAGATGCTCGCCCGGGTCTGGCAAGAGATGGCCAGTTCCCAATCGCTGTTGCACGCCGTGCTCCGCTTTCGCGCCGATCATCCGGACATGCCGGCCGCGCAAATTGCCGAGACGCTCGGCCAGCAACTGGGAAAACCCTTCAAGCCCGAGGCGATTCGGCAGAACCTGCGCCGCGCGCGCGAGATCTTCGCCGAGCTGCTGCTGGCCGAGATTAGCCAATCGCTGGAGACGCCGTCGTTGGAAAACTTGACGCAGGAGCTGGAGGCCCTGGATCTGCTCAACTATTGCAAGTCGGCTCTGGAGCGCCGTCTGCCTCGATCGATTTCCTGATCGGAGGGTGCTGTGGATCCGCAGGAGGAGACGCAGGTGGGCGGCGACGCCGACGCCGAATTGCGCCGAGTCTTGGCCGTCCTGGAACCGTCGCTGGTCGGCGCCGGGGAAGCCGGGTCCGGTTCGGCGGAGACCAGCCAGCGCTACACACGTGTGGCGCTGCACGCCCGCGGCGGCATCGGCCAGGTTTGGCATGCGTACGATCATGAGCTCGGCCGTAAGATCGCGCTCAAAGAGTTGCAAACCGACCAGGCGACCACCGCGTACCTGCGCAGCCGATTCCTGGTCGAAGCGCAGATCACCGGCCAGCTCGAACATCCCGGCATTGTCCCTGTCTACGAGATGGTGAAGTCCGGCCGCGACGGCCAACCGTTCTACACGATGCGCTTTATCGAAGGTCGCACGCTGACCCAGGCGGTCCGCGAGTTTCATCGCCAGCGTGCCCAGGGCAAGGCGGGTACGCTCGAACTGCGCGAATTGCTGCAAGCGTTTGTCATGGTCTGCAACACCTTGGCCTACGCTCACGACCGCGGCGTGATTCATCGCGACCTCAAAGGCGCCAACATCATCCTCGGCCCGTTCGGCGAAGTCCTGGTGCTCGACTGGGGTCTGGCCAAACGGATCGGGGAGCCCGATGACGCGGCTACCGGTTCGCCGGAACCCAGGCCCGGCGCCGATTTCCTGACGATGCCCGGCGAGATCATGGGGACGCCCGGGTACATGGCGCCCGAGCAGGCGGAAGGCCGACCCGATCAAATCGACGTTCGGACCGACGTCTACGGGCTCGGGGCCGTGCTGTACGAGATCTTGACCGACCGGGCGCCGTTCTCGGGGGACAGCGCCCAGGAAGTGGTCCGTAAGGTCTGTCAGGAGAAGCCGCCGCCGCCGCGCCATGTCGCTCCATGGGTGCCGAAATCGCTCGAGGCGGTTTGCCTGAAAGCCCTGTCCCGTGCGCGTGATGAACGTTATGGTTCCGCGCTCGAACTGGGCGGCGAAATCAAAAGTTGGCTCGCCGACGAACCGATGCTCACGTTTCGCGAACCGTGGACCCAGCGCGTCGGACGCTGGATGCGTCGGCATCGCACGCTGGTCACCAGCGGCGTGGCGGCGCTTTTGGTCGCCGTCGTGTTACTCGCCGGTGCTTCGCTGCTCTTGAGCCGCGCGTACGACGCGGAGCGTCAGGCCAAGGTCGAAGAAGTGAAACAAAAAGCGGCGGCTCAAGAATCCGAAGCCCAGGCCAAGGAATCCCAGAAGGGAGCCGAGGCGCTGAGCCGGTTCCTGGTAGATGCGTTCCGCCGGCCCGATCCGACGCTGGACGGACGCGATCTCAAAGTCGTGGATCTCCTGGATCGAGCCGTCCAGGGGCTCGAAGGATCCGACACGCCGCCGTTGCACCAGGCGCGCATTTTCGAAGCCCTGGGCGAAACCTACGCCGGGTTGGGGATAGCCGACAAGGCGCGCGACATGCACCGGCGGGCGCTGGAGATTCGCAAAGCGCGCCTGCCCGCGGAGCATGCGGACCTCTTCAAATCGAGGAACGACTTGGCGGCAGCTTTGCGCACGTCTGGCGCGTTTGCCGAGGCGATCGAACTCTATCAGCAAGTCTTGGCTCGGCGTAAGGCGTTATTCGGAGCTGAGCATGAGGACACGTTGCTCACCATGAACGATTTGGCGGTTGCCTACCTGGAGCAAAACGCCGTCGAACTCGCCAGGCCGCTCGCCGAGGCCGTGCTAGATTCCAGGCATCGACTGCTGGGGCCGGAGCATCCCGAGACGTTAAGAACCATGAGTCTGATGGCCGTGATCTTGCGGAAAGAAGGGCGGATCGACGAGGCGCTTGCCGGATACCTGGCCGCGTACGACGGGCTGCGCCGTCAGCTCGGCGCCGATCATCCCGACGTTCTCATGGCCCTCAACAACAGGGCCGAGGCGCTGCAGGAAAGCAAGCGCTTCGCGGAGGCGATTCCGCTACAGAATGAAGTGCTCGAATCTCGGCGCAAAAAGTTCGGCCCGGAGGCCGCACCCACTCTGCGTGCATTGCACAACCTGGCGACGTCTTACCATGAAATGGGACAGTTCGTCGACGCCCTGCCCTACTACGAGGAAGCTCTGAAGGGACGAGCCAAGGCACACGGCGATCATCCGGACGCACTGGTTTTCTTTCTGCACTACGTCAAGGCCGCTCTAAAGGCGAACGAGGCTCTGCGCGCCGCCGAGTTCTTCAAGACGCAGATGAAGGGACGAATGCTGCCGATTCCGCGCGATTTCGCTCGAATCAAGGAGGCCCAAATGACGGGCGCTCTCTCCTTACAGAAAGAACAATACGCCCTGGCCGCGGCGATCTGGCAGGAGGTTCTCAAAACGCAACGGGCCATGCCCCTCGCCCCCCATGCTGATCTCCTCGTGACGGTCAGCGGGTTGGCCAAGGCGTATCTCTACGGCGGCAACCCAGGCCCGGCGGAGCCTTTCTGGGAGGAACTCCTGCAGGCTCAGCGTAAAGTCCCGCCAAGCCCCCGATTCCTGGCCGACACCCTCGCCGGACTGGGCGAATGTCAGCTTCGGCTCAAGAAAACCAAGTCGGCCGAGGAGTCGCTGCGCGAAGCTCTCGCGCTCCGCAAGGAACATTTGCCCAAGGCGGAGAGCTGGAAGCGATTCTACACGCAGAGTCTTTTGGGCGGGGCGCTCCTGGAGCAAAAACGGGACAAGGAAGCCGAGTCCTTGTTGCGAGAGGCCTATGCGGGCCTGGAAACATTTCGAGCGAATGCGCTGGTGGAGAAAGAACTGTTGCCGGAGGTTTTGGAGCGGCTGATCCAGCTCTTTCAGTACCAGGACAATCCCGCGGAAGCCGCCCGTTGGATCGCGCGTCGCAAGAAATGATGCTCACACTCCCTTGCGCGTGTTGAACAACTTGGACGTTAGATTCACGCGGTCGTCGAGGCCGAGTTCGATCGGCTCGGACGCGAACGACGGCTTATTTCCCGTGGGCACCAAATCTCCCTGTAACATCCCGTTGGCGTCGCGGCCTCTGCCCTCGAATCGGTACAGATCCTGATGTCGGTAATTGTTGGCCTCGTCCAGTCCGAGCACTTCGGCAATGGTCTGAATCCGCCGGGAGCCGTCGCTGAAACGGGTAATCTGGATGATCAGGTGAACCGCCGAGGCGACCTGAGCGCGGGCGACGTAGATCGGCAACGAGACGTCGCTCATCAGCGAGAGCGTTTCGAGCCGAATGAGCGCATCCCTGGGCGTGCTGGCGTGGACCGTGGTCAGCGAGCCGGCGTGCCCCGACAGCATCGATTGAATGAGATCCAATGCTTCGCCGCGGCGAATCTCGCCCACCACGATCCGGTCGGGCCGCATGCGCAGCGAATCGACGAACAGATCGCGGATGGTGACCTGTCCTTTGCCGTCGGGCCGCATCGGCTGGGCTTCCAGGTAAAGCGTGTGCGGCTGTTTGAGCTGCAGTTCGGAGCTATCCTCAATGACGATCACGCGTTCGGTGTCGGGAATCGCCGCGGAGAGGGCGTTGAGCATCGACGTCTTGCCGGTCCCTGTTCCGCCGGAGATGATGGTGTTTTTATGTAAGAGAACCGCCAGGGCGAGAAATTCGGCGGCTTCCGCGGTGAGGCTGCCGCGCTGCACGAGCGATTCGAGGTTGAAGCTCGATTTTTGGAAGCGCCGAATGGAGAAGCAGACGCCTTGACGCGAGCTGGCGGGGATGATGACGTGCACGCGCGAGCCGTCGGGGAGCCGGGCGTCCATGCTGTGATGGTCGGCGTCGATGCGGCGATTGACGTATTCGCCGATGTTCCGCGCCGCCGCCATCAGCGCCGCCTCGTTGGGGAATCGCAGGTCCGCTAGCTGCAATTTCCCTTGCCGTTCGAAGTAGATCGACGAGGTGCCGTTGATGAGAATTTCGGAGACGCTCGGGTCGTCGAGCAGGGATTGGATGGGGGCCAAGAAGTGGCGGATCGTTTCCTGGTAGATTTCTTGAGGGCGCATGAAGTTCACCGGGAAGTCGGACGCGCAAGAGGTCGCGCGCCGATGGCTTCGTTTCGCTACGCAGCCATCCTAACAACTTTCTTGCGTTGGGCCAACTGTCGGCTATAATGCGTTTCCCAGGCTTTCTCTTTTGCGCGGGGACCGAAACGAACATGGCGTTGCATTTTGCCTGCCCGAAATGCTCGCGGACTTTGAGGTCGGTGAATTCTTCGAAGCCCAAGAGCGTCAAGTGTCCCCATTGCGCGCAGGTTTTCAGGGTCCATCCCGGTCTCACCAGGACGTCCATTCTCGAAGGCAGCGTGGCCCAGGAATCCGCCCTGGTAGCCGTCCAAGTTCGCAAGACGAATTGGCTTGTCCTCGGTTTGTCCTGCCTGTCTCTGGCGCTTGCCTTTGCGCTGGGCTTTTTCTGGTTTCGCGAAGTCACCACGCCACCGACCACGCCGCAGCCGGCCTTTGACGAGTCTCGGTGGAAGGAATATGAATTCTCGCAGATCAAAGTCAAAGTTTCGCTACCAGAGTCGCCACTCGTCGACGAGGCTTCGCTCCAGAAGCGAGGCGCCATTTTCTTCATGCGGTCGAAACTCCCCGGCACGAACGTCGAATTTCAGTTGCACGCGTACCAAAACAGCGACGCCTCGCTAAAGACGGCCCCGCGAATCGAAGCGGTTGAAAAAGAGATCTTGGCCGATTTCGCGGACGGCCAGATCGTCGCTTCGCGGATGTTCAACTGGGACTACGGTCCCGGTATGGATTTTGTCGTCAAAACCCCCGCCAGCCACGTCAACTGTCGCGTTTTGTTTACACAGGAATCCGTCTTCGTACTGTCGGCGTCGGGTCAGCACCTGGATCGACATGAGCAATCGGTGCGGCACTTTCTCCATTCGTTGCGATGCACGGAACTGGAGGCGAACTCGCTCAAACGCTATGCGGCTCCGGTCGTTATCGGCAAGCCGAAGTGACCCGACGAATAGGGCGATTTCGCAAAAATTTCTTGACATTCCGGGTAAACCTTGCGACGATTCTGGGGCATCGTCTGCGCCGCGAAAGTGTCGCGCGCATCGGCGACCCCAAGCGGAAGTTCGGCCCATGGAATCGCATCCCAATTACGAGATCCTGACGGAAATCGGTCACGGCGAAGCTGCGACAGTCTATCGCGCCCGCGATCTCCATCTCAAACGCTTCGTCGCCATCAAACAGCTCCACGAGAAATTTCGCCGCGATCCCCGGCAAATGGAGCACTTCTGGGAAGAGGCTCAATTCCTGGCCAACGCCGAGCACGATAACGTCGTGCAAGTCTTCGGCGTCGACAAGGATCGCGGCTGGATCATCATGGAACTGATGCGCGGCAGCCTCGACGTCAAGCTGAGCGAGGGAAAACTCGACTACGATTTGGTCCGTAGCGTGCTCAGGCAGACGCTCGAAGCACTGAAATATTTGCATGCGAACGCGAAGTTGCACGGCGCCGTCAAGCCGGCCAACCTCCTCATCAACGATCAGGGCCGAGTTAAGCTCAGCGATTCGGCCGGCCTGGTCGCCGGGGGCGAGATTCGCAAACCGACTGGAAGCTACAAATATCTTGCGCCGGAGTTTCTCAATCCCGCCTTCGGCAAGGTGACGCCCGCCGCCGATCTCTACTGCGTGGGATTCACCGCACTCGAATTGGCCTACGGCGCCGGCTTCGATGAAAACTTCCCCGGTGCCGGCGCCAGCGCCATCGACCCCGAACTCGGCTGGATGCGCTGGCAAAGTTCCGCGACCGAGCAACTCGCGCCCCTGGTCAAGTTGCTCCCCGGGATCCCCGCCGACCTCAATCAGGTGATCGGTCGGTTGCTGGAGAAGGACGTCTCCAAACGCTACGCCAGCGCCCACGAGGCGCTGAACGACCTCTCGAATTTACCGATCCTTCCCGTGAGTCTGCCGAGCGAGGCGGGCCCACAGATGGTGAAGGCACGCGTCGGCGGAGGCGGTCAAGCCGCGGCTCCGTTTACTCCGCCCAAGCCGCCGACCAAGACCGTTAAATCCAAATCCGATCAGCCTCCGCCTCCGCTCAAGCCTTGGTCCAAGGAGTGGATCAACAAGAAGCTCGAAGACAAGCGGATCCTTTACGGCATTTGCGGGACCATCGTATTCCTCTTGCTGATTTTCTTGTTCCTCCCATCTGGGCCCGCGCCGCTCCCGGAAATCGCGATCAAGTCCGTACCCACCAATGCCGTCGTCTTCATCGACGACAACGAACAAAAAGACCGAACCGACGGCAAATTCAAGCTCAAACTCGGCAAGCACAAGGTCCGTGTGGCTTTTCCGGGACACAAAGCCAAGGAAGAAGAGATTGAGGTCAAAACTGGCAAAGACGCCCAGAGGGAGTTTGCGTTCAACCTCGATAAAGAAATGCGCAAAGTCCGCATTGCCTCGGTGCCGTCAGGCGCTGACATTCGTCTCGACGACGAGGCCAAGGGGATCAAGACCGGCGACGGTAAAATCGATCTCGTTCCTGGCGGCACGCATCGGCTCGTGCTCGTGATGGACGGCTTTAAAGAATTTAAGGCCCAGTTCGATGTGGCGCCTGGCGAGGGAGATCTGGAACTCGGTCCGTTCGCCCTGGAAAGAATCGAACCGCCTCGAGTGCCGATGGTAAAGCCGGAGGCGCCGCGCAAGGTTCGCATCGCGACAACGCCGACAGGCGCCGTGGTCGAGATTCTGCTGGACGGCGAGAAGAAGGGCCCCGCGTCCAGCACCAAGCTCGATTTGCTGCCGGCGAAACCGTACCAGCTCGTGCTCGAGAGTCCGGGATACAAGAAGTTCGAGCAGGCAATCTCCGTCGGCAAAGGCGAAGGCGAGATCGAACTGGGACCCTTCACGCTCGAGAAGGATGAACCGTCGCGAGGCATTCCCGAGCGGTTCGCGTTGCTCATCGGCGTGCGCGATTACGGCAAGCGCATTCCCGACTACGTCTTCGCCGATGCGGACGTCGATGGGATCGCGCGCATCCTGGCCGTGGCGGGCTATAAGGAAGCCAATATCACCGTTCTCAAGTCTGGCGGAACCGCGGCGCCGACTCTCAGCAATATTCGCGATGCGCTGCGACTATTTTTCTCCGCCAAGCACGCGAACGACAGTTTGATGGTGGTCTTCGAAGGACATGGCTTCCAATTTGGTCCCGACGACGGCCCCTACCTCTGCCCGGCCGACGGCGACCCGGCGGACAAGACTACCCTGCTGCCTCTACGCGAATTGTACGATGGACTGGAGAAATCGCCGGCACACTCAAAGGTGATAATCCTCGACACCTGTCGCCCGGAGATCCCCGGCGCCGGGCAAATGCGTCTCACCGCAGAGGTTTCAGCGCCTCCCGCCGGCGTCGCCGCCCTCTTCGCTTGCGGCGCCGATCAACTCAGCTACCGGAACCTCGTCTGGAGGCACGGCGTATTCATGCAAACCGTCGCCCGAGCCCTGTCGGGCGAAGCCGACGCCGACGAGAACGGGTTGGTTACGGTCCCCGAACTCAAGCAATTCGTCGAAGGCAAGGTCGCGGATTACGTTCGGCGGGAGTATCCCAAACAGCCCGGCGGGCAAACGCCGACGCTCGTCGGCAGCACCGCTGAGGGCCTCGCCCTCGCCAAAGTCGCTGGCGTGCTGTTGCCCTTCAGTCGGGGTTGCAAGCACTTCTACAAGGACGCAAAACAAGAGTACGAAAAGTCCGTAAGCGAGTTTGACGAAGCACTCAAGGTGGATGCCAAGTTCATCCCGGCGTTGCTCTGTCGCGGGTACGCCCAGATTGAACTCGACCGCTATGCCGATACCATTCGCGACTGCGATGAGGTACTGAAGCTGGATGGCAAGAATGCGAATGCTTATTGCTTCCGGGGCGAGGCAAATTCCTGGTTTGATCCCCCCAAATTCAAGGAAGCGATCCAGGACTTGTCGGAAGCGATCCGGTTCGGTCCCGACTTCGCCTCGCCTTACAACCTTCGCGCCCGGATGCATCGCAAGCAGAAGAATCCGGACTTAGCGCTGCAAGACAACAATGACGCCATTCGCCTGGAGCCGCTGATTGCCTACCTGTACATCGGTCGAGGATTAACCCATGCCGTCAAAAAGAACTGGGAAGCCGCGGAAAGCGACTATCTCCGATCGATCGAATTAAACCCCAACGAAATCGACGCTTACGACAATATGGCGGCGCTCTGCGACAAGCGCGGCAAGCGTGACGACGCCAAGAAATGGCTCGAAAAAAGCAATCAGGTGAAGAAGGCGCTGTCGAAGTAAACAGCTCGCCAGCCGTGAATTGTGAACTTTCGCAAGTTTTTTCGAAATCGGATGTCGGAAACCGCCTGGGGTTACGCATCTATAGAGTAGAAAGCCACGGCGGTTGCCGACGAACAATGAGTCGACCTCGCCTGCTGAATATTTGACGCTAGCCGGTACCCTTACGGAGACAGCAATGAGCATTTCGGTGTCGCAAACTTTGACCTTGTCCGCAATATTATTGCTTTCGGCCGGTCAGCTCCGCGCTGACAACATTGACGCGGCTCTTGCCCAAAACGGGCCGCTGCTGAAGGAATACCTGGAAAAAAACAGATTCAAGAACGTCGGCGTCCTCAAGTTTCGCACCAAAAAGGGGAACGAAGATTTCACATTCTTGGGCGGGTCCATGAATGTCAACATGGTTCGGCGCCTGGAGAACATGCTCATCCTGATCGGGGGGGAGAAAAAGTCCATCAACCTCTTGAACGAACCCGGGCAGGTCATTGCCAAGACGAAAGCCAAGCTCAACTACCTGAGTCCACAGGGGCGGAGCGAATTGTTCGATATCATGTATCCCAGTCTCGGCAGCAAGCAGTCGGTTCGGGCCGACGTTTTCCTGTGCGGGGACGTCATCACCTCGCCGGACTTCCGGACCACCACGGTCATCGTCCGGGCGATCAACTCGGCGGCGGCGAAAGAGAAGCCCGTCAAGTTGATGGAAGTCGCCGTCACCACCGACCGCAGCATGCTGGCCGATCTCGGCAAAAGCTTCGCAGTCGCGCGGAACATCAAAAAGGGAGGCGATCGCGACGACCCGATCAATATCAAGTTCACCCTTGAAGAGATGAAGAAGGTGCTGCAGTTTAGCGTTTCGTACGACAAGGTTGAACAGGATATCGCCGTCGACTCTTCCGGGGAGATCGAGAACCTCAAGGAACCGACCGACACGCAGACCGTCTCGATGAAAATCAAAAATCTTTCGTCCAAGCAAATCGGCGTCGTGTTAAAGGTCAACGGGGTGAGCACGCTTTTCGAACAAGATGGCGAATTCCTGGATTGCAAAAAGTACGTGCTGGATCCTAACGAAGAATACACCATTCAGGGCTTTCTGTGCGAAGACAGCACGATCAAACCGTTCAAAGTGCTCCCGGACGGAATGTCTCCGGACTCGATGGATCCAGCGAAGATGTTGGGGCAAATCCAGTTAGGCGTTTTCGAAACGGGCGCCGCCGAAACGGTGAAAGTCAGCAACCGAAGTCTGCGGGGCGTCCTCACGCCGAAGCTGCTGAAGGCTCGCGAGCAAAACCCGCTCAAGTCCGTCGGGCAGATCACCAAGTTGAAAGCCACCGCCCGCGGCTACATCGAACCCAACGGGGAGGCGCCCTTGCCGGCCGTGAAAGTGACGTTCGTGGATTTCGAAGGAACGCTTGCGTTTAGCCGTACGATCACCTATGTCGCCCCGAAAATTACCTCGAATCCATAGTTCCGCATCCGGTGCAAATCGATCTCAGGAGCGAGGTGCTCCGAGCTCTTGGGCTGAATGCTTAAATTTGAATTTCGATTCCGATCAGTAACGTTCTAACCTTGAAAGCTCAGTTACCTTTACACTCAACCCTCTGAAAGGAAATTTATCATGGACAGCCCCATTAATAACTTGACCGCGGATCTCAAGCGGATTCACGATGACGAAGACGGCATGGAAGCAATCACCGTCATCATGATCGTCGCCCTGGCCGCGGTCATTCTCATTGTGCTCAAAGTGACCATTTGGCCGCTGGTCAAAGATTGGGTGGAAGCGAAGATTACCGAACTCAAGAGCTAGTCGCCGAACGCCGTCCTTCATCCGAGACATGCAGTTGGTGCGCGATGCGAATCGCGCACCATTTCATTCGCGAGGGATTCTTTGAAAAGCTACCGACGCATTCATGAAGACGAGGACGGCATGGAAGCAGTCTCCACCGTGATGGTGCTTGCGTTGGCCGCCGTCGTGCTCTTTTTCTTTCGATCCACACTTTGGCCGCACATCAGTCCCTGGCTCTCGCAACAGATCCTGCGCCTGACGTCCGGCGAATAACCAACTCTCCGTCACCGAGCGGCGCCACACCATGGAAACCAGCACCCTTGAAACGGTTCCCGCTCCGCCGAAAAGTTCGACGCGCTGGTTCTGGGCGCTTTCCGCTCCCGTTTGGTTGCTGCCGATCTGGTTTCTCCTGGCCTGGACGTTGCCGAACACGCCTTTCGCCACCGTCAACGGCTACCTCATCGCGGTTCTGATCGGCGTGTGCGCGTACACGGATCTGCTCTGGGGAAAAATTCGTAACTGGGCGACGTACACTGCCCTGCTGTGGGCGCTGGCACTCAACGTCGTCGAAACATTCGTGCGCCAGCAAGCGGCAATTTCGGGCGACGACGAGGGGGAGACGAGAGGATTCGATATTCGCTCGGCGTCGCACTGGTCGGAGGCGCTGGGCGGGGTCGGGATTTGGGAAAGTCTGATTGGCGCAATCCTGGCTTTCGTGGTGATGTTATTCATCTATCGTCTCGCGGGAGGCGGGGCGGGCGACCTCAAACTCGCCGCTGCGCTCGGCGCACTGCTCGGACCGGCGGCCGTGGTTGAGATGCTCGTGTGGTCGTACGTGATCGCGAGCGTCAGCATCCTATGTTACGTCATTGTCGTAATCGGACCGGGACAGATTTTTGGGGGGCTGGCACGAAAGGTCGGCTCGTCCCTGGCGCCGGCTCGGGTGTCGCCGCCTTCGGCAGAACAGGATCGGCTGTTGCAAGGCAAGATTCGCCTGGCGCCGTTCTTCGCGCTTGGCACCGTGCTGGTGTTAAGCGGGGCCACTCGCTGGTTCTCCAGCACCGTCTTGGGAGGGTAGGCGAGATGATTCGCAAGCTCGGGGACGCGCGTTCGCTTTGCCGGCGCGGCATGGCGAGCATGGAAGCGGTGATGGCCACCGGCGTGAGCATGCCGTTTGCGGCTGCACTCTTTTATATGGGACTGCGCGCCTGCAAGAACCTTTACCACGTATGCGGCAGCCTCGTGGGCTGGCCCTATCTGTGAGTGGCTGCAAATGGGTCGCATCATGCTCAAGCGGTACTGGAAAGACCTGACGCGAGACGAGGACGGCGCCGCCTATGCGGTGGGCTACGTAATGACCTTTCCGATCTTTCTGCTCTTCATGGCGGTGGTGGTCGAGGCAGCACTGTTCACGACGGTGAAACTGGGGACAATTTACGCCGCCCACGCCGCGGCCCGGTCGTATTCCGTCTGGATCCCGTCAGAGCCCAGCGACGGCAGCCTGGTGCAGCGGAAAGCGCATCAGGCGGCGGCGCAGGTGATGGCCGGGTTTGCGAGTTCGGACCCGCGTCACCTCTCGGCCGTGGGAGGCGGCGGCTCGGCGGGGCAATCGTTCGCCAGCGCCTTTCAGTCCTACGCGCCCAGCGTCCCCGTTTCGTCGTCGTACATTACGCGGAAGCGCAACTTTGCAGAAGCGGCCACCAGCGTCACCCTCGAGAATGCGCCGACCGGTTGGAAAGACGATCTGAGCGTCACGGTCCGCTACAAGATGCCCTACCACGTCAATCTCGTGGGGAAGATTCTCCAGGGCACGCCTATGGGCGGAATCTTCGTGGTAGAGATCCAATCGAAGGCCACGATTCAGGTCGAAGGCGTCAAAGACAAGAACATCGGCAGCTCTGGAAACCCGCTCGGTATTCGTTACGACCCAGGTGAACTATGAGCCCCCAGGAATCCCCTACGCCGACGGCTGGCGCGATTCGGCAGTTGCACGACAACGAGGAAGGACTGCTCGCTTTTATCGCGCTCATCGCCGCCCTCTTCCTCATGGTGCTGATGGGGCTAGTCGCGAACATCGGTTTCACCGTCAATCGCAAGTTGGAAGTGCAAAACAGCGCCGACGCGGTCGCCTATTCCAGCACCCTCTGGCTGGCTCGCGGCATGAACTGCATCACGGCCACCAATCACCTCATCGGCGAAATGCAAGCGCTGGTCGTCATTCACATCGCTATCGGCGGTGAAGAACTCGAGGGCAAGGATCCGCTGGATCCCGACGAATCGCAGCAGCGTCAAGATGAATTCGATTCCGCATCGGAAGATCTCGACTTCGCCTGGAACCTGGTGAGATTCGTTAGCAACACCCCCGCCTACCCCAACGACAACGAAAGGGTCGGCGAGCGGGTCGAGGTGGGCGCCACCGTCCGGGCCGGGTTGACGGATTTGAAGAAAGCTCTGACTTTCGTCTACGGAATTCGGGCGATCGCCATCATTGCGGAAAACATTCCTTTTCCGCCGGTCGCCGCCGCGGGACGAATCATGCATGGGGTCACGAAAGTTGTGGAAGGCTATATCCTGGCCGAGTACATCGTTCTCGATAAGCTGTCGGACTTTGCCGAGTCGGCTCCGATCATCGCCTTTCGCGATCTGTTGTTCGACCAATTACTTCCGGGTGCGACCAGTTTCGAGAAGGTTGCGGTGGACAACGTGCCGCAGCTCGCGGCCCAGACCGGTAAGGCGATTGCCCAGCGCAACGGCACGACTGGGGCGATTTATCCCGGCGCGCCGGAATTGCCAGTGCTGCGCGACCGCGAAGAAGGAAGCCAGATGTCGGACGAGGATATGCCGAAATCCGCGTTGGTGCGCGCGACCACGCCGTGGGTGGTCTACGATCGGACGCCAATCTTACGCTTCATGACCTGGATGATTTTCTCCAAGGCCCGCAAACACTACCTGAACTACACGAATCGCTATACGCTGTTGAAATCGAAGGAACTTTACAACCGCACGGAGAAGGATTTCACGCTCTACATCATGAGCAAGCCGGGCGAGAGCAAAGGTGAGGAGCCTTGGACGAACGATTCGCGTTTGGCGGATAAGAAATTCACCGTCGTCGGTTTTGCGCATCGCCCGGGAAAAACGAGCGCGTCCGAGAGAGTGTACGGCAAGCCGAACGGGGATGGGATCGTGGCGTGCGCCCAGGCGATTCTTTATAACGCGAACAGCCAAAACCCGGGCGGGGGAGGCACGTTTCAGCCCGAGGTGGGCTGGGACACGCTCAACTGGGAGCCGCCGGTTTCGAGCAGCGGCGCTTACGAATTCAAGCAGGCGGAGACCGCGAACGACTCGCCGCGCATCCGCCTCAACTGGCAAGCGAAACTCGTTCCCGTCTCGCGGCTGGGCGAGGCGGCAAACTCGGGTGATGTGGACGGTCCGTTCTCAAGCGTTCTGGGAAAACTCGAGTCGCGGCCCGAAAAACTGCTGACGCATTAACGAGCGGGAGAATTGTCATGCGAATCGCCTTTGACACGCATTCGGCGCCCGCCGCCCGGAAAAGGCGGCGCGGGGTGGCGCCGATGGAATTCATCATGGCGCTGCCGTTCCTGGTGGTGCTCACGGCCTTCATTTTCTCGCTGGCGATCGCGAGTATGTGTAGATCCCAGGCAATCTTCAACGCGCGCAACAACGCCTGGAAGCAACGCTACCAGCAGGATGCTCCTACCCAATCCCTTTCGCTCACGAGTCTGGCGTCCTCCACCGTACTGGGCGTGTTCGCCGGGCAATCGGGAGGGGACGGCGTCGTCAGCGGCACAGGAAATCACACTTGGGGCTCCGACGGCGCCAATCACGGGCTCTACGCATTCGTTGCCACGCGCGCGACTGCCAAGCACGAAGTCTTCTCCAAATCCTGGGACCACGAGACCATCGAGTTCACGCCCCAGGCGCCGCTCGCGGTCGATCGCCGAATTTTCATCTACTCGCTCGGCGGCGCCCTTTCCCCCGCGGTGAACGGGTTAGACGGAATCCTCAACATCTTCGGCGGCGAACCCTCCCTTGACAATGTTCTGAATGCGCTCGACTTCATCAACGACAACATTCAGCGTCTGAAAGACTTGATCGATAGCGCGCAAGATGCGTTGGAAGATGTGGAAGACTTTTTCGATTTTTAAGGTCGGGCCGTGAAAGGAACGAGAGTTTGGAAGGGACGAGCAGGACGACTGAAATTCTTACCGGATCGCGTCTGCGCCGCGCGGGAATCTACGCGTGCCGGCTCATCCTGGCTGCAGGCGTGGTCGCTATCGGGGCGTGGTCGCTGGCCGGGCTTTCCGCTTTGGGCGAGCGCGTGAATCCGCTGGCAAAGCCGGTCGCGCCGACCAGGGAATCGGAGCCGACGGCGCATTGGCTAACGCCTGCCGATCTTCAAGGGGGCGGCTGGATGATCGCCGGTTTGCCCTGGAGAATCTTAACGAAGGAGTTGACGCCGCGCGGCGTGGAAACGGCGCTGTTGGCCGCTCCCGCAGGAAAGCGTATGCCGACCACGCCAAACGAGCAGTCAAAATTGATCCTGGATTTAGCCAAAGCCCTCGCGCCCGAACGCCGTCCGCTGGGGGAATATTTCGTCTATGACGTGAAGCTTCCCGGAGCTCGTTTCGTCTTGTTCACCACCGGTTCCGCAGCGGATGAACAGTTGGCGTTCGGGCGAATCGCGTTTAACAAAGCAGGAGCGCCGTCGGTGCTGATCGAAGCGTCCCCCGCGGAGGGCGGCGAGAATTCCGGCGCCGTCGTGGGTCCGGGGTTACTCCCCTACCCTGTCGGCTACAAACGCCTGGCCACGCGAACCGGCGAAAAAGGCGCGCTCATTGCCGACACGGTCTCCGTGCCCGCCGACGCGAACACGCTGCGAGAACTTTGGCAGCAATACGGCTACCGCACCGAGCCTCTCCCCGGAAAGTCGGGCGAGATGCAGGGATTTACGTGCGTCAAGGACGGTCGAGCAATCCAGGCGTGGCTTTGGCCCAGTCCCGAAAATCGCTCGCAGACATTGGTGATGGCGATTGCATTAAAGGTGAGGTAAGTCGATGGGTACAATGATGCGTTTCGGGGTGCCGATCGTTCTCGGCCTGATCGCGATGGGCATAAACTGGATGGTGCTGGAATCCAAGCTGGTTGCGACCGATTACGTGGTCGTCATCGGCAAGATCAAGGCGGGACAGCCCTTCAAACGCGAAAACCTGCGCAAGTTCCCGTTGCGCGGCATCGACGGCTCGCTCAAGGGTACCGCCCTGCGCTACGATCAGATTTCGATGATCCAAGATACGCCCTGCGCACGCGATCTTATGGAGGGCGATCTCGTCCTGCTGCGCGATTCCCCCGCCACGCGTAAAGACGTGTACCTTCAACCCGACGAACGGTCCCTGCAGATCGATCTCGACAGCGTCAAGTACGAGCCGGAACTGCTGGTTGTGGGCGCCGAGATTGGCTTCGTCTACGCCCAGCTTCCGGTCAAGACCGAAGCGACGCCCCCGGGAGGCGCGACCCCGCCGCCGTCGTCAGCGGCGGACCTCAAGCCGTTTATCGAGGGGCCGTTTCGCATCGTAGCGATCGGCCGGCGCGTGAATCTGCACGCGGAAGGCTTCCAAAACGAACATTCCGGGCAACGCATCATCTCGATTGCCATCAAGACGGAACCCGGGGAAAAGCTCGACCTCAAGACCGCGCGCTTGTTGCAAAATGCCAGGTTGAAGCTGATTCAGTCGGTCGTCCAGTTTCCGCAGCAGAGGTAATCGGTTCTCCAGGAATGCCCACGGGATTGTCATGCGAATCTGGTACAGCAATATCGTGATCGACACTGGCCGAAAGTTCGTGGACGTACCGGGCAACCGCATCCGCGTGGGTCGGGATCCGCGCAACGAGCTGGTGCTGGACAGTCCGTTCGTAGCCGAGGAAGCGGCAGTTTTCTTCAAGCGCGGCGGCGATTGGGAGCTGATGGCGCTGGGCCTCAACGGCGTCAAAGTCAACGACAAGGACGTGCTGGGAGGCGATCGCCATCCGATCGTCGGCGGCAACGTCATCAAGATCTTTCCGTTCACGCTGACCCTGGAGCTGGCGACTCAAGAGAAGCCCTCCGTCCTCGCGATTCATGCCGCGCTCGACCTCGAGATGTCGCGACTGAGTTACGCTATCCATGTCGATTTGCTCAAGATCATGGATCTGGACGGCTCCGAAGAAGGGGGCCGGGAGTTAAACGACGAATACCTGCTGGCGCTGGAGCGGAACATCGAAGAGATCGTGCGGCTGAAAGTGCCGCAGGATCGCAAGCGAGCGCCGCTGATGGCGCACATCGCGGGCCATTCGCTGCGTGCGGAGCTGTTGTCGGGATTGATCTCGAGTTCCAAGAACGCGGCGGCCCCGCCGAGCCTGTGGGATCAGAAGGGGCACTGGAGCCGACTCGTTTCGCTCACGGCGGAGCGCGAGGCGGAAATGAAGGCGACCAGCCAAGCCTGCGCGAACCAACTCGGGTTGCAAAAGACTACCGACCTCAGCGCCAAGATCGGCATCGTCGAGAAAGAATTCTGGACCGTCTGGGAATCACTCACCCGCAATATTCAAGAAGAGTTTCGGCACTATCTGGCCCTGCGGTATCTGAAAAAAGAGATCAAGGACATCGTCTTCGGCTACGGCCCGCTGGAAGATCTCTTGCGCACGCCGACGGTGTCGGAAATCATGGTGGTCGACCGGGATCATATCTATGTCGAGAAGAGCGGCGTGCTGGAGAACTCGGGCCGGCGTTTTATTTCGGATGCCGTAACGCAGGCGATCATTGAGCGGATCATTTCGCGGGTAGGCCGGCGCATCGACAAATCGTCGCCGCTGGTGAACGCCCGGCTCAGCGACGGCAGCCGATTGAACGCGGTGATCCCGCCGCTGGCGCTTAGCGGGCCGTGCCTTACGATTCGTAAGTTTCCCTCGAGAAAAATGCTTATCGACGACCTGGTCGCCATGGGGAGCATGACGCGAACCGTCGCGGAATTCTTGCGGGCGGCGGTCATCACTCGCAAGAACCTGCTCATCTCCGGCGGCACCGGCACGGGCAAGACGACGCTGCTCAACTGCCTCAGCGATTTCATCCCAGACAAGGAGCGGATCATCACGGTCGAAGACACGGCCGAGCTTCAGCTTAACAAGGAACACGTCGTACGTCTGGAAACGCGCGAGGCGAACATCGAAGGCGCCGGCGCCTACACGATTCGCGATCTCGTGAAGAACGCACTGCGCATGCGTCCCGATCGCATCGTCATCGGCGAATGCCGCGGCCCCGAAGCCCTCGACATGCTTCAGGCGATGAACACCGGACACGACGGTTCGCTGACGACCATCCACGCCAATACTGCCGAGGACATGATTCTCAGGCTCGAAGTGCTCGTGCAGATGGCCGCCGATCTGCCGATCGAATCGATCCACCGCCAAATTTCTTCGGCCATCGACGTCGTGGTGCAGCTCCGACGTATGCACGACGGCAGAAGGCGGGTTGTGCAGGTCACCGAAATCGGCGGCATCGACGAACAACTCGGCGGCATCCGGACCAAGGATATCTTTTTGCTCTCGGGCGAGCACGGAGAGCAGACGCTGAACCCGACGGGGTGTCTGCCGAGCTTTATGGGCGAGCTGATCGAGTCGGGACTGATTCATTTGGAGTCGTTTTACCTGTAGCGTCACTGGGGTTGAGCGATGGATGGGGATGTCTTCTTCTGGGTAATGATCAGTTGTCTGTGCCAGTTCGCAGGGGCATGCCTGGGCGCGTACTGCCTTGCGCCGGTCTGGGATCGCTTCTCGATGGGGATGCTCGCAGATTTCGTGACGCAAATGCGCAACGTCGGGCTGGATACTACGGGGTTGCCCTCCATGCTGCGCTGGTGGGGCGCCACGGTGATCTTGACCGGTTTCGTGATGTGCTTCGTGTTGCAAATTCCGCTGATTGGAATCGCGGCAGTCATCTTCATTTGCATGGCGCCGCGGTTTTGGCTGGAGTTTCAGATCGCCAAACGGCGGAGTCTACTGCGGGATCAGATGGTGGGCGCGTCGGTAGCCCTGGCGAATTCGACGCGCGCGGGGATGTCGCTGCCGCAGGGCATCCAATCGCTGAGCGAAGAGGCGCCGCAACCGCTCGCCGCGGAGTTTCGCCGGGTCAACCAGGATTACCATCGAGGCCGGCCGATGCCCGAAGCGCTCCGCGACGCCAAGGAACGCCTGCTCCTGGACGGCTTCACCCTCTTTACTTCCGCGCTACTCACCTGCATTGATCGCGGCGGACGAGTCACCGAAGCTTTGGAACGGATCAGCAAGAGCCTGCAGGAAAGCCAGCGTCTGGAACGCAAACTCGAAGCGGACACGGCTGCCGGGCGCAAAACGGTCCTTATCCTCACCGCGTTTCCGGTGGTTTTTCTGGGCGGGTTTTACCTCATGGATCGAGACGCGGTGGCGGTGCTGTTCGAGACGATTCCGGGGCAGTCGGTCGTCGTCGCCGTGCTGGTCTTGACGTTTCTAAGCGGCATCTGGGCGAAAAAGATCCTCGCGATCGAACTTTAAACCTTGTGCGGAGAGATGCCTTGATCGTGCTGTTCGCGATGACCGATGTGCACAGCCTCGCCTTCTACGGCTCGGCTACGCTGGGCGTGGCCGTCGCCGCCCTGGCCGGCGGCGTTCTCGGTCTGTTCTCAAGACCGCGCCTGGGCTTGGCGGATGTCGGCGTGTTCGAGTTCCAGCGCCGCGCATTGCTGCGCGAAGGAAGTTCCCTTTACCGGTGGTTCGAACACTCCGTCGATTGGCTGGCAGCTCACTACCGGCAAGAAAAACCCGAGTCGCTCGCGATCCTCAAACGTAACATCTACCTCGCGGGGATCAGGCTGCCGTGGAAGCCGGAAGAGTATCTGGCAGTCAAGTTCGTCGAGACAATCGCGGTGGCGCTGGGGACGCTTCTCTTCGTGTGGGCGTTGTCGCTCAGCTTCTTGACGGCGTTCCTTTGCGCGCTCGTCGTCGGCTTCGCTTATCTGCCGCTGGTGAAGCGACAAGTGCGGACGAAGGCGGAGTTATACTTGCATACGCTTCGGCGCCGGCTTCCCTTCGTCATCGACCTGACCGCGCTGACGATGGAGGCGGGAGCCAGCTTTTTGGAAAGCATCACAATCGCCGTCAAAGAAAACGAGAACCACCCGATCGGCAAGCAGTTCGCCGAAGTGTTGCGCGACATTTCGACGGGGCGAACACGGCGCGAGGCGCTGGAAGCCCTACAAGAACGCCTGGGCGATGAGAACATCACGGAGATCGTGACGGCGATTATCAAGGGGGAAGAGTTGGGGACGCCGCTCAGCAAGATATTGCGTTCGCAGGTCGACCAGATTCGGCTCAAGCGATCACAATGGGCGGAAAAAGCCGCGGCGGAGGCGCAGGTGAACATCGTCTTTCCGGGCATGATTGTGATGATCTCGTGCTTGATAATCGTCGTGGCGCCGTTCGTTCTCGGTCCGATTTTCATGAGAAACTGAGGCCGCGGCCCAAACTACGGATTTGCTATGCCAGCCAAACTGATCATGACCGAGGGACCGGAACCGGGCGCAGAGTTCCCCATCCAGGATGAAGTGCTGCGCATCGGCAGCGACCGGAACTGCGGATACTGTCTGAGCGACAGCGGCCTTGCCCCGCACGCGTTCACGCTTGAGTATCGCAATGGCGAGTACCACCTGCACAATCGCACCGGAGATTCGATCGAAGTGCATGGGCGTCGGCTCGAACATCGCGATTCGGCGCGCTGGCCGTTCGGCGAAGAAATCGAACTGGGCCCGGGACTATCGGTACGTTTGGACGTGCATGGCGATCCCGCGCCGTCGAAGTCGGCCGTCGCTTACACGATCGAGTACGACGCGGAGGAGGAAGCCGAAGGCGTGGACGCCGCGGGCCGGGAAGCTGCCGCCAAGTCGGCCTCGTCCAAGACGATGCTGCAAATCATCGTCATCTTGGTCTGTGCGGCGCTCGGCATCTTTGCCTTGATGTTCGACCCGGGCGCCGTCTCGATCTCCAAGAAGGATCCGAAGGTGGAATTCGAAAAG
This sequence comes from Gemmatales bacterium, assembly GCA_038217425.1. Lineage (GTDB taxonomy): Bacteria > Planctomycetota > Planctomycetia > Gemmatales > Gemmataceae > JAIEPT01. Next base: position 74,756 of record JBBQPM010000006.1, read on the forward strand.
ATCATCGGGAAACTCGACAATAACGCCGTCGATAAAGCACGCGGGCCCTACTCGATCAAGAACAGTCTGCAGCAAGCTCGTTACCTCGAAGCGCGAGGCGCCGTCGAGGCAAAGAAGGCCTATGCCGTCGTGCGAGACATGTTGCTCAAGCACTCGAAAGATGGCACGCTGACCGAGGACGAACGAGAGATCTGGGATTTCGTGACGGGGCGCATTGAATCGATCAAACGCCAACCGTCGTCGCCGTTGTAAGCCGCGGCGTTTTTTCTTGAACTGCGTGAGCGACGACGGTATAGTCGAATTGCTAGGGAAAATAGGCGGGGATATCATGAAAATCATTACCGGCTCTGTGGCCATCGTGGTTGGGTTTGGACTTGCCGCGACGCTCTTCGTCCTGCAGCGTAACAAGGACGCTGAAGGATCCAGGAAGGCAGGCGCGGGGGATCCCTCGTCCGCAGACGGCGAGGTCAAGGCGCTCGTCCGCAGCAACCACCGTTTGGCTTCGGGCCTTTATTCCCTCCTTTCGAGCGCCGAACCGGGCGAAAACCTGCTCATCGCGCCCGGCAGCACCCTCGCCACATTGACGACGCTGCTGATCGGCGCCGAGGGGGAACAGGCGGCGGAACTGAAAAAATCTCTGGAACTTGAGCTGACCGGCGAGGCGCTCGAACGAGTTTTGACAGAGCGCGTGCGCCGGCTCAAGGACGACGTCAACAAGCCCGACCGCTTCTTCTTGGGGCTGCAGATCGAGTCGGGCGAGAAAGGCGCAGTGCGCATCAAGTCGGTGCAGCGCGGCACCTCCGCCGAGCGCGCCGGCTTTCAACCCGGCGAGCGCATCGTCTCCGTTCGGCTCTCCGACGCTCCCGGCCACGTCCGCGAAATTCGCTCGGCTGCGGACTTCGTCAATGCCATCGACGAAGCGCCCACGGTGGTGCGCGTTCGCTGCCTGTCGGCACAGGAGGGCGCGTCCACCATTCGGACTCTGTATTTGCCAGGGCACAAAGGTCGGCCTGCGTCGTCCGCGCCGCCCCGCTGGGAGACGCCCGTCAAAGCCGCCGCCGCCCTCTGGTTTCAGGACGGCGTTGAACCTGCCAAGGCGTTACAAGATTTCGCCCGCAAAACGCAAGCGCTTGAGACGTCCAAAATCGACTTGCAAACCGATGTCGCACCGACGGCGAAAAGGATTCGGCTCTGGTTCAATGACTTCACCGAGCGCAAAGTCTCGATTCCGGCGGGCACTTTAAGCAAGAACTACCGCGCCGTTCACAGTGAATCCTTCGTCTTTAAACCGTACTGGTCCAGCAGCGTTCAATCCTGGGCTGAGCAACCCATGAGTTTCGCCCTCCCCAGCGGCAAAAAGCTTCAGGTCACGGCAGTTCCGTTGACCGGTTCGCTGCGCGTTAGCAAGAGCGAAGCGTACCAAGGCGTCGAACTCCCCTGCACGGGGGGACTGGCGCTGATGCTGTTCCTGCCGGCTGAGGGAAAAGGATTGGCCGAGATTGAAAAACTACTGTCCGACGCTGCCGTCTGGCCCAAATTGCTCGGCTCCGGCGTCCCGCAACCGACCACCGTCATGGTGCCGGAGTTGGACCTGTACTCCCTGCGGAATCTGCGCGGAACCTTAGCCAAGCTCGGAATGCCAGCTCACTTTACGATTCCTGTGCCGTCGCCCGAAAAAGAAGAGAAGGTCAAAACGCCCGAGGAAAAACAGACCAAGCCCAAGGAAGTCGTCAAGCAGAAGCCGTCGGCTTCGACCGTCATGCAGCAGGTTCAAGTCCAGGTTCGTTCCAACACCGATCTGGAACTCAATGCGAAATCCGCACCGACGGCGCAAGTGAACTTCAATCGGCCGTTCGTGTTCGTGGCCTTCGACCGGCAGAGCAAGGAAATCCTGGTTTTGGGAAGGTGCGTCGATCCCCGTTCGCAAGATTGACGTGCCCAAGAAATATCTCGTTCTTTTCCAAGAAGTGGAGGTCGCACATGAAGAAACTTCGAAACGGGACCATGCTGATTCTCACTGTACTTTCGGCCCTCGCGTTGAGCGGGGTCTCCCTCCGCGCGCAGTCCGGCAACGCTCCGAGCCGTCAGGAATTGCTGGACGCGTTCAGGAAGTTACAGAAGCAAAGCCAGGCAGCATTCGGCGCGGAGAAGTTCGACACGATCATCCTGCCGCGAAATAAGACTCGTCCGACAGATCTAAATCTCAAGGTCTACGCCGGGCCCACCGTCCGCTTCGACGGCGTCCCCATTGGCAACAACTCAAACGCCAGCGGCGACGCCTTGCAGAAACTGATGGTTAAAGTTTGGGCCGTGCCTCTCGATGAAGAAAAGCAGCTGACGAACAAGAAAGTTCACCTGGGCAAACACCGCTGGGCGCCCAAGGAACTTTTCGCGATCTTTTTTGAAACCTCCGTTCCCGTCCAGATCGGCTTCTACCAGGACTATGAGCGCGAACCCGGGGGTGAGGAACCGCGTCCTTCTCGTCAAGTATTGCCGGACCCGAGGATGCCCGAAAGTTATCAAACGGTCCAGCCGGGCAAACCCTTTCGCTTCCCCGTTAACATTCGTCTGGACGATAATTACAAGGACGAACTCATGTCCCTGGTGATCGTCACCGCCGGCGACTACCAGGATTTGCCTCCCAAAAAAGACCCCAAAACCGATCCCAAGAAGGATCCCGCCAAGACGGCAGGCGAAAATCACGTCGTCTTCGGCAAAAGGTATCACGATGCCCTCGACCAGATGGCGAAATACGTGCGCGCCCCCTCCAACCCCAAAGCCCGGTTCAATTCGACGGCGACGACTTCTCGGGATGCGTCCGATCCCGATATGACCGCGTCGGAATTTTCCACCGATCACGATGACGTCGCAATCATCGCTACGAGCGCCCAAAGGTACGGCTACCTCCAGATCCGCATTCGAAAAATATCCGAATAGACGCGCCCTCTTCGTTGCCACCCGCCCCATGTCGCAAGGGAGATCTGACTCATGAAGACGTTTGCTAGAAAGCTGTGCCTGGCCGCGCTCGCCCTGATTTTGGCCGGGCAGGACGTGCGAGCGCAACATCCTGAGCTGCGTTTTCTCCACGTCCTGATCGTGGCGGACACGTTGGCCGACGGCATCGGCGAAGGCGGAGAAAAAGACGCAGCGACCATGACCTCGTCGTTACTCGCCGGCATTCCCAAGGAACGCGTGAAAATCACGACGATCAAGGGGAGCCAGGTGAGCCGCGACGCGATTCTCAATCACTACGCCGGCCTCAACGTCGGTCCCAATGACGGTTTATTATTTCATTACGCAGGTCACGGCGGACTCGTCAATCAACCTACTCGCGAACATTATCTGACATTTGGTCGCGGAAAAACCCCGAACGGACACATTAGCCGAACGGAACTTCGCTCGGCCATGCAGGCCAAGAATCCCGGCTTGGTTGTGATTTTGACCGATTGCTGCAGCGGCGCCATGGAACGCCTGCGCACGCCCAAAGTGAAAGTGATCAACCCGCCCTCGCGTAACTCAACGCAACTTGAGCCTGGTTATGCTCAGCTCTTTTTCCGTTCTCGGGGACTGGTCGATATCACGGCCGCGGATGACGGCGAACTCGCGATGGGCGATCCGCTTAACGGCGGCATTTTTACTCAGGCGTTTTCCAAGGCGATGATGGCGGTCAAAACCGACCGCGAAGTCACCTGGGCTACCTTTTACCCCAAGCTCAAAACGAGAACCCGCGAGACCTTCCACAAGATCGTGCTCGACCCCATCGAGGGTACCTCAACTCAAACAAGCCGAGCGTTCTTCCTGCCGGGCGGATCCTGGGGGTTTGTCCTGTCGCGTAAAGATGGCGTTATCAATCAGATCAGTGAAGTTCACGACGGCTCCCCGGCCCAACGCGCGGGACTACTGCGCGGCGACATCGTGCTCAAAGTCAACTGCAAGTCGGTCGCAACCGAGTCCGAGTGCATCGAAGCGATTCGGGCCAGCGGACCAGAGTTGCGATTCACCGTGCGAACCTTGAAGAACGGCGAACAAGAACGCGTGCTCAAACGCAATCCTGCCAGCTAACCGTCACGACAGACGATGAACCATGGGGATGGAACCTCCGAAAATTCTCCATCCTTCTTTTGCAGAGGAGTCCCAGCCATGAACCGAATCTCTCGACATTACCGCTCGATCCTGAGCGTAGCCGCCTTGTCGGCTATCGTGTTTGCGATCCAAACCACTGCCCAAACGCCGAAAGCTGCTGGCGAACTCGCGGCCTCCGCGAAGGCGCGCGAGGAAGTCGCCAAGGCGAAGGCCTCGGGCAAAGAACTCGCCCAGAGCGTCAACAAATTCACTCTCGACCTCTACCGAACTGCTTCCTCCGCTAAGGGCAAAGAGACCTCGAACTTCGTCATCGCCCCCTACAGTGTCGCCGAAGCTCTCGGCCTCGCTTATGTCGGGGCCCGCGGCAAGACTGCGGCCGAGATCGCGAAGGTCATGCATCTCAAGCTGAATCCCGAGCAGGCGGGCCCCGCCTTCGCCAGCCTCGGCGTCGGCGCGGGATCTCACCTCGCCGAAGAGTCGCTGGTCGTCGTCAAGCACCGCTTCGGCGCCATCGTGAAAGAATCCGCGGGCGCGGGCGTCGAAATCGTCGAAGTGAAGGAAAACTCCCCTGCTGAAAAAGCGGGACTCAAGGCCCAAGACCGCATCACGCGCTTGGGCGACTATGAAATCGTCAACTCCATCGACTACGCAAACGCCCTCGATGCCTTCACCGATTCTGTCGACGGCGAAATCCGCAGCGCGGGCAGTGTCAAGCGATTTACCGCCAAGCTCACTCCCCCCGCGGAAGGCGCCAAGCGTTTACTGCCGCGTATTGCCAACGCTTTCTGGGCACGGCAGGGCCTCGAATTCGTTCCCGCCTTCAAAGACACGGCCGCGTCCTACTTCGACGCCGCCGCCCAAACGGTCGACTTCCAAGGGGAGCCCGCCAAGGTCCGCACCCAAATCAATCAGTGGGTCGCGGACAAGACCGACGATGCCATCCTGAATCTGTTACCTGCCGACGCCATCACGAAAGAGACTGCCTTGGTGCTTACCAATGCCATCAGTCTCCAGGCTGAATGGTCCAGTCACTTCAATCCCGGGGCGACGAACAACGATAGTTTTTACGCGCCGGATGGGAAGCGGACCGTTCGCATGATGCACAAGACCGGCGCGTTCCGATATGGCAAAGGCGATGGCTTCCAGGTTTTGGAACTCCCCCTGGACGGCGATTTCGCCGTGACGCTGCTCCTACCCGCCAAGCGCGACGGCCTTGCCGAATTCGAGAAGAGCTACTTCACCTATGAAAACCTGGAAGCCTGGCTGAAAGTCCTGCGCGTGAAGCGGGTCGCCGTCGCTTTGCCGCGATTCAAGATTTCGGCAGAAGCGGATGTCAAGCAAGCGCTCGTTCAACTTGGGATGCCCAACGCATTTGAGAAGGGCGCGGACTTCTCGGGAATCACCTCGCAAAAGGAGATTTCCCTTTCCGCCCTGGTGCATAAGGCCGAGTTCGAGGTCAATGAGAAGGGCGTAAAGGCCGCGGCCGCCTCCGCGGTCACGGCCACGGTCCGCGAGCAAGCTACAGACGAGTTCACTGCGGATCGACCGTTCCTATTTTTGCTTCGCGACACGCGGCAGGACGTGATCCTCTTCGTGGGCCGGGTAACGACTCCCGCCAAGGCAGAAACGCTGAAGTAAACAGACGTATATAGAAACTGGCATGCAAGAGCCCAGCAAGCAACCGCTTTCTGGGCTCTTTCTTCGCGCGAAGGGCGCACGCCAAAGGCCTGAATGCGCCTGGAGATCTTCCATCTCGACAAATCACCTCCCTGCCGCGGTTGTTAATTTGGGTAAAATGCAAATTTGGTAGGGATTGTCGTTGACATTCAAAATTCCCAGGTTTAATATCTGCAGAAGTCCATGACTTCGGAATGCCCCGAGATTTGCTCAGAGCATCGATTTGACCGCAGAAAGCAGGTCGAAGATGCGTTCGCAGCTTGGGCAGTCCCTCGTGTTTGACGAACCCGACGGCGTTGGGCGGGGCTCAATTCGCGAACGAATTGACGGTGCTCGTACGCATTGTGCAAACGGGCCGGTATTGAAATTGGAAGGAGGATCGGTATGCGACAAATGCTGAACTTGCGAGTGGTTCTGATAGGCGCCGTGATGCTCACGATCTCGGCAGCGGCGTGGGTCGATGCGAGCGGCAGGTTCTGCCGTCAGCAGCCGGTCACCTACGGCTGCGCCCCGGTAAATTGCTGCCCGCAAATCATCTACGTTGAGAAAATCGTCAACGGCGGTGGCGGAGGGGGCGGCGGCGGCGGAAACTCCGAATTGGTCGACCCGAATTCCCATAAAGTTCGCGCCATCATCGTTCTCGATAACAATGACGCCGATCCGGCCTTTAACAAAGAAATTGACGCGGACGGAAACAAACTCCGCGACCTGCTCGCAGGGTTCTCTTACACCGATTTGGCCGACACCAGCTTCCTCTCCAAAAAACAGGTCACTCGCGAAAATATTCTGCACCGAATCAATACCATTCCCGTCGGTCCAAAAGACGTGCTCTTCGTTTACTATAACGGACACGGCAAAGATGACGGAACTCCCGATAAGGGACACTATTTCGACTTGAGCAATAAAGCTGCCGACGGCGGTCCCGGTCGCCTCTATCGGAAAGAAGTTCTCGATGCCATGAAGAGTCGAAAGTGTTTGTTGACCGTGCTCATTTCCGACACTTGCTACAAGGCCGACATCAGGCAAGAGGAAGAGCCGGAGTTGCGGTCCACGCGTAAGTCTCGATTCAGCGGCGAGCAGGCCGAGACCATTACCATCAATGCCGAAATGCTCAGCGAACTCTTCCTCAAGCACGAAGGACTGGTCAACATCAACTCTTGCTCGCCGAGCGAAGTTGCTTTCGGCGGATTCTTCACCCCGACCCTGGTCGAGACGTGCCAAAAGTGGTCCAGCGACACATATTCCGATACGCTGTGGAATGCTTTCTTCGAGAAGGTAAAAAAGCAGACGAGCGACAAGGCGAAAGAGGATGCGACGAAAGTCGATGAGAGTCACGACCTCGCCAAACAGGGAACGCAAACGCCGATCGCCTTCGACGACCTCAAAACGAGCGTGAAACGTTGGGAATACCAGGCCCCCCGCGATCCCGCGGATCAGGTCGATACGAATCCCCCGGAATCTCCCACCACGCGTGCCCCGGAACCCAAAAAGGACGTCGTCGTCGGCTCCGCTCCCGCCATCGTTCGCGTGGAAGTCCCGGCTGCCGCCAAGATCTACGTCGACGACATGCTGACCCAACCGACGACCGCGGCCATCCGCATCTTCAACACCCCGGACCTGGCGGTGGGCACGATCTACCACTACACGCTCCGCGCCGAATTGCAAGTCGATGGCTTGCAGGCCAGCGTGACGCAAAAGGTCCAAGTCGAAGCGGGGAAGACCTCTTCGGTCGATCTTGCAAACATCGAGATTTTCCGCAGGGCCGTCGCGTCGAGTCCGGTTAGCCCGGCGCTCGCCGACTTTACGGACCGTTAATTACTGCGTTGATACCGAATCCAGAATACTTCATCAAGCAATTTAATTTCAAAGGAGTTTCGGCTCATGAATTTTGCAATGGGCTTACAGTTACGCCGAACCAGGTTCGTGCTATTGATCGCGGCGGCAATGGTCATTCTTGCAGCTCCCAATCTTACTCGCGCTCAGGGAACGCTCGAATTCCGCGTGCTGGCGAGCGGAAAAACGGATAAAGCAGCAATCGATGCGCTAAAGTCCGGATTGAAAGAAGGAAAAGCGAAATTAGAGGAACTGAAGAAGGCGAAGAAGGCGCCGAATCTGCTGGAGCCAGCCGCCGCGGAACCCCCGGCGAGCACAGCGCCCACCGATGCGATTGCAAGCGCTCTGGGCGTTCCCAGCAGCTTGGTGGACGCGTTGGCCCTGGCTTACCTCGCCGGTAAGAAATCCCCGACGACGACGGCGCCGGTCGTCGCCAAAGTGGAACCGTTTTGGTGGCTCAAGATTACCGAAGCAGATCTTCAGCGTCTCGGCATTCGCATGAAATCGGCTCTCAAGATTGACAAGACGGTTGTGGAAAAACTTGAAAAAGCCAAGACCGATGGGGAAATCTATGTGAATGACGCGAACAATGTAGTCGTTTACAGTTACGATTCCCCCGACAAGAAGAGCGTCGAATACTTCCTGCTCGCTCGTCCGAAGGATGCCGCGGTCGCGGTCGGCGGCAAGGATGTCAAGAACGTCCGTTCCCTTGCGAATGACAATCTAGGCGCCGTGCAGATTTCTCTGGACGAAGAGGGCGCCAAGAAGTTCAAGACATTTACCACGAATAACAAGGGAAACTATGTAGCTTTGGTGATCAATCAACAAGCGGTTTTCACCTTCAAGGTCGGGGATCCGATTGTCGACGGCGAAATGGAAATCAGCGGCCGCATGAGTCGCGAGAACGCGGAAATGATCGCTGCCAAGATCAAGAGTTGCAAAACGCCCTGAGTCTCGGTGAAAACAGAATACTTAAACTTCTAAATGGAGAATGATACATGATATCGCGTTTGCTCGTAGCGGCCGCGGCCGTTTTGACTGCCGGATTGCCGGGAGCGCTTCACGCTCAGGTCGACGACAAGAAGCCGCGCACCATCGAGACCAATTCCGTCATCGAACGGACGGTCAAGATTGGGGCCAAAGAGACCAAGCAGAAGCAGACGACCAAGCTGGTCGCCGAACTCACCAAAGTGGAAATGAAAAAGGACGAGTACAAATACAAAATTCTCGAAGTCGAGTTCAATTCGGACTTCGGCGACAAGGCGTCGTACAAGTCCAAGGACGCGACGGCGACTGGACCGGTTGCGGATCTATTCAAGCCCCTCGTCAACGCGGAATTTACCTTGAACGTTGACGCCGAAGGCAAGGTCACGATCGCCGATAACGCCGCATTCGTCGCCCTTTGGCCCGGCGATGCGAAGAAAGTCGCCGAGAAGATCTTCGACAAAGCGAAGCTCGCGGAGTTGATTACGGGCGGCGTCGGCTGCTTGCCCGGGCCCAAAGCCAAGGCCAAGGACGCGACGACCGAAGTCGATCTCGGCGCGCTCGGCACGCTCACGGTTGTTTCCAAGCAAGAAGCGGCCGACGCGAAGTTCAAGATCAAAGTCGATCGCACTGTCACCCATAAAGCCAGTGCCGATCAGGCGTACAAGGAAGTGAAGCTGAAGAGTTCCAAGGGCGCGGGGAGCATCACGTGCGAAGACAAGGGCTTGTTCTTCACCAAGGCCGAACTTCCGCTGGAGTTCGAACTTGAGATCAAGGCGAAGGACGATACGTTGGTCACGGTCTCCCAGAAGCAAACGTCGGTGACGACGATCAGCGCCAAGTAGTTAGGCGCCCCAGACGCCACGCTTGCCCTGTGCATGCGTGGCGTTTGCATGCGCGCTCTTTTCGTTTCTTGCTTGACACGGCGCGGAAAACGGATTCTTCTATCACCATCCTTCAATTCCTCCCTGGGAGTTCGTCCATGAAACCCCGCTTCTTTCTCGCCGCCGGCGTCTGGATGTTGGCTCTGCTGCATCCCGCCTGGGCCCAAGACCAGGCCGAGCGCGTCCACTTCTTTATCGTGTCCGACACGCTCGACGGCGCTTCCAAATCGCTAGGGCTCGATCTCGATTCCAAGAACATGGTCGAGATCATCCGCAAGGGACTCACTGATCGGGGCCTAAAGGAATTCAGCAAGGATCAATCCCAAGGTCAGTTTTCGATCGATTTGCTCGAAGGTCAGGCCGCTTCGGAACAACGAATTTTCGCCAGCCTACGCAATCTGAAGTGTAAGCCCGGCGTCGATACCATCGTCTTTTACTACACCGGGCACGGCGGCTTTTACATCGATCGCGGCCATCGGCTCAATTTGCATAACTACCTCAACCAGGGAGGCGGTCGAGTCGGTCGCTATGCCGCCGAGGTCGATCGCTCCGATTTGCTCGCGGCCATGGCCAAACACAATCCCCGCGCCATTATCTGCCTCACCGATTGCTGTGCAGCCACCGGTACCTCCGATATGCCGGAGGAAACGGTCCGCTTTCGCGAGACCGATTTCAGTAACATGCCAAACCTCCCCGCGGGCAAGAACGGCGACATTCTCTTCGACCTGTTCTTCCGTACCAAGGGCATCGTCAACATGACCGCGGCCCGCACCGGCACGCTCGCTTCCGGGGAACGCGCCAAGGGGGGCAGCTTCTTCACCATTGCCCTTGCCAAGATCATGAAGGCAGATCCGAAGGCGTTCGATAAGAACCAGAATCAGTTCGCCGAATGGGAAGAAGTCTTTCCCGCACTACAAAAAATCACCGAAAAGGAATCGTGGCGGCCGATGCTCGATCGCGGCGGCAAAGCCATCACCGATGCCGGCGTACGAGTCGGGACGTGCCATTCCCCCGAATTCTTCATGCTGGGCAAACCCGCACGCACCGAGAAGGGAGTCGTGGAAAAGGATTGGCGCCGTGAGCCGCCCCTCCCCGTCGTCGAAGACGAACTCAAGGCCAGCGACAAAGTCATTAGCCTGAGGAAAGATCATCGGGCGTACAGCAAAGAGTATCCGATTCAGCTCGTGGCCAAGCACCCCTACATCTTCGCACTGCATAGCGCGCACTTCGATTGCTTCCTCTATCTCAAGGACGCCACGGGCAAGATCATCGCCAGCGACGACGATTACGGCGGCACTACCCGCTCGCGCTTGGCATTCACCGCGCCCGTGGCCGGGACATACACGGTCGGCGTCACTTCGTTCGTCAGCGAAGAGACCGGCAAGTTCACCCTCTCTTCGCACAAGGCTTCGTACTTCGGCACGCTGACTCCTGAAGATCCGGAAGATCGCTACCGCAAAAAGTCGTACGTCCATGTCTACCCCGTCCATCTCAAGTCCGGACGCTCTTACACATTCACCCTGGAATCGATGGACAACAATCTCGACGCCTTCCTGCGCGTTGAAGATCGATTCGGCAATACGCTCGCTCTCAACGACGATGAAGACAAGAGTACGCGCTTTAACTCCATCATCTCGTTTCGGCCCAATTTCTCCGAAACCTATTTCCTCATCGCCACCACCATGATTCCGCGCCAGACGGGGCCGTACGCTCTTTTCGTTCACGACTAAAGAGCACGGCCACGCGGAAAAACAAGCCACAGAGGGCACAGAGAACATAGAGGAATTCAAAAAGAGCGAAGAGCATCGCAAACGTCCGCTTTTCCCTCCCTGCCCTCGGTGCTCTCTGTGGCTTGACTTGTAGTCTTAATTTTTTTCCCGGCTCCAAACGACACCAAGGGATCGACATGAAACGTTACATCTTGCTCGCCGGCATCCTGGCGGCCAGCCTGCTCATACGATTTGAAACCGTGCCGGCTCAGGACACGCTGAAGGAGCCGCCCGATCTCATCATCCACCACGCCAAAGTGCTGACCGCGGACGCCAAATTCACGATTGCTGAGGCGATCGCAATCCGCGGCGACCGCATCGTCGCCGTCGGCGACGACGAAGACATCCTGAAGCTCAAAGGCCCCAAGACCAAGGTCATGGACGCCGGCGGGCGAAACATTCTGCCGGGGTTGTACGACAGCCATCTGCATCCCGTTGGGGCCGCCACCAGTGAGTCGGTCGAACCGCTCCCCGCACTCAAAACGCTCGGCGACGTATTCGCCCACATCGAGAAAAAGACCAAGGAGCTGCCCGAGGGGAGCTGGATCGTTCTGCCGTTCGCCTTCCCGACGCGGCTCAAAGAGGGCCGATTCCCCACGCTCGCGGAACTCGACAAGGCCGCGCCGAAACATCCCGTGCACTATCATGCCGGGCCGGCGAGCATGGCCAATTCCCTGGCTCTCAAAGTCTCCGGCATCACCAAGGAGACGCCCAACCCAACCAACGGCATCATCGTCAAGGATCCCGCGACCGGCGAACTCACCGGTATGCTTCGCAACGCTTCCGGCAAACTCAAGGTCGTGGTCCCGCCGAGTTCGGCGAAAAAGACCAATCGCACGGAAGAGGTCAAGAAACTGTTTGCACTCTATAACTCGTACGGTATCACCAGCGGCGCCGACCGCAGCTCGAGCCGCAGCAACTTCGATCTCTACCACGAACTCCTCAAGAAGGATGAACTCACGATACGCATGGTCGTCTGCCCGAACCTGAGTCCCAACGGCACCCGCGAGGAAATCGTCAAACGGCTCGACGCATTGCCCGCCAAAGACGGGCTCATGGGCCCGACCGGCAAAGGCGGCGTCTGGATCAGCATCGGGCCCATCAAATTCTTCCTCGACGGCGGCATGCTCAACGGCACCGCCTACATGCGCCAACCCTGGCCTCCCGGCCCCACCTATCAGATCGTCGAGAAAGACTACCGCGGTCTCCTCTTCGTGCAGCCCGAACAGGTGAAGATGTTCGTGGAAGAAGCCGCCAAACGCAAGTGGTCGGTCACCGCTCACTGTGCTGGCGAGGGCGGCATGGATGTGCTCATGGACGCTTACGAGTTCGTCAACCGCACCACGCCGATCAAGGATCTGCGCTTCTGCATCACGCACGCCAACTTCCCGTCGGCCGACAATCTCCGCCGTTGCAAGGAACTCGGCGTCTGCGCCGACGTCCAACCCGCCTGGCTCTACAAGGACGGCACGACGCTGAACAAAGTGCTCGGCAAGGAACGCATCCGCTGGTTTCAGCCGTACAAGAGCTGGCTCGAGCACACGACGATCGGCGGCGGCAGCGATCACATGATCAAGATGGATCCGCGGGCCTCGACCAATCCGTGGGATCCGTGGCTTGGCATCCAGACCGCCGTTACGCGCAAGACCGAATCGGGCCTGGTGCTCGTGCCCGAGGAAGCAATCACGCGCGAGCAGGCCCTGCGGATGTACACAATCAACAATGCTTATCTACACCGCGAGGAGAAGGAGAAGGGGACGCTCGAGGTCGGCAAACTCGCGGACCTGATTATCATCGATCGCGATTACCTGACGTGTCCGGCGGAGACGCTGGGACAAACGCGGGTGCTGACGACGATGGTCGGCGGCAAGGTCGTGTTTGAACGGAAGTAGTAAGATTCTCGTTTCGTTTAGCGCTCGCAGCGCGCTAAACGAATCCATCACTTCCCCGCGAACCACTCCTGGAGCGAACGCACACCCAACTCGCCGTGACGCAGCGCCCGGCACGCCTCCACCGCAGCCTGGGCGGCGGCGAGCGTCGTGATGCACGTCACGCGGTGCATCACCGCGGCGGCGCGAATCTTGCCTTCGTCGGCACGCGCCCCCTGCCCGCTCGGCGTGTTGATCACTAATGCGACCTGGCCGTTCTTCATGTGGTCGATCAGGTTCGGCCGACCTTCTTGCAACTTCGGGATCTCCTCGACTTCGATACCCGCGGCGCGCAGCGCCTTGGCGGTGCCGCGCGTCGAGATCAAACGGTACTTCATGTCGGCAAGCGCCCGTGCGATCGGCACAATCTCCGCCTTATGGTTGTCGGCCACGCTCACGAAGATCGTTCCCGAAAGGGGCAGCGCGCTGTTGGCGGCGATCTGGCTCTTGGCGAACGCAGCCGGGAACGTCTCAGCGATGCCCATTACTTCGCCGGTCGAACGCATCTCAGGGCCGAGGATGATGTCGACGCCCGGGAACTTGTTGAAGGGGAAAACGCTCTCCTTCACCGAATAATGCTTGGGCACCGGCTCGGCATGGATTCCAAGCTCGTCGAGCGTCTTGCCAACCATGATGAGCGACGCCAGCTTCGCCAGCGCCACGTTGGTCGCCTTGGCGACGAACGGCACCGTTCGGCTGGCGCGCGGGTTGACTTCGAGTACATAAACAACGGGCGTGCCTTCGATACGCGCCTTGTCGGACGATTCGCCGATCTTGACGCCAGTGACGGCGAACTGCACGTTCATCAGGCCGCGGACATTGAGCGCCAGGGCCATCTCGCGCGTCTGCCGCTTGATCTCCTCGACGACGTCCGCGGGCAAGCTATGCGGCGGCAAGACGCAGGCGGAGTCGCCGGAGTGGACGCCCGCCTCTTCGATGTGCTGCATGACGCCGCCGATGATGGTGCGGACGCCGTCGCACAGGCAATCGACGTCGACTTCGATCGCGGATTCGAGAAACTGATCGATGAGAACGTGTTTCCCCTGGGCGACCTCCAGAGCTTGATTTACGAAAGCTTTCATACGCTCTTCGTCGTACACGATCGCCATCGCCCGGCCGCCTAATACGAAGCTGGGCCTCACGAGAACGGGATAGCCGATTTGCCGGGCGGCGAAGACGGCGCCTTGCAGGTCGAGGGCCGTGCCGTTCGCAGGTTGTTTCAGGCCGAGGCGATCGACAAAAACCTGGAAGCGCTTGCGGTCCTCGGCGATGTCGATCGAGTCGACGCTGGTGCCGATGATGGGCGCTCCGGCCGCTTCGAGAGCACGGGCGAGATTGAGCGGCGTTTGGCCGCCGAACTGCACGATCAGCCCCTTGGGCTTCACGCGATCGACGATGTTGAGCACGTCCTCGACCGTGAGCGGCTCGAAGAAGAGATGATCGCTGGTATCGTAATCGGTCGAAACGGTTTCCGGATTCGAGTTGACCATGATCGTCTCGTACCCGGCCTCGCGCAGGGCGTATGAGGCATGGCAGCAACAATAATCGAACTCGATCCCCTGACCGATGCGGTTGGGCCCGCCCCCCAGGATCATGATCCGTTCCTTGCCGTCCTTGGCGGGGCGCGTTTCGTCTTCGAGATTTGTCGTCGGGCTACCGCCGGCGTACGAAACCGTGGGCCGTTCGTACGTCGAGTAATAGTAGGGCGTGAACGCCTCGAATTCCGCGGCGCAGGTGTCGACGAGCTTGAAGACCGCCTCGATCCCCCTGCCCTTCCTCTGCCGACGCACTTCCGCCTCGGCCACGTTCCAGATGGTGGCGAGCTGGCGATCCGAGAAGCCAAACTGTTTCGCCGACCACAGCAACTCGTCATCGGCGGCTTCGAGCGAGGGGACGGCCTTGAGTTCCTCTTCCTTGGCGATGATCTCCTGAATGTTTCGTAGGAACCAGCGGTCGATCTTCGTCCGTTGAAAGACGTCGTCGAGCGTCAGGCCCATGAGAAATGCGTAGCGCACGAACCAGAGCCGTTCGGCGTTGGGGATCGCGAGTTTGCGCAGCACAGCGTCGCGGTCGGGTTGGTCGGGCGTGCCCCAGAGATCCTTGTTGTCGCAGCCGAGGCCGAAGCGGCCGGTCTCGAGGCCACGCAGCGCCTTCTGCAGAGACTCCTTGAACGTTCGGCCGATGGCCATCGTTTCGCCGACGGACTTCATCTGCGTGGTCAGCGTCGGGTCGGCGTCGGGGAATTTCTCGAACGCCCAGCGCGGGATCTTGGTGACGACGTAGTCGATGGTCGGCTCGAAGCAGGCGGGCGTTTCGCGGGTGATGTCGTTCTTGAGTTCGTCGAGGCGATAGCCGACCGCGAGCTTGGCGGCAATCTTGGCGATCGGAAAGCCGGTCGCCTTGGACGCGAGGGCGGAAGATCGGCTCACGCGCGGGTTCATTTCGATGACGATCATGCGTCCCGTATCGGGATGGACGGCGAACTGCACGTTGGAGCCGCCGGTCTCGACGCCGATCTCGCGGATGATGAGAATCGCCGCGTCGCGCATCCGCTGATACTCTTTGTCGGTGAGCGTCTGAATCGGGGCGACCGTGATCGAATCGCCGGTGTGCACGCCCATCGGGTCGAGGTTCTCGATGGTGCAGACGATGACGACGTTGTCGGCATAGTCGCGCATGACTTCGAGTTCGAACTCCTTCCAGCCGATGGCGGATTCCTCGATGAGGACTTCGCCGACGGGAGAGAGTTCGAGTCCGCGAGTGACGATCTCGAGGAACTCGTCGCGGTTGTAGGCGATGCCGCCGCCGGTGCCGCCGAGCGTGAAGCTGGGGCGGATGACGCAGGGGAGGCCGATGTCGTCGCGAATGTTGTGAGCGTCGAAAATCGACTTGGCGACGCCCGACCTGGGAACGTCGAGCCCGATCTTGATCATCGCTTGCTTGAACTTTTGGCGATCCTCGGCCTTGTCGATGGCGTCGATCTTGGCGCCGATCATTTCGACGCCGAACTTTTCGAGGACGCCATGCTTGTAGAGATCCATCGCCGTGTTGAGTCCGGTTTGACCGCCGAGCGTGGGCAGGAGGGCGTCGGGGCGTTCCTTCTCGATGATCTTGGCGACGGTTTGCCAGGTAAGCGGTTCGACGTATGTGCGATCCGCGGTGTCTGGATCGGTCATGATGGTGGCGGGGTTGGAGTTGACGAGGATGACCTCGTACCCCTCTTCGCGCAAGGCTTTGCACGCCTGGGTGCCGGAATAATCGAACTCGCAGGCTTGACCGATGACGATGGGACCGGAACCGATGAGAAGAATTTTGTGAAGATCAGTGCGTTTAGGCATGATGCAGGGTCCGCGAAAAGAAGGAGCGACAGCTTGCATCATCCTATTGGCGGCAGCGTCGCGAGGGGAGGGCTTGCCGCCTGCTCACGATTCTTTCTTGCCGACGACTTCCGCGTGAAAGCGCAAGAGCCCCTCGATTGCCTGGCTCGCGGGTTGAACGTCCGCCGGGCTCGATTTGAGCGCCGCTTCGAGTTGTTGCTTGAGCCGGGCCAGATGCTGGGCGTTCGCCTTGCGGACTTTGATGAGCGAGAGAGGGTCGCCTTGGGATTTGCACTCGGCCAGGGATTTGTGCGCCTGTGGCAGAAGCGTCTTGATCTCGGAAGCGGTCGTCGCGGCGAGCCAATCGTTCAGCAGAAACTGCCGAGCCTGGGCGTGGGCGTCGTTCTGAATCTTCCAGGTCGCCCGCAACTTGCTCGCGTGATCGGCCACGTCCTTTTGATTGGGCTGAACTTTCAGAATGTTGGCGTACCATACCAGGGCTTCGTCGATGTCGCCCTGGACTTCGAACAGACGCGCTCGCTCGGCCATCTGGCTCAGCGCGAGACTGGCGCCCGCGGGCGACGCCTTGACGACGCCGTCGACGCGTTCGATGAACTTGGCGATCTCGACGCGATATTGTCGCAATTCTTCTAATCCCCGACCGATCGGCTTGAGTTCGAAGCCGGGGATATTGCTCGCAGCCTTCGTCATCTCTTTGGCTTCGCGCGCGAGCATATCGAGTTCCTGGTCGAGCGATTCTTGAGCGGCACGGGCCTTTTGGAGGGCTTCGGGGAGCGATTGACTGACGGCTTTTTGAATCTCTTCGAAGCGGTAGTTCGCCAGCAGCAAGTCGTCGAGGAGTCGGCGCTGCCAGTGCCCCAGTTGCTGCTTGAGACTCGTGCGGGCGGGGTCTTCCTGCTTGAGCGACAGCCGATGCACGACTAGCTCGGCGCCGGTCAGCGCCAGTGGAAACTCCTCGAGCAGGAGATCGCCCTTGTAAATTTGCACAAGCACCAGATGCGGGAATGTTCGTCCCGCATCGGCTAATCCCGCCGCGTCACTGACGACCTCTTTATGCTGATCGACAATCTTGGGATGCTGAAACCGAACGCGCAGCGCCAGCGGCGCCGAGTTCGTCTGGGCGTCCAGCAACTGGAGTCGCGGCACGAACGTCCCCGTGGGCCAACTCACGGCCTGATAGCGGACGTTCTTCAGTTCCGGCAACGTCGCGCCTTTCGGGAGCCACAAACGCACGCGCCATTTGCCCGCCTCGACCCGGCTCAAAACTTCGGCATACGCATGCGGAACCCGGCGAACCCGAACCACGTTCTCCTGGCTCACTCGGCTTAGGACGAACATATTCCCCGACGGATCTCGGCCCGGCATCTCACGAATCCGCAAAAACGCCTCGTCTCCTTCGCGAATCAGCTCGCCCGACAATGCAAAGTCCTGCCGTACTTCCTGCACGATGAGTTCCACGACGCGCGGCCGATGGCCCGTCTGGGCGCGGCGCACGAGCGGCGTTGCCAGGCCCGACGGACCGTCGTAGCTGCGTAGCGACACGCGATACATGCCGAAGTGGTGATCGATGCGCACAAGTATAATTCGCTTCGTAGAAACCTCATCCCATGCGTCCAGCGCCGGACCGACGCCGACAGTCGCCACGCTTGCCAAAAGCGGATGCGTACTGACGACCTCGATCTCCGCGTCGGGTCCGAGGAAAGGCCGCAACTGATGCTGCACTTCCCGCAGCGTCTGCGTTTGAAAGGTCGGCGTGAAAACGCGGTGCTCGCCGAAGCTGACGGCAATCATCACGTCGTACGCCGATGCCGAAGTCAGCGTCCCGCACGAAGCCGTGAAAAGCGCGATCACAATCTGACGCATCGACTTGGCCTTTCCTTAGTTTCGCGTAAGATGAAGCCCATCTTGCAGGAAGTTCCTAGAGTTCATTGCGGAAGAGAATCTTGTCCAAATATCTCTATCTCGCCCAACAATTCGAGAATCTCATTGCGGGGGGTCACTGGAATCCAGGCGTTCCCTCCATGCGTACGCTGACCGAGCAATTCCGACATTCCTCCGTGACGGTCTCGCGAGCGCTCCAGGAACTCTGCGCCCGTAAACGGCTCCGCTGCGTTCCCCGCTCCGGATACTTCTTGCTCACTGACGATCCGCCGAAATACACCTGGGGACTTATTCTCCGAATCACGCCCAGTCTCTGGCAGCCCACCCTTTGCAAGACCATCGCCGACGCGTTCGAAAGCGTCTTTCGGCTCGAGAAAAGCGAAATCCTCCTGGATCCCTGCGAGTGGAGCAGCGAAGTCTCGGCCGTGAAGTTCAGGCGCCAGCTGCTGCGCGCCAAAAACTCGGGCATGAACGGCCTCTTCCTCCTGCCGTCCGGAACCAGCGATTTGCACACGCGCCAGGAAGAGGCGATGCTCGAGGTCTGTCGAAAGTCGGGCATCCCCGTCGTGCTCCTGGAACGCAACCTTCGGGGCCACGACAACCTCACGCACTGGGATGTCGTGGGCGCCGACGATTTTACCGGCGGCAGGCAGTGTGCTCGCCATCTACTCGAGATCGGCAAACGGCGAATCGCGTTCGTCGCCGGTTCGCCGGTCAACAGCCATGAGCGCCGTCTGGCCGGGTATTTGTTCGAGCTTTTTCGCCACAACCAGGCCCACCCCAGGGATCTCGCCGAGTCTCTCATGCTCGACCAGCAGGACGGTTCGCTCTCAATCGCGCGCCAGCTTCTGGACGCCCAGGCCGACGGCGTGATCTGCTACCAGGATTATATCGCCCTGGGCGTGATCCAGGATTTGCTGCTGCAGGGAGCCGCGGTCGCCTCCAATATTGCAATCATGGGTTTCGACAACCTCCCGGTCAGCGAGGCATTTAGTATTTCCACCTATGCCCTGCCTTACGAACTCATCGCCAAAAACGCACTTGCGCGAATGCTGCAGCGCATCGAATCGCCGCAACTCGCGCCGATCCGCATCGAGTCGCCCGGCAGCATCATCCTCCGCAAGAGCAGCGTCAAGCGGTGACCATGGATGTCGATTTTTGTCGTCGGCAAAAACCAATACAAGCCACAGAGGGCACAGAGAACACCGAGAAATAGATCGGCCTTCGGCCATTTTCCTCTGTGTTCTCTGTGCCCTCTGTGGCTTGATTCGATTTTCCTTCTCACGTTACGCCTCACGGCTTCCGCGGCGAGGCGAACGGAAACTGCATGAGATTGAAGCCGTCCGCGATCTGGTCGAGCAGTTCGAGCCGTGCCGACTGGCGCATTGATGTAAACAGCCGGGCGATTTGGTCGAGCCAGATCGCGTCGATGACTTTTTGCGGATCTCGACCCTGGGTCAACTCGCGGAACTGCTGTCGGCGTTTGAGAAAATCCTCGGCCTCGCCCAGCGCCTGGGAAACGTGCTGCGTGGCGAAGACCTGGGCCTTGCGTTCCATTTCTTTCGTCCGCGTCTCGGCGTCGCTCAGGTTGGCGTCCGCCTGCCGCTTCGCTTGGTTGGCGCGCGTCTTCCGATTGGTCTGCGCCTGGGCGACCCTATCGAATGCGTCGCGCACCCCGTCGGGGGGATTGAGCATCGGCACGCTCACGCGCTCGATCTGTACGCCGAGTTCGTACGGGTCGATCCGTTTCTGCAGCGCCGACCGCAGCGCCTCGGGGAGCGTCCCCTTGCCTTCGAGCAAAATGGCGTCGACCGGCCGACTCGCGATCCACTCGACGAGGACCGTCTCCCCGAGCCGCGCGAGCAGACCGTCGACGCGGTCTTCGTGAAGGGCGAATCGCTCGACCTGGTTTTCCTGGACGCGATACTCGATCTCCGCCTGGACGTTGACGAGATTGTGGTCGCCCGTCAACAACTGGCCGGGAGGCGTGGCCGTCGGATCGTCGTCTTTCGCGGTGAAGCCGATGGTCAACACGCGGACCTTGGCGACGTTGATAAGCTGAACGCGGTCGATTCCCCAGGGGAGCGCCAGATGTAGACCGGGCCGGGGCGATTCCTGCAGCACTCGGCCAAAGCGGCGCACGATGGCGCGCTCGCCCGACTTCACCAGCGTGATCGACGTCCACGCCGTGACCAGTGCTCCCGCAACGAGCGCCAATAGAAGCGTGCGTTTCACTTCTTTTTCTCCGGCGTCAGTTTGGGCGGGTTGAACAGCAGATCGAACATCGGCCGATGCGCGGAGAGGAGCAGCACCGACCTCGAATCGCTGAGGATCGCCTGCAACTTCTCCATTTGCTTGAGAAATGCGAAGTATTCCGGGTCGAGCGACTGGGCCTGGTTGCGCAGCGCGAGCGCACGCGTTTCCGCCTCGCTGCGGATGCGCGTCTCGGCGAGCCGAGCCTCGGCGAGCATCTCCTGCACTTTGCGGTCGGCGTCGGCCTCGATGATGCGGGCGGTCTTTTCGCCTTCGCTCAGCGATTCGCTGACCTTCTGATCGCGCTCGCTGCGGATCAGTTTGAAGATCGATTCGCGGACTTCGCCGGGGTTACTGAAACGTCGTAGGCGCACATCCTCAAGCTGAATTCCGTACTCCTCAGTCACCTTCGCCTTGAGGGCGGCCAGCATGCGATTGCGGAGTTCGCGCACGGCGCCGTCGACGCGCGGCTTGCCGTCGTCGGCCGTTTTCGTCGAAACAAGATCTTCCATCCGCAGCTTGCCGATTTCGGCGCCGAGCTGGCTGTTGATGCGCGGCCCGAGAATCGCCCGCGCGCGGTCGTTGCTGCCGATCCGCTGCACGAACCGATCGACGCTCTTTTGATCCGCGATCTTCCAGACGACGTACGCCTCGACGGAAAGCGTCTTGTCGATGTCCTTCTTCATCGGATCGTGCGTCAGAAGTTCGGTCGCCGGCAGATCGAAACCTTGCAATCGGCGGTCGAGTCGCTGGATCGAGACGACTGGCCAGGGCCAGGAAAAATGCAGTCCCGCCTCGTCGGGATTGGACCCGTCGAACGTGGCGACGTGCCGGCCCAGCACGGTGACGTACGCGTATTCTGAGGCGTCAACCGTGAAGAAACATTGCCGCAGCACGAGGAGACCGAGGACGCCGGCGACGATGGCGAGGAAGATCTTCATTGCTTCTCCGAACGGGGCGTGACGAGTCCGGGCCGAAATTGTTCCGGATCGAACAGGTACAGATCGCGTCGGCCGCGAATCTTGCTTTCGGGAGCGTCGATGATCAGCAGTTCCCGGCCGCGAAGCCCCTTGCCGATCACGTCCCAGTAGATGCGAAAATCGACGAGCGCCTGCTGCGCGCGGAGCTTCTCGGCCGTGTCGTCCTTGCCGGTGAGCAGTTTCTGCAACCCGAGAAACGCCTGCTGAGCGAAGGGGATCTCGTTTCGGCCCGCGAGCTGCGCCTGCATTTTGACGAGTTCGCCCTCGGCTTCGAGAATGGTTTCCCGTGCCTGCCCCTGGGCCCGGGCGACGATCTGCATCGCCTCGGCCTCCGCGGTGATCTTGCGGCTCAGGGCGCGTTCGCGCGCGAGGTTCACCCGGCGATCCTTGTCCGCCATCGCTTCGGCGACCTTGTAGTACGATTTCACTACTTCGCTGGGCGGATGCAGGTCGAGCAGCGCGATGCCCTCGATTTTAAGTCCCAGGCCGCGGGGCTCGTATTCCTCGAGCTTCGCTTCGAGACGCTGAAGCGCCTCCGTTTCGAACGCCTGTCGGCTCACGGTGAGCAGATCCAGGAACGGGCTGCTGGCGATCAGTTGTCGAAATACCGTCTCCGCGCTGGTGCGCAGCATTTCGTCGGCCTGGCTGACGCCGAAAAGGTACGCGCGAGCATCGACGATGCGGTAACGAACCGTCGCCTGCACGTCGACGAGTTTGCTATCGCCAGTCATCATCATCGCTTCTTCTTGCAGGCGGTTTTCTTTACGATGCGCGCTGGTCCACATCCACGAACGTTCGCCCTTCAGATTCTCCGGCGTTTCGCGAAAGCCGACGTCGACGGTCTTCAGGCGTTTCGAGACGCGTACGACATCGTCGATGGGCCAAGGAATGGTCCAGGTCCAGCCCGGTTCGAGGTCGGCAATGGGCCTGCCGAAGCGGCGCTGCACGGCGAACTCGTCGGGCGGAATCACCGTCATCCCCGAAAGCGCCCAACCGCCGACCGCCAGCCCGAACACGGCGAACGACGCCTTCTTCCAGTGGTGTTCGAGGTCGTGTACCCAGCCGGCGAAATCGAGATGGTTGTCGATCCAGACGTCGACGTCGCGGAGTTTGCCCTTGAGTCCGATCCACGACGCCGACTCGCTGGGCCGCTCGAACCACAGAAGCCGCATCGAATTGACGAGCACGAGGAAGGAGCCGAGCTGATGGTAGATGACCGCGGCGACAGGCGATTGCTCGAACCAGTCGGCCGGCGCGAAGAGAGGCCAAAGCCAGGCGGTGACGACGACGCCGACCAGATTGACGACGAACGCGAACCAAATAATGTTTTGACGAATGATGCGCACCGTCTCGCGCGAGAGCCGAAGCAGCAGCGGCAAGTTTCGTAGCGGCGGCCCCATGAGGACGATGTCGCCCGCCTCGGCGGCGAGGTCGGAACCGGTCATGCCGATGGCCAGGCCGACATGGGCGCGGGCCAGCGCCGGCGCGTCGTTGATGCCGTCGCCGACCATCGCGGTCTTCTTCGTGCCGAGCAATTCCTCGACGAGTTTGGCCTTCGCCTCCGGCAACAATTCCGCGTGAATCGCAGTCAGCGCGAGCGGCTTGGCGAGCGAATGCGCCGCCGCGTGGCGATCCCCCGTCAGCATGAGAATCGGATCGATGCCCGCCTCGCGCAGCGCGAGCAGGACGTTCTCCGCTTCCGGACGCAACACGTCGCGCACGCCGAGCGCTCCGAGAACCCGGCCGCCATGCGCGACGAGGAGCGCCGACTGTCCGGCGGCGTCGAGCGATTGCAGGTATTCTTCGACCGCGGGGGAGATCGTCAGGCCTTGATCGACGAGGAGTTTGCGTGTGCCGACAAGGACGGCGCCGGTGGCGAGCTGCGCAGAAATGCCGGCGCCGGGATGCGCTTTGAAGTCGCTGGGCGTTTCGAGCGTGAGCTGCCGTTCGCGGGCCGCGCGAACCAGGACTTGCGCGAGCGGATGTTCGCTGGCGAGTTCCGCGGAGGCGGCGAGGCGCAGCAGATCATCGGAGGCTGTCTCTTGTTCGCAGTAAATGTCGCCCAGTTCGAGTCGACCCTCGCTGAGGGTGCCGGTCTTGTCGAATGCGAACGCCTGGACCTCCGCGAGCCGTTCGAGGGCGGCGCCGCTCTTGACGAGGATGCCGGTCCCTGCGAGTCGGCCCAGCGCCGCGATGACCGCTGCCGGCGTGGCCAGAATCAACGCGCACGGGCAAGCGACCACCAGGACCGACAGAGCCGGGTACGCGCTACGCTGGATCGCTTGGCCCATCGAGAGCTTGGGGAGCGCCGGCGCCCGAAACCAACCGCCGCTGAAGTGGAGCATGCACACGGCAAACGTCAGTACGGCCAGACCGAGGACGACGGGGAGGAAGTACCGCGCCATGCGGTCTGCCGTCCGCTCCATTTGACCCTTGTCCTTGAGGGCCCGTGCGGTGAGTTCGACGACCCGCCCCGCCACGGTTTGGGCGCCGACCTTGCGCGCTTCGATGGTCAGGTTGCCGAACTGGTTGACGGAACCCGCGAGGACGTCGTCGCCCACGTCCTTGTCCTGCGGCAAATTCTCGCCTGTGAGCGCGCTGGTATCGACCGCGGATCGGCCCGCGTGCACGACGCCGTCAACCGGGATCTTGGCGCCGGGTTTGACGACGACGACGTCGCCGACCTGGAGATCCGACACGAGCGTGCGAATTTCCTGTCCGTCCCGCAGGAGCCAACAGCGCTGCGGAAAGACCTCGACAAACTGCCGCATGGCCCGTTGCGTGCGGTCGAACGTGAAGGCTTCGAGACATTCGCCGACGAGCCCGATGAAGACGACCTCGGCGGCGACGAGCGGTTGTTGGAGGAGGATGGCGCCGATGCAGGCGAGGGCCAGGGCGAGGTCGGCGCCGAGGTTGCCGTCGAGCAGGCTTTGCAGGGCGCCGTAGAGAATGCGGGCGCCGCCAAGCACGGCCGCGAGCTGGGCGAAACGGAGCGTGAAGAGCGTGCGCGGCAAGCCGTCGAACGTCGCGATGCCCGCCCAGGCGCCCAGGAACGGCAACACGTCGATCAGGATCAGCACGCCGAGGAATGCGGTGAATGCGTAGAGCACCACCGGGGTCGGCGTCTTGAATACGGAGTCTTTCTGAGATATTTCGCGATGCATGAGCGCCTTGTCGGCGGCAATTTAGGCCGGCTGGGAAAGATTTTCATGGTACGCGGGCCCGCCAGCCGTGTCAAGAAACCCGCCCGCATTCGAGCCGACGGGGAGCCGACGCGTCCCTTCCGCCCGGCATTCTCGGCATAACCGGACTTCCTACAATACCCGCTCGAACCCACCCACTTAGGCGTCGGGCGAGAATAAAGTCTGTATGCTTGGCCACAGAGAGCTCAGAGGACACCGAGTAAGCAAGCTCGCAAACGCGATATTTTCGGATGCTTTCCGATTTCTCAGTGTCCTCTGTGCTCTCTGTGGCTCGATTTTCTTGACGACTTTATTTTAGCCCACGCCCTTACTCCGAGAGCATCATGCCAACGTATCCCGCTTCGACCTGGACCGATTTCGCCCAGCGTATGTTCGAGGCGGTCGGCCTCCCTGAGGAAGAGGCCAACCGCGTCGCGACCAGCCTCGTCGACGCCAACCTGTGCGGCCACGATTCGCATGGCCTGATCCGCATCAACCAGTACATCGACGCCGTCCGCGACGGCCGACTCGTGCCCGGCGCCGAGTTTAAAGTCGTCAAGGAAACCGCCGGCATCCTGGTCGTCGACGGCGGCAAAGGCCTCGGCCAAGTCCAGGCGCATCGGCTCCTGCAACGTTTGATCCCACGCGCCCAGGCGCTGGGCCTCGCCGCCGGCACGCTCAAACACACCGGGCACATCGGCCGGCTGGGCGAGTACGGCGAAGTTGCTGCGGAGCATGACATGGCCCTCTTCGCCACCGTCAACAATCACGGGTTCGGCCGGGCCGTCGCGCCTCCGGGAGGCAAGGAAGCGCGCATCGCCACCAATCCGCTGTGCCTGTCGGTGCCGACCGACGGCGAACCCGTCGTGCTCGATATCGGTACCAGCGTCGTGGCCGAAGGAAAGGTTCGTGTCTGCTACAACAAGGGCGTGCAGACGCCGCCCGGCTGGCT
Organism: Gemmatales bacterium; assembly: GCA_038217425.1. Taxonomy (GTDB): domain Bacteria; phylum Planctomycetota; class Planctomycetia; order Gemmatales; family Gemmataceae; genus JAIEPT01. The sequence continues at coordinate 100,500 of JBBQPM010000006.1, forward strand.
GCTGGATCCCGAAGGGAATCCGACGACCGATCCAGGCGTGCTGTACAAGGAGCCGCGCGGCTCCATTCTGCCGCTGGGGGCGCCTGGCTCGGGGTACAAGGGCTTCGGCATCGGCTTGTTGCTCGACATGTTCGTAGGCGGTTTCTCCGGAGCGCCGTGCAGCACGCCGGGGGCTCCGAATCTTTCGGCCAACGCGGTCTTCTTCTTGCTGCTGGACATCAGCCAGTTTGCGGGCAAGGAACACTTCTTAAGAGAAGTAACGGGCCTGGCGGGGAACGTTCGCAACACGCCGAGGTCGGAGGGGGTGCCGGAAATTGTGCTGCCAGGGGATCCGGAGCGGAACACGAAGGCGGCGCGGCTCAAAAGCGGCATCACCGTCGACGACGGCACCTGGGGGCAGCTCACGCATCTGGCGGAGAAGCTGAAGGTGCAAGTTCCGTATCTGTAGGTTGTCACCGTCGGCGCCGGCGGTTCGCGAGGATGGCGAGGACCGCCAGTCCGCAGAGCAGACATACTTCGAGTATGCCCGGCCCGAATGATTCGCTGGAAACTTCAGGCGGCGGATCGTTCGGCGCTGGCGTGGGCTCGAAGCGGAACTTCAGCTCACGCATCCGTTCGCGTTCGGCCTCGGTGAGGTCGGGCCGCGGCTTCTTCAGCAGCGTCTCGCTCGGGCCGATCCAGTTCGTGATGGACAAGGGGCTGTCATTCACAAAGGTGAGGTCGACGAATCCAGCCTCGGCTTCATAGGTGCCGTCGCGGAACGAGACGTTGCCCGCTGCGGGCATCGTCGCCTGAAAGGTGAAGTCGCAGCGCAGGTGGCCGAGCGGCTGTTTCTTTTCGTCCCAGAGCGTCGTCTGCTGGCTGGCACAGGTGAAAACGAGCGAGGCGCCGTTGACTCGGGCGTCGAGCCGTTCCGCCAGGTCGTTGGCATGAGCGGCCGCGAACTGACGATAAAACTCGGGGAATCGTCCCACGAAATCTTCGTAGCGCAGCACGGGACGAAAGCGTTCCATGTCCTTGAGGACCTGCAACTCTTCGACGTCGAGTCGGTACTCGACATGAAGTTGCAAGGTTTGCGGATCGACTTGCCGCAGACGGACGGCGATGGTCCGATCGTGCCCCTCCTTGGTGACGGGATGCGCCAGCAGAGGGGACGTGACCAGAGCCAACGCGAGGGTTAGTCCAACGAACGTTTGCATTTTGACAAAAGGGGATGAAACTGGAGTGTTGTTTGATCTCGGCCTGAAAGGCCGTCTCTTATAGCCCAGGCCGTCAGGCCTGGGTAAGCGGATATGTGTAATCGGCCCTGTAAGGGCCGCTCGCCAGTCGCCAACCGACGCCGAGCGACCCCTACAGGGTCGGAATCCAAGAAACATTCTTACCCAGGCCTTACGGCCTGGGCTATAAGAGACGGCCTTTCAGGCCGAAGAGAACAGCATTCACACGCATTTATTCGAGGGTGAACCGCCTGATCATTTCGGTTTGCAGTAGCTGAGCGCCAGCAGTGCGTACCCGGTGACGAGGTTCGGGTCGGCCTCCATCCAGTTGGCGGTGTCGTTCTGGAAGCTGCCGTCGGCCTTTTGCCGTTTGAGCAGGGCCTGCGTCAGATCCTTGCGCCAGTCGTGTTTGACGCCCTTGTCGTCGACGACGTAGTCGAGTTCGAGCGCGTCCAGACACTTGGCCATCGTGTGGTAGTAGTAGTAGAGCCCCCATTGCGAACGCACGGCCGGCATGCCAGGGTTGGCGTCGACGGTGTAATTCTTCTGGATCCAGGCGTAGGCCTTCTTGATGCGTGGATCGTCCTTGGGGACGCCGCAGTAGATCATGCTCTTGATGCCGGCGTAGGTCATGCTGCCGTACCCGGGGAGTCCGCCGTCGGGATTCGGGGCGTCCTGCGTCTTCGTGGCGCCTCCCAGGGCGGGGGTGTAGATGAATGAGCCGTCGTTGATCGCCTTGGCCCAGGGTTGGTCGTTGACCTCGGGGTCGGCGTTGTTCATGCTGCGGTTCAGGAAGACGATGCCTTTCTTGAGGGCCGGGTCGTCGCGCGGGATGCCCGCGGCCTCCATGGCGTCGACGAACTTGTTGAAGTTCGAGAGATCGGGGCGCGATTTGCTGTCGTAGCCGACGCCGCCGAAGAACGGATTCTTCGGGTCGATGTTCTCGCCGTCATCCCACTGCAGCTTCTTGAGGAACTCGACCGCGTCGCCGATGACGGGCGTATATTTGTCCGCCTTGTTCGCGTTGGCGAGCGCCATCACGTTGATGCTGGTGACGTAGTTGAGAAGTTGCACCTTGGGATCCTTGCCCGCAATGTGCTTCTTCTCGGGGTTCACGAGATTCTCGATGTAGCCGAGCGCCTTGGCCGCGACCGGATCGCTGGGCGTGGCTTTGCGCGTTTTGAGCAGGCCGGAGAGGACGATGCCGGTGATTCCGGGCGTCTTTTCGGTGCTCCAGCCGCCGTTCTTTTCTTGCGACGAACGCACGAACTGCGCCGCCTTCGACACGACGTCCTCCCATTCCATGGCGCTGGGCCCCGCCTTGTCCTGCGCAGGTAAAACGCCGACGATCAAGGCTAGCCACAAAAGACTCGTCCGCTTCATAATGCACCTCGTAAGTTCCCGCCTCAGCCAAGAATCGACGACTGAGCCCCTGCCGACTAACCTGGGCCGGCACTATCATGATAGCACAACCTTTGCTTTCGGAGATTCCCCTTCATGTCGGCCGGGCTCGTCATTCTCATCCTCAAGATCGCGGTAGTGCTGGTCACGATTTTGCTCGTCATGTCGCTCATCGTCCTCGCCAAGGGCCACTATCGCTGGCATGGCCGAATCAATATCGTATTCTTCGTGCTGACGCTCACGGCACTCGTTGGCCTGGAGGTCGTCGCTCGACTGGTTGCGCCGAAGATCTTCGATGACTTTTTCGAAGCCCACCAGGCGAAGCCGGCCCTTCGAACGCATCTGATGTTCTCGATGCCCGCGGCCGCCGTCATGGTAGTCATGCTCGTCACCGGTTTGCGGCGATCGCGTTCGCTCCATGTGCCGCTCGGCGTGTTGTTTTTAGGGCTGTGGATCGGTACGTTCATTACCGGCGTCTTCTTTCTCCCGCACGCCAACCCCTAGAGGGGCCGTCATGAGACGACTTTGCGTATTCTGCGGTTCCCGACAAGGCGGCCGGGCGGTCTTCAGTCAGCGAACGCGTGAACTCGGAGCCGCCATCGCTCAACGCGGACTCGAACTCGTCTACGGCGGCGGCAACATCGGACTCATGGGCATCCTCGCCGACGCCGTCCTCGACGCCGGCGGCAAGGTCATCGGCGTCCTCCCGCAAGCCCTCGTCGAACGCGAACTCGCCCACCCGCGCATCACCGAAACCCACATCGTCCGCTCCATGCACGAACGCAAAGCCCTCATGGCCGACCTCGCCGACGCCTTCCTCGCACTCCCCGGCGGCTACGGCACGGCCGACGAAATGTTCGAGATGCTCACCTGGAAACAGCTCAAATTCCTCAACAAACCGATCGGTATGCTCAACCTCGAGCACTTCTTCGATCCCCTGCTTGCCTGGATCGACCATACCATCGACGAAGGCTTCACCAAACCACGATACCGAGACTTCCTTATCGTCGACGACAACGTCGAATCGTTACTCGCGCGGGTCACGCAAGCCAGCGTGTGAGGTTTCCCCTAGAATCAATGGGGAATCAAACGCAATCCAGGGCGGAGGTCTCCGATGAAACGTTTCGCGCTGATGCTCTTTCTATTGGCGAGTTCCCTCGCCTGCGCTCAGGCCCCCCCTGCCCTGCAGCCCAAATCGAAACCGGGCGACGTCCATCTCGCCCTCGGCAATCCTTCCAATGCCGTCCACGACCCCCGCAATCCCGATCCGACGAACTACCTCATCGTTCGCGATCAATACGCCCTTTCCTACAACAGCAAACGCGGCACGCCCAACTGGGTCAGCTATCGGCTCCGCAAAAGCGACATGGGCCGGGCCGAACGCTCGGTCCTGTTCTTTCCTGACGACGATCTTCCTAAACAGTTTTACCACGTCAAGCCATTCGACTATCACTTCAACCGAACCGGCATGACGCGCGGACACATGTGCCCCAGCAGCCATCGCAACAACACCGAGAACAACGCGAAGGCGACGTTCATCATGACGAACATGGTCCCGCAAACCGAGGAACTCAACGGCGGAACCTGGAACAACCTCGAAATGTGGTGCCGAGATTACTGCTTCAAGAACAACAAGGAACTCCACATCATCTGCGGTCCCCACGGCATCGGCGGCAAAAGCGAACGCGGCACGTTCAAGCACACCGACTACGAAATGCGCGTCGTCGTCCCCAAGAGTTGCTGGAAAGTGATCGCCATCCTCGATCCCCCCGGCGCCGACGGACCCGTTCCCAAGTTCAACAAGAATACGCGAGTGATTGGCGTGCTCATGCCCAACACCACGGAACCCGTCAAGGAAGTTCCCTGGTCCAACTACGTCGTGTCGGTGGAGAACATCGAACAACTCGTGGGCCTGCGTTTCTTCGGCAACGTCCCTGCAGAGATTATTGATCCGCTCAAAAAGAAGGTCGATTCGGCCTCAACCGGAAAGTAGGCAGAGATGACGCATCCCACGCTGACCGCGTTGCGCAAAGCCGCCCGCGGTCTGATGTACATGAGCGAGAAAGACGCCCCGTTCCGGGTCGTCGCCCTGGAGACGGACGAACCGGTGACCAAGAAGAACATCTTAAAGCTGACCGCTTCGCCCGAGGGCGCGCCGGTTTCGGAGGAAAAGTTCGACCGCGTCTTCGGCCTGATGTCGCAGGACCAAAAATGGCACGGCGAGGACGAAAAGGCGATCGTCAAGAAGTACCAGCATCTGACGAAGGTGCTCCTCAACAATCTCAGCGACCTGCGGATTTTCAAGATCGGCCAGGGGCAGCTCAAGGTCTACATCGTGGGTAAGACGCGGGAGGGCCTGTGGTTGGGGTTGCAGACGGAATCGCTGGAAACGTGAACCGAGAAGCTCGGTTTCTGGTCTTGAAAAGACGAGCCGTGGGCTTAAAATTCTGGAAATGAGGCGGCGTAGCTCAGTTGGTTAGAGCAGGGTCTTCATAAGGCCAAGGTCGTTGGTTCAAGTCCGACCGCCGCTATTATGCACCCTCGCGGGTCTTCGACTTGCGAGGGTTTCGTGTATCATGCAGGAAAGGAAACTGTCATGATCGAACTCACGCAAGCGCAGGTCCGCGCAATCCACGCTGAATGCCCCGCCGTCGCGGTCAATCCTCAAACACGCGAAGAGTTCGGCTCATCCGGCGAAAGGCCTACGAAGCTATGCAGGGCCTACTTCGCCCGCTCGTAACTGGGACAATCCCGAAGACGATGACTTGGTTCGGAAAGACCTATGAAGCGCGGCGTCGTCGTTGAGGTCGATCTGCGTAGGATTGGCGAACTATCAGACGATACAATGCGGAAGATTGAGCAGTCCGTCAAATCCGTACTCGAGATTTCGTAACATTGAGTGCGTTGTCCAATGAGCAGGTCTTTGAAATGCTTGGCTTCTTCAACAAATCCACCACTGCCGCGACCGGCCCCAACTTCGCGGGCCAATGGTTCGCTACCTACGGCCCCATGCACTTGGAACAAGCCAGCGACCGCGTGCAGGGCCGGTACGGCCGCGACCTCGAGAATACGATCGAAGGACGCGTTGCCGACGGCCGACTGAACTTCACGTTTCAGGAACCGGACGCCAGCGGAACAGGCTGGTTTGCACTCGTCAAGTCCGGTCGCTTTGAAGGCCAATGGCGCCAGGACGGGCAAGAACGCTGGCTTTCCTGGTCCGGCGAACGCGGTTTCGAAGGCATCTGGACCAGCACCTTTGGCCTCATGCGGCTCATGCAAGAGGGCGAGCGCGTCGTCGGCTTCTACGACGGGCTCGGCGATTCCTCCATCGAGGGCCAGTTGCAGGACGGTGAGCTCGTTTTCCGCTATCAGGAACCCAAGGCCGGCGGGGAAGGACGTTTCACGCTCGCGCGTGACGGCGGCAGTTTCGCGGGCCAATGGCGACAGGACGGCGCCGCCAGCTGGCAGCCCTGGGTCGGCGACCGACTTGCCCCCACGGGAAAGACGTGTCTCGTCGTGATCGAGGCGCACTGGCAACGCCACCTCATGGATACCGAGTATTCCTTTGGCGGCATGCTCAAGGAATTCTTCGCCCGGATTCCCGGCGTGCAATTCTGCCACCGCTTTTTCAGCAATGAGGCCGGCCTGCGTCAATGGTGCCGAGATTTGATGTTCCTCCCCGATCCCACCGTGGTCGTCCTCGCCTCGCACGGCACGGCCGAGGGTCTGGGAGTTCAGGGCCAGACGGTCAAGCCTCAGGCGATTTCCGAGAGCTTGCAGTATGCAAGCAACGTCAAGCTGCTGCACTTCTCGGCATGTTTGACGATGCAGGACGGGCCGCTCAGGCGCGAATTGGCGAAGTCATTGCGGTTCCCGATCTCGGGTTACACGACGTCGGTCGACTGGGCGGCGAGCGCGATCGCAGAGTTTACGTTTCTGGACATGGTGCTGGCGCGCGGCCTGAGCCCGGCCGACGCCGCGGCGCAGTTACCCCGCTTACTGAGTTTCGCGGGGGATCAGGGTTTCGAAGGATCCGCGTACCCGTCGGCCGGGTTTCGTATCCTGTTGCCGTGATTGCCTACGACGATTGTAATTTCCGACTCTGCAAGAATGCAAGTTTCTCTCGCCGGGGGGAACATTTCTCACCGCCTACCCGCAAAGTCTTCCCATCTTACGGATCGCCGCCGGCCCATACTTCCTGGTCGCCCTCAGCTTACTATTCTCCGCTGTGGCACGAGCGTTGCAAAGAGGATGTCAAGCCCAATCCGTTGGTAAGTTCTGGGCGAAGGAAGGATTTCCATGAAACGGCTCATTCCGCTGCTCGCGATATTCCTGATCGGCTGCCAAACCAACGCCCAATACTGGACGTTGACCGGAAGCGTCTACGTCGAGTCGGAACGCCCCGAAGGCCGCGCGGTGGCAAAGATGGAAGTGCGCTACACTCCTCCCGGAAATCCCTACCCCAAAGAAGCGCCGCCGCCTCGAACCGATGGGTCGCCGGATCGCTCGGAAGTCAAAAGCGGAATCTAATTGTCGCAAGCAGCACTTCTCAGTACACGTCGCGTTGGTAGCGTTTCGCCTTACTCAGGTTCTTCACATACTCTTTCGCATCTTCGGGGCACATGTTCCCCTGCGCCGCGACGATCACGTTGAGGGCGCGATCGACGTCGAGCGCCATGCGCCGGGCGTCGCCACAGACGTAGAAATGGGCGCCCTCCTGCAACCAGGCCCAGATCTCGCGCGAGTTTTCCATGAGACGGTGCTGCACGTAGATCTTCTCCTCCTGATCGCGGGAGAAGGCGGTGTCGAGCCGGGACAGCACGCCCGCGGAGACGAGTCGCTGGAGTTCGTCGCGATAGAGGAAGTCATACTCCTGGCGTTGGTCGCCGAAGAAGAGCCAATTTTTCCCGCGAGCTCCGGTTGCGTGCCGTTCTTCGAGGAAGGCGCGGAACGGGGCGATGCCGGTTCCAGGGCCGACCATGATCATGGGCGTATCGGGATTGGCGGGAACGCGGAAGCCGTGGGACGTTTGCACAAAGACGCGCAGCTTTTGCCGCGGGCGAATGCGTTCGGTGAGGAACGAGGAAGCCACGCCTTTCCGCAGGCGATTGTTCTTAGTGTAGCGCACGACGCCGACTGTGAGGTGGACTTCGCCCGGATGCGCTTTGAGCGACGACGAGATCGAGTAAAGCCGGGACTGCAAGGGCGCCAGTGCCGCAATGAGTTCGGCGATCGGCGGTCTGGCGGTCGGGAACTGCATGAGCACGTCCAGCAGATCCCACCACTCGAGGACGCCGGCCTGATCGTTGTCGACGAGGGCGCGAAGGTCGCTTGCCTCGGCCGAATCGGTCGCGTAGTCGGCCAGCAAGCTCGTGATCGCGTCGTTCATCTTGGTGATGGAGTACTCGCGCGTCAGGGCGTCGTATGACAGAACCTGCCGGCCGTCCGGAGCCGTAACGAGTTCGTCACCGCGGGCGTTCAGTTCCTTGAGAATCGATTCGACGAGATCGGGGCAGTTTTCGGGGAAGACGCCCAGAGCGTCGCCGACTTCGTAGTCGAGCCCGCTCCCCTTGAGGTTGATATTAACGAAGCGAACGTCTTTCTCCGAAGCCTCGTTCGTGAGGCGACGGCACTGGATCAGCGGCGCGGGCGCCGGGTTGTGGCGATCGAACTTGGCGTGAACGTCGTTGGATTTGGCGGCGCCGTTGGAATTTGCAGGATGGCCGTTGACCGCGACCGCCAGTTCCTTGTTCGCGGCAAGGAGTTCTTTTAGTTTCTTGGCCGTGTCCTTGCCGCCGGGAGAGCACTTGGTGAGATCTTTCTCCTGTCCCGACGCGAGGGCTTCGGAGTAGGTTTTGCAGACGTAGCCGCAGGCGCCGCAGTCGAGCTGTGCCATCGAGGCCATAAGTCTGCGGTCGAGGGCTTTGCCGTCCGCGAGCTTGAGACGATCTTCCATGGGTAAGGCGGGATCGTGCCAGGGGAAATCTTCCTCGGCGACTGGAGCGGGGGCCGCGGCGAGCGCGGGCTGTGTCGCGCCGTTCGGAGCGACGCCGAAGGCGCCGGCGAAGAAGCCGTTCAGCCAGGCGCGCTGTGCCGGCGAGAACGGTGCACTTTCCGGAAGGACGGGGACGACCATGAGTCACCTCGCGAAACTACGCTAGCTCTGCTTCGGTCCACTTCTTGAGTTCGTCGGTAGGATGCTTTTTGACGAAGTCGATAAACGGCTCGGACGGATGGGCGCGATGCTTGACGAACGCTTTCAACAGGCGCAGGACGAGCGTGGGCGCCTCCGTCGCCGGGACGCTGCGGAACAACTCTCGGCCGATGTTCTGTTCCACGCCGTAGCCGCCGCCGACGAAGAGGTGATACCCCTCGACGACGTCGTCTCCGACCTCCACGCCAGCGCCGAGCAAGCCGATGTCGCCGAGATAATGCTGGGCGCACGAGTTCGGGCAGCCGGTGACGTGAATGTTGATCGGCTGGTCGAGTTCGAGATTCGCCTCGACGGCGTCGGCGATGGCCAGCGCGTGACGCTTCGTATTGGACGCGGCAAACTTACACCCAGCTTTCCCGGTACACGCCACCAGCGCGCCGCGGAGGTTCGTCGCTTTCCAGTGCAAACCGAGCGCTTCGATCTCTTGTTGCACAGCCGGGATCTTGTCTTCGGAGATATCGCTGATGAGCAGATTCTGCCAGACGGTGAGGCGAATCGTGCCGCTGCCATAACGGTCGGCGATGCCGGCTAGACCGCACATCTGCTCGGCACTCAGCCGGCCTACCGGGAGCAGTACGCCGACGTAGTAAAGGCCAGCTTGCCGTTGCGGATGAAAGCCGAGATGCCCATGTTTGAGAACCGGCGGACGCGGCTCGCATTGTTCGATCGGCAGCCGGGTCAGCTTGAACGGCAGCTTCTTCTCGGTCTCCTCCATGAATTTGGCGAAGCCCCAGCGGTCGAGGACGTACTTGAACCGAGCCTTGTTGCGATCGGTTCGGTCGCCCTGGTCGATGAAGACGCGGACGATGGCGACGGCGACGGGGATGCATTGATCGGGTTTAAGGAGAACGCCGGTATCGCGGGCGAAGTCCTTGTGGCCTGTGATGCCGCCGAGCTGGAGGCGGAAGTAAACTCCCGCGGGGACGGTGAAACCGGGCCGAACGCGGACGGCGGTGAAGCCGATGTCGTTGGTGTCTTCGAGGGCGCTGATGGCGCCGCCGCCGTCGAAGGCGATGTTGAACTTGCGCGGCAAGCCGTACATCTCGCGGTTGTTGAGAATCGTGTGGTGCATGGCCCGGGCGAGCGGCTGCGTGTCGATGAGTTCCTGGGGATCGATCCCCGCGGTCGGACTGCCGGTGACGTTGCGAATGTTGTCGGCCCCTGAGCCGCGCGTGAGGATGCCGAGTTCCTGCAAGCGCGTGACGACGTCGACGCCCTTATCCGCGGGGAT
>JBBQPM010000007.1:0-69093 GCA_038217425.1 Gemmatales bacterium
GCTTCAAGACACTCGCTGGAGTCTTCCATGACTCTGACCCCGAAGGAAAATGATCGACACGCCTACCATCTTCCTCTTTTCGCTCTTCCCAGAAAAGAGCAGCTGACGGGTAAGCGAAGTGTTGCCGCTCGCCTAAACGAAGACCTTTGAGATCACTCGATGAGCGTGACTTGCACGCCGCTCTGCATGATCTGCGTTCCCGGAGTGGCGATCTCTTCGGCCGACAGATGCGCGGGGGTGCGCGCGTCGGTTTCTACGCGCCGCCTCCGCTCCTACGGCAATTCCAGATCTTTCTTGCGGATCTCGACATTGACGCCCTGGGCCGGGATATCGCGGTGCATCGTCCACAGGATGCCCTGGACCATGAGCCGACGATATTCCGGTTCGCTCCAGTTGGCGTGGAAGTGGAGTCCGCTCAGGCCGAAGGAACGTCCGCGGTCGGGGCGCTGCCAGGCCCAGGCGACCGTTTCGGGCGTCCTGTCGATCACGACTTGCCAGAGAGGCGTGAAACCAGTCCGGTCCTTGGGGAACCAGAGCTTGTAGTAAAATTCGTCGCGGGCCTGGAATGGCGCCAGGCCTCGCACAACGGGATGGTCGGAGGTCGCCAGCTTGACCTGTGCTTCGGGGATGACCTGGTACTTGCGCTGAGGCCCGCCATGGCAGCCGCCGAACAGGGCGACGAAGTCGGCGATGTCGGCGTCCTCCTTGGTCCCCATGCCCCAGTGAATCACCGCACAGCCTCCGCCGCGTTTCGCCAATTCCTGGAATGCCGCCAGCCGTTTCGGTTCGCCGCGAACCCAGTGGGCGCCTTGCGTCAAAAAGAGGACGACGCCGTCCGCCTGCTTCAGCAATTCCGGGCCTTCCTTCCACGGATCGTCGGCCATCACCAGCTCGACTTGCAAGTTCGACGATTTCTGCAGGAGGGTCTGCACAATCTTGAGCCCGGGCCGATACTCGTGGGTACCGACCGGATGCCCGTCGGCTTTTTGGGCGAGCAGCAGGAGTTTCTTGGGTTCCTGGGCCTGAGCGGCGGTCGCGAACATCAGTAGCGTGAACATCGTACGAATCATGACAGCTCTCCGGGGTGAAGCAAAGGCGAGCGGGGGGGAATGGCCGAGTCGCTTGTAGGAACGAGATGAAGAAACTATAATGGCTGGGAGATAAAATGGGGAGCGTACGTTGGCAGATCGGCTGCGAGTATTGGTGATGGACGAGATGCATGCCACCCGGCCGATGCCGCCGGACTGGGATATGGTGACGGCTCCTGGGCTTCCGGAGGCGGTCTTGCTTTTGGGCGAACAATCGTTCGACGCGGTGGTGACCGGCGGGAATTCATCGCTGCTGTTGCCGGCCGTGCTGGAAGCGCTGGGCGGGGGCGTGGCGCTGATTCGGCTGGATCGGCGCATCGTCTGGGCAAATGCGACGTTCGAGAAATGGTTGGGAGGCCCGCCTCTGGGCAGGGATTTCGCCGAGATCCTGGGCGATCCCCAAATCAAAGACGCTCTCGCCGCCGCCTTTCAAGGACACGCTTTTCAGACCCGCCTGCAACACGATTCGCGACTCCTCTCCCTTCGTTTAACGCCGATCAAGACGCCTCAAGGCCGCTGCGATTTCGTCCTCGCCCTGGGCCAGGATGAAACCGCCAGCCAGGCGCAACAGCAAATCCTGGATCGCCTGCATCAGGCCAGCGGCGAACTCGCCGGGTTTAACACCGACAAGATGGCGGAGATGGCCGAGGAGGAACGGGTCGACTTCCTCAAGGACAAGATTCGCCAATTCACGCACGATCTGCTGCATTACGACGTGATCGAAATCCGCCTGCTCAACCTCAATGGCGAACTCACGTCGCTGCTCGCCGAGGGGATGACGCCGGAAGCGGAGGAACGTCAACTCTATGCCAACGAGTCCGGCAACGGCGTGACGGGATACGTCGCCGCGACGGGCAAGACCTACGTCTGTACTGACGCCGCGCACGATCCGCATTACATCGAGGGCGCCAAGGGAGCGCGGAGTTCGCTCACCATCCCGCTCAAGTGGGATGAAAAGGTGATCGGCACCTTCAACGTCGAAAGCCCCGAGACCAGCGCCTTCAGTTCGCAAGAAGTCCAGTTCGCGGAGATCTTTTGCCGGGAACTCTCCACCGCGCTGCACACGTTCGAACTGCTGCAATTCGAGAAGCAGACCGTCGCTGCCCAGCAGATCGAGGCGATCAACCGCGAGGTGGCGCTCCCCGTCGATGAGATCTTGACGGTGGCAACGTCCATTCTGGAACGCTGGATCGGCCACGAACCGGAGATGGCGGAAAAACTCAAAAAAATCCTGACCGGCGCCCGGGCGATCAAGCAGAGCATTCAAAGAGTCAGTGAAAACATGATCCCCGCCCTGGCGCTGCCGATGAGCAAGCCGGTCGAGACGCATCCCAAACTCAAAGGCCTGCGCGTGCTGGTGGTCGACAACGAAGACCGCGTGCGCCGAACCGCCCACGCGATTCTGGGCAAGCTCGGCTGCATCGTCGAAACCGCCCGCGACGGCGCCGAGGCGCTCACCCTCGCTCGGCTCAGCAGCTACCACGCCATGCTCGCGGACATTCGCCTCCCCGACGTCGGCGGGTTCGAGATGTACCGCCAACTCCGTCAGGCGCAGCCTCAGGCCCACGTCATTCTCATGACCGGCTTCGGCTACGACGGCACGCACGCCCTGGTCAAATCCCGGCAAGCGGGACTCAAGCATATCCTCTACAAGCCGTTCAAGGTCGACATGCTCATCTTCGCGCTCGAGAATCCCGACACCGAGCCGCTCAAGCCGCTGCCAACGTAATTTCTTCGCCCGAAACGGGTTGTTCCAATAGATACCACAGATCGGTGCCGAGCGATTGCAGCAGGCTCGCGAGCGCGCTGCACAGGATCTGCGTGCGTGTGAGGTTCTCCCAGGCGAGCTGGAGTTGATTCCAGAGAACCCGGACGCGGAAGCTGTTGGTCGACTGCCGATGAATGGTGACTCCGAACCGTGTGGGCGCCGGCCCTTTGAGGACGACGTTTTCGGGCAGATACCAGTTGCGATCCATGACGCCAGGCGCGTCGGGATCCCACTGGAGTTCCATGACCGGCAGGTTGGGCTGCGCGGTCTTGTCGAAAGTGCAGCGGAGCACGTCGGGTCGGGGGAGCAGGTCCATGGATTCTCCTTCAAATTAGGCGAGCGGGGGACTTAGGTCCCCCGGTACGTCACACTCCGGTTTGGGTCAAATTAGGCGAGCGCGGATCCCGAGTCCCCGGTACGTCACGCTCAGGAAAAATGGGATGCGGGCTGTAGTAACTTTTGCATCGGCATGACGTACCGGGGGACTTACGTCCCCCGCTCGCCTTTCTTGCGTCCGTCAATTTCCCTTGAGCAGCGCCGCGACCTGTTCCGGATGCCGGTGCAGCCGCCAGCTCAGATATGAGAAGAACATCTGGAACTGTCCCAGGCCCTCCTCCGCCTTGCCCTTCACCGAACCGCCGAGTACTTTGGCCGCCAACGACAGGACGTCGCTCTCGGTATGCACGAAGAGGTCGGTCTGATGCGTGATGGTCGCCACGCCCTCGGCGTTCTTGTTTTCGGTGTAACGGAGAATGACGACGACCTTGACCGGCACCAGGCGCATGACCGCGAGGGGACGCACCTTGCCCTCGGCCACCCAGACGCGGACGCCCTGTCCGCGATGTACGGTTTCCCAGGTGACCTTGCCGCCGTTATCGTCGCTCCAGCTAAAGTGGTCGTTGGCGAGGGGCTGAATCGAGACGCACTTGGCTCCCATGCGGCGCCAGGCGGTGACGGCGCGATCAGGATGGTCGAGGAAATAGTGATAATGGTCGGACTTGCAGGTGAACGACTCGGCCGGTCCGCGGGCGCAGAAGGTCGTCTGATCGGTGATCGACTTCACCTGATCTCGAGTCGGATTATCGAAGAGTCCAAAAGGGATCTCCTGCACCAGGGGATCGACTTTCTTGGCGAAAAGGTTGGTTGCCTGGGCGAGTTGGCACTGGGCAAGCAGCACCGTCGCGCTGACCAGGAAAAGACGCTGGATCATTGCGGATACCTCGGAATACGGGAGGGTCGCCGGTCGGCAGGCCGGCGATTGGGTCCGTTTATTCATCGTTTGCCGATGGGGCGGACCTCAACGAATTTTCCGCGGCTCCCGTTGCCGCCGGCAGTTTGGGCTTGTCCCAACCGGAAAAGATTGCCTATATTCAGCAGTCCCAAGTCGATCCGATCTGAGCGTCGCAAGGAGGCGAAGATGGCGAAATCGCGTAGGTTCCTGGCCCTTACCGTCGTCCTGGCCGTCGCCTCCGGGCTGGGGCTTTGGCAACTGCCGAATCTGTCCGCCTGGTACGCGGTCCGCCAGCTTCTGCGGGCGAGTCCCGGCGAGCGCGAGGCGCAGGCGCAAGTCGTGAAGTCGTACGGCCGTGCCGCGTTGCCGCATCTCTTGGCCGCGCTCGCCGGCGACGAACCCACGTGTCTGCAGGCCGAAGCGGGCCTGAAGCTGCTGGCGCCCGACGTTTCGGAGCTGTGTCGGCGTTACCAAGAATTTTCTCCTTTCGGACAAGGCGCGGTCCTTCGACTTTTGGCGGAACCGCAGCGCACGCTCCGTGCGGAGGAAGTCCGGGGCGTCATGGAACTGGCGGAAAAGCAACCGGCGCTGCGCTCGGATCTGTTGCTTCTGGCCGCGACGTTGGCGCCTGCTGAGCGCGATCCGGTTTTTTGCCGTCGGCTCATTTTGCAAGGTCTCGGCGAGGCCGACCCTTCCGGCCAACTTTCGGCGCTCCACCTGACGCTGCAGACCAGCGATGCGGAGATTCTCGGCAAAGTCGCGCCGCTGCTGCAAGCGCCGACGCCCGAGGTTCGCCGGGCGGCGCTGGTCATTCTCAGTGCAGCGCCGGAAATCGCCGGCGACGACGACCTTTTGTTTCTGCTCAACGACGTCGACTCACGAGTTCGGCAACAGTGCGAACTCGTGCTGCGCAGCCGCGGTCTCAGCGATCAGCACCTGCACCTGGCTCGGCTCATCACGCATGCCGATCCGAACAAGCGCAGCGAAGTCGTGCGCCATCTATTCCAGACCGACGTGAACGCCGGGGAATGGCTTCGGCGGCTCAGCCAGGATTCGGCTCCGTCGGTGCGCGTCAGCGCCGCGCGCGCCGCGTCGCAGCAGGCCGACGCGGGCATGCAAGCGCTGGTCCGCGAAATCTCGCAGGGCGACCCGAGTCCGACCGTACGCGAATTGGCGAGTTATTTTTTGTCAAAGAAGCAATGATCGACGTTTCCAAGGTGCCTTTGGCGGTTGGGTAATTTGACGACGCCGCAAAAAATTCTCGCTTCCGCACGAATCGACTGAAAAATCCGCAGGCAATCTGCAAGAAACTTGTTTCCCTAAGCTCGCTCCCCCTTGAAATCCGACGTATGATATGAGTATCTAGAAATCGTTGGTCCGGGCTGGGAGTCGCCGTCATGGCCAAAACCGCGGAAACCGAAGTCACTCTCTTCAACCTTCCCACGGTGCAGAAAATGCTGCCCCTGGTGCATCGCATCGTGGAAGATTTTTTGCAGCGCGAACATCACCTCAGTGATTTGCGCCCCGAACAACACAAACTCGAACGTCAAAAGCGTCAGCTCCCCTGGAACGAACGCAAGCGTCGCTACGCCATTCAGGACGAAATCTCGCTCGAAGAACGCGAAATCGAGGCAAACCAGGAAGAACTGCAAGACCTGGGCGTAGTGCTCCTCGACGCCGAACTGGGCCGCGTCGGCTTCCCCACGATGGTGAACAACCGTCCGGCATTCTTCTCCTGGCACGTCGGCGAAAAGGGCGTGCAGTCCTGGCATTTCGCCGAGGAAACGGTGTGCCGTCCGATCCCGAGTTCCTGGCTCAACGAGCTGTCGATGTCGAGCTGAAGATTCAGAGCCGGAGCGTCAGTGACGTGGCCAAATCCGTCACGGGCGCTTCGGCTCTGAAATTCCCCAAGTCCTCTTTGCAAATCTTTCACGTTCTGATACATTTTCCAGCACTTGCGTTCCCGATCCCGCAATGGAGTAAACACAAGGAACGTGTTGCTTTTCGCCGGCCCAAGCGCCCTCTTCGCCGACGCGAATCGTCACTTTCTTCAACAGAACATCACCCAATATTTCGATTTTCGTAACCTGGATCCTGCACCATATCCAGATCGTAGATCGATCCATGGCAGTGTTCTCGCGCGGCGGGCCACAGGACGTCCTTGATCTACGAAGGAGCGAAAATCATGCTGACCACCTGGCGTAACTGGCTCAACAGGGAACCGTCCGGCTACGCCCGACGCACTCCGCTCATCCTCATCAACGGACTCGCCGAGCAGCCCGAAAGTTGGTACGCCAACCTCCCCTTCCTGCGACGCCACTTCGATGTCTTCTTACCCAATTTGCTCGTTTACGACGGCCTCTGCTTGCAGCGCCGCATCGACGACGGCCAACCGATCGACGTCGAGTTTCTGGTCGATCAACTCTACCAATTTCTCGATCAATTCGTGCAGACGCCGCCGTTTCATCTGGTCGCCAGCAGCCTGGGATGCAAGATCGCGGCCGAGTTCGCCGTCCGCTTTCCCGAAATGGTCGCACGGTTGGTGCTGCTCTGCCCTTCCGGTCTGTCGGACGAGGAGCGCCTCCCGATTGTCGATGGCGTGCGCCGCAGCGACATGAAATCGCTTGTGCATAGCGTCTTTCACGATCCGTCGTGCGCCGACCCCAGGCTGCTCACGTTCTACGAACGCCAATTCAAGAATCGCCGCTGGCGCACCGGGCTCTTGCGCACCGTGCGCGGCACCACCGAGCATCGCATCGTCGACTGCTTCTCGCGCCTGCAACAGCCGACGCTCGTGGTCGTCGGCCTGGAAGACAAGATTTGCGACCCGCAGCAATCGCTCGACGCCATGCCGCTCCTCGCGCACGGCCGACTGTTGGCGCTTCCCCAGTGCGGCCACGCCCCCCAGATCGAGAAGGCGGAAGAGATCAACCAGGCGATTCACGAATTTTTGACGCACCCCGTCCGCGAACTCGCGGTCGCGGAAGCCGTGTAGCCGAAAGCTCAGGGATGGCTATCCCTGGGAAACGTGCCGGAGTCGCCATGTTATTGCCGAAGATCCTCGAAAGCGTCGCCGGTATCCGCCCCATTCGCTCCGCGGTCGACTGGGGCTTCCAGCGTTACGCCGAGCGCCGCTGCCGATACCTCGACGAACACTGGGCGGTCGGATTACAGCAAGACGGTCTCCTGCGCCTCCTGCGCCAGGCCGCGAACACCACCTTCGGTAAAGAACACGGCCTGGGCCGCATCCAGAGCTTCACGGAATACCGTAAACGCGTGCCGCTCCGAACTTACGAAGATTTCTGGAACGGCTACTGGAAAGACGCTTACCCGACGCTCGACAACGTCACCTGGCCCGGACGCATCCCCTACTTCGCCCTTTCCTCCGGCACCACCAGCGGCGCCACCAAGTACATCCCCGTCTCCCACGAAATGCTCGCGTCGAATCGTCAGGCCGCCCTCACCAGCCTGGCGTGGTTCCGCAGGCACAATCCGCAGCACGCGCTCTTCACGGGCCGAATGTTCTTCCTGGGCGGGAGCACCGATCTGACGCCGCTCGTGCCGGGATTGAGGTTTCCGCAGTCGGGCGACCTGAGCGGCATCGCGGCGCGCGAAGTCCCGGCCGTGCTCCGCGCCTACGCCTATCCGCCGCTCGACGTCGCCCTGCTCACCGATTGGGAGAAAAAACTCGTGCTGCTCGCCGAGCAGAGCGTCAAACTGCCGATCACCCTCATTTCCGGCGTCCCTTCGTGGATGCTGGTGCTGTTCGAAAAAATCTTTCAGGTCACCGGCAAGAAGACGCTCGCCGACGTTTGGCCCATGCTGCGCGTCATCGTGCATGGCGGCACCAAG
Organism: Gemmatales bacterium; assembly: GCA_038217425.1. GTDB lineage: Bacteria > Planctomycetota > Planctomycetia > Gemmatales > Gemmataceae > JAIEPT01. Next base: position 7,940 of record JBBQPM010000007.1, read on the forward strand.
TTCGATCCCTACCGCAGCGTCTTTCGCCGACTCATCGGCTCCGATGAGGTCCGCTTTCTCGAAACCTATCCCGCCTCCGAGGGCTTCATCGCCGCCGAGGATTCGCGTTACGAATTATTGCGGCTCATCCCGGATCATGGCGTCTTCTTCGAGTTCGTCCCGGTTGACGAACTGGGCAAGGAGAACGCGACGAGCCACACGCTCGCGGAGATCGAGATCGGCGTGCAGTACGCGGTGGTGCTGACGACGTGTGCCGGCCTCTGGCGTTACGTAATCGGCGATACCGTCTGCTTCGAACGCAAAGATCCGCCGTTATTGCGGTTCACGGGTCGCACGAAATACTTCCTGTCCGCGTTCGGCGAGCATCTGATCAGCGAAGAGGTGGAACGCGCCATCGCCGAGGCGGCCCAGGCGACGCAGGCCGAGGTGCTCGATTTTCACGTCGGGCCGATCTTTCCGCAATCCTCGGGCACGGTAGGGCGGCACGGCTACGTCGTCGAATGCGCCCGCGAACCGAGCAACCTGTCGAATTTCATTCGCACGCTCGACGAGGCGCTGTGCCGGATCAACGAGGACTACCGCGCCCACCGCGCCGGCGATCTCACCATGCGGGCGCCGGAAGTGTTGGTAGTTCCGCGCGGATTCTTTGCGGAATGGATGCGACAGCGCGGCAAGCTCGGCGGGCAACACAAGGTCCCGCGCATGGACAACACCGGCGAAATCACCGCAGATCTCATGCGGTTACAAAGCCCCGCGGGTGAGGTACTCCGAACCCCGGGGATAAACGCACGCTGATTCCCAAGGATTCGGAGTACCTCGCCCGTTGGGCTTCTTGAAGAATAAAAAAATCCCGGCAAACTCTCTTGACAATGAAGGAATGCCCGGGTATCTCCCCGCCTACTGAAGCGACGCAACACACGGGTCGCAAACAAACTTGTCAGGTTCTTCCGCGTGCTAGGTTTTGCGGGAAATCGGCACTACTTCGGCAAAGGGGTAGAGGCACACGACTTTCTGGATCAAGCGGTTTTTGGGTCAACCGCTCCGGAAAGGTCTCGCGGAAGAGCTTCTTGTGACCGGGAGCTGGACTTACCTCCAGCTCCCGGCGAATCACCGCCGGGTCGCACCGGCATCAGGCTTGGGAGAGGGGGAGGGCCGGGGCGTTCGCAAGAATGCCCCGGCCTATTTTTTTACCACTGCGCCAACACTTCCATCGCGAGCTGACTCAGACTTTCTTCCGTCACCATCACCGGCTCGCCGCACTCGGGGCAGCCGATCGAGCCGTGATCCAGCAGCGTATTGAAGATCATGTCTTCGAAGGTTTCGCCGTCGCCCAGCGCGTAATGCGGGCCCGATTCGAACATGCGGTCGAAGACTTCATCCGAGGAGCATTCGGCCGGGGCGACGAATCGGCACGAGCAGCACGGGCAGAGCAGTTCCAGGTGCATGACGAAAACCTCCGTGAAGATTGGGATTGCTTTTTTGCTTCGCGTTTCACAACTAATGCAACCGCGATACCAATCCGCCCGCAGTTCGCATTGACTTTTTTCGTTTCCGCCCTTTCTTATTTGGCCTGAACGAGTTGCGGCAACAAAAAAAGACCATGTTGCGAGACAGAAGCGAAGGCTCGGGATGCGGAACGCTTGTAACTTGCAACTTTCGCCGTCCTCTTTTACAATCGCGCCGTCTATAGTAATGACCCATTTCGCCACCCGGAGGTTCAGGGGGGCTGCGCTGCGACTCTCGCTGCTATTGACGGACAGCGCGGTCGAGAACACATGGGGCACAACTTCCGCGGTCAGGACTCGCCGAGTTCTATCTTGCCGTATTTTGCCTCGTCCGCTATCACCCAGCCATGGAGACAACATCGGCAGAGTTGGCGCAGATCGCTCGCAAGCGCGGCTGGGGTCTGGCGCTCATCCTGGTTGGCTGGCTGCACCTGGCGTGCTTTTTGACCTGCTACTATCTGGAGTTCGCCCTCAAGTATCACGAGCCAGCGACCTACGCGTCGATTTGGATCGGCGAGGTGCTCGGGATGTTGCTGATCTACCGCACGATTTGCAGCGTTTCTCCCGCGGATCCGGTGCCCACGCCGCTGGAGCTTGTCATCCGCCGCATCTGGATTGCGTACTTCGTGCTCGCATTCAATCTCGCCTCGCTCAACACGCTACGCGGTCACGTCGTGTTCGAACTCTTCCCCGCCATTGCGACGCTGGCGTCGTTCGCGTTCATCATGATGACGCTGCTCGTGAGTCCGCGTTTCTTTCTCGCGGTGCTGACGATGTTTTTCAGCGGTTTACTCATGGCCGCGTTCTTCGAGCACGCATTCCTGATTTTCGCCACGGCCTGGTGGCTGGTGCTGAATGCGATCGGGTATTCCCTCTCGTGACCATGACGCTTGTTGCGGTGAGCCGGAGCGGCGTTAGCACCTGGAGGCCGGGCGGTTTCAAGTACTCGCTCCTCCGGCCGCGAATGCGACTCGGCTCGCCAAATGCTGTGCAAACTTGCGATTCCATAAGGTTCGGAAATCAGGTAGTCTCGTCAGAATCAATCGGAACTCTGCCATACGCTGCGCGCCCCGTCGCCAACAGCAGACCAGGAGGCAACCATTAGCGGCATCGCCGGAGCTATCGACCTTGTGGGCCAACGCATTATTCCGGAACACGCCTTGCAAGCGATGGCGAAAGCCATGGCGCACCGCGGCCCAGATGAAGAGGCGTTCTTTCGACAGGACGGCATCGCTCTGGCCAGCCGGCGACTTGCCATTACAGGAGTGAAAGACGGGAAACAACCGATCGCCAATGAAGACGGTGCTATCCAGGTCGTCTTCGACGGCGACCTGTACGACACCGCGGAGAAGCGAGCCGAGCTGGAATCCCGCGGACACGTTTTTCGTACTCAGTCTGACGCCGAGCTTCTTCCCCATTTATGGGAGGAGTATGGCGATGCCTTCTTCGAGCATCTCCACGGGCAGTACGCTTTCGCACTCTACGACGGTCGACAACGCCGACTCCTTTTGGCCCGGGATCGCTTTGGCATTTGTCCGCTCCACTGGTCTCGGCAAGGAGTTTGGCTCTATTTTGGCAGCGAGATCAAAACGATCCTCGCTTCCGGCGCGATTCCCGTGAAACCCGATCGGCGGGGCATCAACCATATCTTTACCTTCTTCGCAATGCCTGGGCCCATCACCTGCTTTGAGGGAGTCCAGACGCTCTTGCCCGGCCATTTCTTGGAGATCGCCAGCGATTCGCAAGGCAAGCGCACCATGCGCGACCGAGTGCACTGGACCGTCGACTTTCCGGATTGGGGCAAGGAGGAGCAAGGCGGCGATCCTAAACAGCTGGTCGAACAGTTCGAGGACGTCCTGCTACGTGCGGTCAAGCGCCGACTTCATGCCGATGTTCCTGTTGCGTCGTACCTTTCAGGGGGGATTGATTCCGGCCTGGTGGTCGCCATGGCAAGCAAGCTGAGGGGCGATCCAATTCCCGCGTTTACCATACAAATCGGCGACCCGCTCCTGGATGAAACGGGGGACGCCTGGGCGGTAGCGAAACGCGTGGGCGTCAAACCGAGCATTGTCCAATGCGGCGCCATGGAGGTGCTAGAAACCTATCCGCGACTGGTCGCCGCGGCGGAAAGCCCGGTGATCGACACTGCCTGCGCCGCCCTCTTGTTGCTCGCCCAGGAAGTCCACCGCCAAGGATTCAAGGTGGCACTTACCGGCGAAGGGGCCGACGAGTGGCTCGCCAGCTATCCCTGGTTCAAGTTGCATAAGCTCCTGGGCATGCTCGATTTCATACCCGGACTGCCCGTGTCCAAGTACGTACGAAAGGCTTTTCTACGCCTGACGGGGGCGCCCCGTTTTCCCGTCGACGTGCTTCCCCGCGTCCAGGCGATTGTCGGAGGCCACAATGGTTGGCTGGATGCCTACGGCGTGATGAGCATGTCCAAGTTGCGATTCTACAGCGACTCCATGCGCCAGGTAATGGCAGAGAACTTACCGTATGCAGACCTCGAACTCGATACGCAACGTCTTAACCGCATGCACCCCCTGCATCGGGCTCTCTCTCTGGGCGCTCGCGTCCATCTGCCAGGCCTCCTGCTGCACGCCAAGGGCGACCGCATCGGCATGCACTCGTCGGTTCAGAACCGCTATCCTTTCCTGGATGATGAAGTCTTTTCGTTCTTGGCTCGGCTTCACCCGCGCTGGAAGTTGCGTGGGTTTAAAGAAAAGTACCTCCTCCGCCTGGTTGCAGAACGCTGGCTGCCCAAGACGATTGCCTGGAAACGCAAGGCGCTGTTCCGCGCCCCTTTGGATAGCTTCCACACCGGTAACATGCCCCCTTTCGTGGAGCAACTTTTTAGTCCCCCGTCGCTCCGCAAAACAGGCTATTTCGACGTAAATGCCGTGGAGCACTGGCGCAAGGCGTTCAAAGAACTGCGGGTCGGTTCAAGTCAAAGGACGTCGATCGAAATGGGTCTGGCAGGCGTCCTCTCCACCCAACTGTGGCACCACCTCTACATCGACTCGAGCCTTGCCGATTTGCCCGGGCTGGAATTGTTCGCGAAAGGCCGCGACGAGTCGTCGCCCGACCCGTTGAAAATCCCTTGAGGCGAGACCGTCCCCAGTAATACTGCTTATTACGCGGCCGCGCAATCGTCTCTTCTTGGCGATAACCCGGGCGCCGCCCGGATCGTCATTCGCAGATTTTCCGGTACGGTTCGCCTTCGTTGAGCGTGGGGCGTTCGGGCCGGCCTTTGTAGCGATAGGTGAGGGCCATGTTGTCCAGCCCCATCAAGTACAGAATTGTCGCGTGCAAATCGTGGATGTGGAGTCGATCTTCGACGGCGTGCAGCCCGAGTTCGTCGGTGCTGCCGATGGTTCGGCCCCCCTTGACGCCGCCGCCGGCCATGAACATCGTGAAGCCGTACGGGTTGTGATCTCGACCGTCCCCCTTCTCCGACATCGGCGTGCGGCCGAACTCGCCGCCCCAGATCACCAGCGTCGAATCGAGCAGCCCGCGCCGCTTCAAATCCTTGAGCAGCCCCGCGACCGGCTTGTCCGAGCTTCGGCAATTGTCCGTATGATTCCGTTCCAACCCCGAATGCGCATCCCACTTGTTCCCGGCGCCGTGATAGAGCTGCACGAAGCGAACGTCGCGCTCGACCATGCGCCGAGCCAGGAGACACATCCGGCCAAACGACGCCGTCTCGCGCTGGTCCATGCCGTACAGCTGCTTCGTCTCCTCGGTCTCGTCGGGGATCTCGACCGCCTCGGCCGCCGTCGTCTGCATGCGAAACGCGAGTTCATAGCTGGCGATGCGGGCGTCGAGTTCCGTCTGCAGCGGCCGAGCCTGGGCATGCGTCCGATTCAGTTGAGCGAGCAGATCGAGTCGGCCGCGCTGCTGGGCGTCGCTGACGCTGGCCGGCGGCAGCAGATTCGGAATCGGTTCCGTGCCGCTCTGAAGGCGCGTTCCCTGGTAGACCGCGGGCATGAACCCGGCCCCCCAGTTGCGCGGGCCGTTCGTTACCGTGGCGGGATTATCCTGCATGACCACGAACGCCGGCAGATTCTGATTCACGGTGCCGAGTCCATAGGTCACCCACGAGCCGAGCGACGGCCGACCGGCAAGCGTCGAGCCCGTGTTCATCTGGCACACGCCGTTGGAGTGATTGAGACCGTTGCCCCAGCACGAGCGAATGACGGCGAGGTCGTCGACGCACTCGGCGACATGCGGATACCAATCCGAAACCCACAGCCCGCTCTGCCCATGTCGCGCCCACTTGCGACGCGATGCCAAGAGCGGCGAATCGTTCTCGCCCATCGGCAGAATCACCGGCCGAAATGAACTCGGCAGTTGCTGCCCGGCCATGCGATTGAGGAGCGGCTTCGGGTCGAAGAGATCGAGATGGCTCGGTCCTCCTTCCATGAAGAGAAAGATAACGCTCTTGGCCCGCGCCGGCAGATGCCCCGGCCGAGCCGCGAGCGGCGACGGCGCCTGCCCTTGCGATTCGCGGCTCAGGAGATATGAGAGCGCCAGGGAACCGAAACCTTGCATCAGGAAATCGCGTCGTGTGTGCATGGTCGTTTTCGCGCAAGATGGTGGGAGACGTCTCGGTAATTTTAACGCGTGACCGGCGCGCGGGCTACCCCGTCTGAAAAATATAGAATGGACGTCATGGAAAAAGCACGCATCCCGGTCAAGCTTCATCGTCGCGTCTGTCTCGTACAAACGGAGGACGCAATCCTCGCGGAGGAGTTGCTCGCCTCGCGCAAGCTCGCGCAGGACATCGTGGGCCGACTCTCCGAGCGCGTGCTGCTGATTCGGCCAGGGCGAGTCGAGTCGGTCTTGGCCGAGCTGCGCAAGATGGGCCACACGCCGCAGGTGGCGAGCGGGCAGGAATAAGAGCCGAGGAGCTTTTCCGAGCCGCGAGCGTGAGCGACCGGCCAACGCTTCGGCGATTGTATCTTTGGTCGGTCGCTCACGCTCGCGGCTCGGAAATGGCCGCTCTCTCGCGGTCGCGGCTCTTGAATTGATACTCAGAGGTTTTGCATGCGTCATCTGCCGAGTCTGGAAGAATTTCGCCGCCTGGCCCAGGGCCAGGCGCTGGTGCCGGTCTTTCGCCAACTCATGGGCGATACCCTCACGCCCGTGGCCGCGTTCCGCAAAATCCAGGCGGGCGACTGGTCGTTCCTCTTCGAAAGCGTCGTCGGCGGCGAACGCGTCGGGCGGTACAGCTTCCTCGCGTCTCGGCCCTTCCTCTTATTCCAGGCCTGGGACCGCAAAGTCCGCATCGACGATCCGCATGCCCGCACCCACCAGGAATTCGAACATCCCGATCCGCTGCGGTTGCTCGAAGAGAAGCTCGAACTCTATCACGCTCCGCACGTCCCCGGGCTGCCGCGATTCTGCGGCGGCGCCGTCGGTTACGCGGGCTACGACACCGTCCGCTATGCCGAGCGTCTCCCCAATCCGCCGCAGGACGATCGCGGCCTCCCCGATCTGTCGTTCGCGTTCTTCGACCGCATGGTGATCTTCGATCACATCAACAAGACGCTCGCCGTCGTCGCCCATGCCCACGTCGATCCGAAGGATCCGCAGCGTTCCTACGAGGAAGCCTGTAAACGGGTCGATGAATGGGCCCTACTGCTGCAAGCTCCGGGTTCGAACCTCGCCTGCCCCGACATCGCCACGCAGGAGAAGGTCACGCGTTCCTTCACGAGCAACTTCGCCCCCGGCGGCTACGAGCAAGCGGTCGAGAAGGCCAAGGACTACATCCGCGCCGGCGACGTCTTTCAGGTGGTGCTCAGTCAGCGAATTACCACGCAGACGAAGGCCCATCCGTTCGACATCTACCGCACGTTGCGCATCGTCAACCCGAGCCCGTTTCTCTTCTATCTGCAATCGGGCCCCGATCTCACCCTCGTCGGCAGCTCGCCCGAGATCATGGTGCGCGTCGAGGAAGACAAGGTGACGATCCGCCCGCTCGCCGGCACGCGCAAGCGCGGCAAGACCGAGGAAGAAGACGCGGCCCTCGCCAAGGAATTGATCGACGACCCCAAGGAGCGGGCCGAGCATATCATGCTGGTGGATCTGGGCCGCAACGACGTGGGCCGCGTCGCCCGCTACGGCACCGTCGAGATCAGCGACGTGATGCAGGTCGAGCGCTACAGCCACGTCATGCACATTTGCAGCAACGTGACCGGCAAGTTGCAGCCCGGCATGTCGAGCTTCGACGCGATGCGTTCGTGCCTCCCCGCCGGCACGCTGAGCGGCGCCCCCAAGATCCGAGCGATGGAGATCATCGACGAACTAGAGCCGCACCGCCGCGGCCCCTACGGCGGCGCCGTCGGCTACATCGATTTCTCCGGCAACATGGATACTTGCATCGCCCTACGGACGATGGTCATTCACAAACAGACGGTGTACCTGCAAGCCGGCGCCGGCATCGTCGCGGACAGCGTCCCCGAGCAGGAACGCGAGGAGACGATGAACAAGGCGATGGGGTTGCTCAAGGCGCTGGAGTTGGCGGAGTCGCAGTTATCGAACGAGCCGCGGGGAACTATCGATGCGAGATTTGCTTAACTTTCTTTGGACGCTGCTTACGATCGGGTTATTCCTTCAGGTCGCGCATCTATGGATGAAGGCGTCGCACGAGGAGAATGAATCCCGTGCCAGACTACGAGAGATCGCTCGATTTCACCAATCGTTCTGCTTCAAGCAAAACGTCGATCCCAAGATCTATCAAGATAAATTGATCGAGGCTGCGGAAGCAAATGGTCTACTTAAAACCTACATGAGCGCCTACGTCTTCTTGAGCCGGCCGGCAAATTAGCCAAGAATTCGCGCCCATTTCGCGCGATGCCATGCGACCTTCTCCGCCGCCGTCATCTTCGCGAAATCGGGTTCCTTCGCCGTCGTCTTACTTACATGCTTACCATTCGCACTCGGGGCCGGGGGCAGGCTTACGGTCGTGCCGTTGCCGCTGTAGCTCATCACGTTCGTCTGCAGTACTAAATCATCCCTGAGCGACCGCTGCGGCTGGATCTTGAGTTGTTGCAGCACGCCGTGATACGCCTTCACCGCTTCCTCGGGTTCGATCTCCCCGTCGGCGATGAGCCGTAGGAACTGGATGAACGCGAGCTGATTCTCGGCGTTGTTGATCTTTCGGCCATAGAGGGCGACGCGGGCGCCGTACTTCTTCGCCTCGGCCAGCAGCTTGAACGCATCGAGGGTGGTCCCCGCGCCGCCGCCGAGGATGCCGACGACCAGGTGCGGATCGTAGTGAACCAACTCCTCCATCGCGGCCGGGCCGTGATAGACCATCTTGAGAAAGATCGGCCGACCCTTTTCGGTGACGCCGGCGAGCGTGCGGGCGATGGCGTCGTTGATGAATCCCGGCAGTAGTTTGGGATCGACCGAGTCGGGGCGATTCGGATCGAAGATTTCCAGGAAGTGGCGAAAGCCTTTGCGTTCGGCTTCCAGGCGAAACTGCTTGTATTCTTCGAGAGCGTTGCGATCGATGGCCGCGTCGTTCTGGAAGGTGATGCTGTAAAGCCCGAGATTGGTTCCGCGCTTGCGTTCCTCGGGCGTGGGATCGAGGCGGCCGCACTGGATGTGATCGATGCTGGCGCTGCGGAAGGGCATCGACGCTGCGGCTGCGATGTTGCCGCCGCGCGGGAGGTGGATGTCGGTCGTGTCATTTGCGCGGGCCGCGGGAGTCACGTGGCTATTGTCGAAGATCCGCTTTTGTTGCGCGAGGATTTCATTCGAATGGGCCGACATGAGCATGATGTCGACGAGGCCCTGCTTGGTGATCTGCTCCATGAGATTGCGATACTCTTGCAGGCTGCGCACCCGCCCGTCGGCCAACTTGCCGGGGCTGGCAATGCCGAAGGCCATGTCCGCATCCTTGGCGTCGGCGAGGATGAAGTCCTTACACCGCACCGGGTCGGCGTGGATCCGCTGTAGCTTCTGATCGAGTGATTTATCCATGATGTTACTTCTTGGCGCCCCACGCCGAACGCGGAATCTCGCGTCCGTTACTGCCCGATGTCGTGACCGCGGGCGCTGCCTTCGCCGCGCCGCCGGCCCCGAGTCGCGATTCGACCGCCGCAATGGTTTCGCGCAACACGCGTGCCGAGTTCTGCAATCCCAGCCGCTCCTTCGGCGTGAGCGGCAATTCGAGCTGCTTCCGTGCCCCGCCGCACCCGACTTCCGTCGGCACCGACAGGCACACATCGTAAAGCCCATACGAGCCGTTCATGAGGGTGCTGACCGGCAAGATCTTTCGACTATCGAGCAGAATCGCCTGCACGACTTCGCGAATCGAAATACCGACCGCGAAGCCCGAGCCCCCTTTGAGCTTGATCACCTGGGCGCCCGACGTTTTCGTGTCTTCGAAGACCTCTTTGCCGACCTGGGCGTCAAAGCCGGGCCATTGCTCCAGCGAAAATCCGCCGACCGTGGCACTCGACCAGATCGGCACCATGCTGTCGCCATGTTCGCCGAGAATCAGTGCCTTCACCTGCGTGGCCGGAACCTTCAGCTTGCGGGCCAAGTAACTCTGGAAGCGAGCAGTATCGAGCACCGTCCCCAAACCGAGCACGCGATTGGCCGGCAGCCCGGAACGTTTGACCGCGAGATACGTCAGCACATCGACCGGATTGCTCACGACCACTAAGTAGCCGTTCTCTTTGAAGCTCGCTTGCTTCATTTGTTCGAGCAGGCCGAGGAAAAGATCGACATTGCGATTGATGAGATCGAGTCGGCTCTCGTCCGGCTTGCGGCGCAACCCCGCGGTGACGACGACGACGTCGCTCGTCTTGATGTCGGACATATCGCCCGCGTGAATCCGTTGATCCGCGACGAGGCTAGAGCCGTGCAGCAGATCAAGCGCGACGCCCTTGCCCATGTCGGCATTGGCGTCGAGGATACACAGATCGCTGACGATGCCCGCACACTGAAGCGCGTACGCCGTCATGCTGCCGACCAACCCGCCACCGCCTACGATGCTGACTTTCATGGTGTCGCCCTTTAAATTGCCTTTCCGAGCCGGAAGCGTAAGCGACGACTATTCACTTAACTGCCGGGACGTTCGTCGCTAACGCTTCCGGCTCGGAAATTACTACGCCGGGTTTCCCGCGAGGGCGGCCATGACTTGATCCGTAATCGTCTTCACCAGTTGATCCATATCTTTCGTCGCCGGCTTCTTGGGCTCCGGCTTGCATTCGCACTCGCCGCTCCAACTGCAATCTTCGGTCGGCCCCACGCCAGTCTCGGTCTCGGTCGTGAACGCGTACGGTTGCGGCACGAAGTCGCCATAACCCTGCGCGAAAATGCTGGGTCCGCACAAGTCGCAGTCAGGCCGATTGAGTCGCGGATCGTCGAGCTTGAGCTTCTTCTTGAACTCCATGAGTTCTTTGTTCTCGCCGGCACTAAAGTAGTTCACCCGGCCCAGGATCTTCGACAGAATTAGAATCCGACAATAGGCGTCGATAATTTCGGAATTGAAGTACGCATTCTCGAGCGTCGGGCCCCACGTCACCGTGCCGTGATTGGCGAGCAGCACCGTGTTGCAATCCTTAACGTACGGCACGATCGAGTTCGGCAACCGTTGATCGCCCGGCGTCGCATACTTCGCAATCGCGACTTCGCCGAGAAATACTTCGACCTCGGGGAGCACGCATTTGGGGATCGGTTCATGGGCCACGGCAAACGCTGTCGCATGCGGCGGATGGCAATGCACCACGGCGCCGACGTCGGGCCGATGCTTGTAGACGACCAGATGCAGCAGCACCTCGCTCGTTCGCCGCTTCGTTCCGGCGAGCTGCTTGCCTTCGTAATCGACCTTGCAGATGTCCTCGGGCTTCATGAAGCCCTTCGACACCATCGTCGGCGTGCACAGGATCTCTTTATCGTTGAGCCGAACGGTGATGTTCCCATCGTTAGCGGCCGCGAAGCCCTTGTTGTAAAGTCGCCGCCCGATCTCGCACATCTGCTCTTTGATCTTGAACTCGTTCATGACGTCGCCCCTTCGTTGCTTAATTGAACCTGATCTAAAATGATCGCACAGTACCCATCGAGCGGCTTCTTGTTCGGATAGAACGGCATCTGCGCCTCGACTCCTTCGCTGACGGCAATCTTCTGACCCATGCCGGCGCCCAGTTCGTCGAGCACCACGAACTCCTCGCCGTCCGCCTTCCCGTCGCGCAGTCCCTGAAGGCTGAAGGGCGCCGCGATGAGCCAGCGATACCCCTTCAGCGTGGGGTGCATGCTCGAAAGCGTCAGCGAGCCGATGACTTCCGCGATCCGCATAAAATCCTCAATCGACAATCCCGACCGTGAGCCAGCGCGCCGGCGTGTTCTTGCCAAGCATCTTCTGCGTCGTGGCGCCGTCGCTCGTCACCAAGACTCTATCGCCGACGCCTGCACCCAATGAATCGACCGCCAGCACCGGTTCGCCGTCCGGCTTCGCGTCGGTCGTCAGAAACTGCACCACGAGCAACTTCCACCCGTTCAAGGTCGGATGCTTGATGGTCCCGAACGCACTTCCAACCACGGCGCCGATCTGCATATCACACCACCCGCATGGAGCCGACCGTGCTCGATCGACGTTGCCGCGTGAATGTCAAGGGCGTCGTGACGCCTTCGCCGGTCGGCGTCGCAATACTAAAGCTGGCGTATCCTTCGCCGCCCAGGCCTAAGCCCGCCATACTGGCGCCGTTCTGTACGAAAATCGTCACGTCCATCTCTTTGCCCATCTTCGTGATGGTGTCGACGTTGCGCGAGTGAATCAGGGCGGTGTGCTTGTAGCCATGCTCGTACTTCTTGGCCAGCGCGATGGCCGCGTCGACGTTCGCGGCCTTCACGAACGGCACGAACGTCATCATCTGTTCGTGATCGACGAACGGATTCGATTCGTCGGTTTCGCCGAAAAGGAGTTCGGTGTCGCTCGGCACGGTGAGGCCGATCGCTTTCGCCAGGACCGCGGCATCGACGCCGATTAAGTCCTTATTGGCGATGGTCTTGCCCCCTTCGCCGGGACCGAACGCGATCTTCGTGAGGTCGGCGATCTGCGAAGCACTTAAGCGAACCGCCTTGTACTTCGTCATCGCAGTGAGCAGTTCTTCAAAGATCGAGGCGACGGCGAAGACTTCTTTCTCGCCGATGCAGAGAAGATTATTGTCATAGGCGGCGCCCTTGATGATCGACTGGGCGGCGTTGTCGAGGTCGGCCGTCTCATCGACGACGACCGGCGGATTGCCCGGCCCGGCGACGATGGCGCGTTTCGGACTTCGAAGCGCGGCCCGACCGACCGCAGGTCCGCCGGTCACGCACAGCAGTCGAACGTCGCGGTGCTGAAAAATCGCCTCGGCCGATTCGAGCGTCGGCTTGTCGATGATGGTGAGCAGATTGTCGATGCCGATCGCTTCGAAGATCCCTTGATTGAAGAGTTGCACGCCTTTGCAGGCGATGCGGGCGCCGCTCGGATGCGGATTGCAAATCAACGCATTCCCCGCGGCCAGAATATTAATCGCATTGGCGGCGAGCGTCGGCAGCGAATGCGTCACGGGAGTAATGATGCCGACAACGCCGAACGGGGCATACTCGACGAGGGCGATGCCGTTTTCGCCGGCGTAGGCTTCAGTCTTGAGCCACTCGACGCCGAGCGTCTTTTCGCCGGCCACTTTCAGCTTCTCAATCTTGTGAATGAGTCGGCCGATCTTGGTCTCTTCCATCTCGTCCCGGCCCAATTCCTCGGCGCGAGTAATGCAAATTTTGCGGATGACGTCGGTCGCCTTGCGGCGCGCTTCCATGCCCAGCGCCTGGAACTTTTGCTGCGCGGGCACGGCGGCAGCAACGGCTTCATCGACGTCGCTGAACACGCCCCAGCCCTTCCCGGCAGGCTTCGCCGGCGCCGCGGCGCTCTTCACGTTCATTAGCACTTCTTGCACGATGCTGCGGATGAGATCGTCGCTCACGGCTACCATGTTGATTCTCGCACTTAAGAGGCACTAAAAATGATCTTATTTTCCACGTTGACCGTATCGACGATGCCGATAATCGTCGCGTCCGTCGGCAACTTCTCTAACTCGGGTACCAAACGGGCGCTCGAGCCTTGTACGATGAGTACCGTTTGTCCGAGCCCGGCACCCACCACATCGAAGCAGACAAAGGTTCGGCCGGTGCCGATGAGTTTGTCGCGCGTTTGCGGATCGACGCGCAGCGGTTCGACGGTGAGGAGCGCGTGGCCCGTCATGCTGCTGACCTTATGGGTCGCGATCACGCTGCCGGTGACACGGGCCAAGAACATGGTTTCACTCCTCGAGCTTCGCCTTGGTTTGGCGAGCGACAATCAGTTCCTCATTGGTCGGCATGATCCAGAGCTGCACCCGGCTCTTCGGCCCGTCGATGCGAGCTTCCCCCTTGGCCGACACGTTCTTGGCGTCATCGAGATGAATGCCAAGCCAACTTAAGTTCCTGCAAACCGCTTCCCGCATGCCCACGCTGTTTTCGCCGATGCCGCCGGTGAAGACGATCGCGTCCGCTCCGTCGAGCAGCAATAGATAAGCGCCGAGATAATGCCGCACGCTGGCGACGAAAACATCGAGCGCCTGAATCGCCTTGGCGTCATTCTTCGCTGCCGCGGACTCGATGTCGCGGAGATCGTTGAAACCGCTCAGGCCAAGCAGGCCGCTTCGTTCCGCCAGGTCGTCGAGCAATTGCTCGAGCGTTCTACCCGTTCCACGCAAGAGCACCGGTAGGGCGAAGACGTCGAAGTCGCCCACGCGGTTATTGTTCGGCAAGCCGCTCTGCGGGCTCATGCCCATGCTGGCTGCCTGCGACTTCCCCGCCTTGATGGCACAGACCGAACTCGAACCGCCGAGGTGGCACGAGACGATCTTCGCGTCGGGCTTGCCCAGCACTTCGCTCATCCGTGTGGCGATATAACGATGGCTGGCGCCGTGGAAGCCCCACTTCTTGATGCCGAACTTCTCGATCCATTCGCGCGGGATCGCGTAGAGCTTTTCCGCGTCGGCAATCGTTTCGTGGAAGCCGGTTTCAAACGCGGCCACCAATGGAATCTCGGGCATTTCCTGGCCGAGCAAGCGCATCGCTTTCACGTACGGCGGATTGTGCGCGGGGCAAACGTCGCTGTAGGCTTCCATCGCCTTGAGCACGCGTTCATCGACGCGCTGCACGCCGGTGACGCCCATGGCGTGGACCGCCTTGAAGCCGATGCCCGCCAGCTCCTTCGTACTACTCAAGCACTTCTTGGCGGTGAGCGATTCGAGGCACCAACGCACGGCAGCCGCATGATCCTTGGCGACGATGGTCGCATCGTCGCGTTTCCCGTTCGCATCGACGAAGCATTTCGATTCGCTTGAACCGATCCGTTCGACGCCGCCGCGAGCCAGGACCTGTTCGCTTGCCATATCGAACAGGCGATACTTGAAGCTCGTACTTCCGAGATTGGCGACCAAGATCTTCATGATCGGCGTCCTATTACTTGGTCAAGAACATGCTAATGACGGCTTCTTCGGGACGCGGGATGACGTGGGCGCTGACGAGCTCGCCGTGCTGCTGGGCGGCGGCCGCGCCAGCGTCGACGGCTGCCCTGACGGAACCGACATCCCCGCGGACGAACGTGGCGACGTAGGCGTTGCCGATCGCGACTCGGTCCAGAATGCGGACGTTGGCGGCTTTCGCCATGGCGTCCGTGGCGCTGACGGCGGCAATTAGCCCCTTCACTTCGACGATCCCGAGCGCTTCACTAGATTTCGACATGATGATTCCTCGCTTTACTGAAGTTGTTAGTTCGTAGTTTTCGGCTTCGGGATGACGCTGCTGACGTCTTCGTGCGGGCGGGGAATGACCTGAATGCCGGCCACTTCACCGATGCGTCCCGCGGCGGCGGCGCCTGCGTCGACGGCAGCCTTCACCGCGGCGACATCGCCGACGATGAACGCCGTCACCAGGCCCGACCCAATCTTGTCCCAGCCGACGAGCGTGACGTTGGCCGCCTTGAGCATGGCGTCGCACGCTTCGACGAGCGGCGCCAAACCCTTGGTTTCGATCATTCCTAACGCTTCGAGATTCGTTGCCATCTGCGGTCCTCGGAAAAGAAGTAAATAGTAGATCTAGCCACAGAGATCACAGAGGACTCAGAGGAAGAAAATGCCTCCGACTCTCGCCTCTCCGCGTTTATTCTCTGTGTTCTCTGTGGCTAGTTCGCCTTCGTCACTTGAACAACTCGCAACTCGTCGCATGGGCCAAATCGACGGCGTTGCCTTCGTCCGTGTCGATGTGGACTTCCAACTTGCTTGCCGGCGCGAAACGCACCAGGACTTCCTCCAGCACGGCCGCACACGAACTCTTGATGCGAAGCTTGAGGCGGTCGCCGTCCTTCACGCTGTAATATTCGGCAGCGGCCGGCCCCAAATGAACGTGCCGCTCATGGCGAATCACGCCCTTCTCCAAACGAATCATGCCGGCGGGGCCCATCATCCAGCAGCCGGGCGAATCGCGATGGTCGCCGCTCTTGCGGACCGGAATATCGAGACCCAGGGCGATTGAATCGGTGAACGCGAGCTCCACCTGGCTATGATCCCGGCACGGGCCGAGAATGCGCAAGTTCGCGATCATCCGTTGCCGGGGGCCGATGACGGTCACCGTCTCCTCGGCCGCGAAGAAGCCGTCCTGGTAGAGCCATTTCATCGGCTTGAGTTGATGGCCTTTGCCGAACAATCGCTCGAGGTCTTCCTGCGTGACATGGGCATGTCGTGCGGAGACGTTGACCACCAGTTTCGGCTCCGCCTTCTCGCCTGACTTGCGGGCCAGGGCTTCGCGGACGATGCGCTCAACGAGTCCGCGGTCGAGATCTTTGCTCATCGAAACTCCTCGATCTTGCTGGGCTGCCCGGCCACGAGCAGTTTGACGCCCTGACTTTCGAACCAGCCACTTTGCTCAGGCCCCGGCACGCGATCGGTGATCAGCGTGTCAACGTCGGAGACCTTGCACAGGAACGCGAGGGCCTGTCTCCCCATTTTCGTGTGGTCGGCGACGACCACGACTTCATCGGCACAGTGCATCATCGCCCGCTCGGTTTCGACCAGGAGCAGGTTGCTGTTGAACAACCCCTTGGCGGTGATGCCGCCGACGCTGAGTATCGTTTGGTGAACGTGAATGTCCTCCATCATGCGTACCGTGAGCGGCCCCAGCGCGACCCCGGTCCTGGGGTAAACGTAGCCGCCGAGAATGACGAGATCGGTCTCCCGGCTGCTCGCGAATAAATGCGCGATCGGCAGACTGTTCGTGACGATCTGCACCCTCCTGCCAACCAGCAGCTTCGCAACTTCAAGGGTGGTCGTGCCGCCGTCGAGGAGGACGGAGTCGCCGTCCTGAATGCGTCCGGCCGCGGCCTGGGCGATCCACTTCTTCTCTTCGGGCTTGATCTGCGCCCGCTCTTCGAGAGCCGGCAGCGCGTCTCGGTCGCTGAGGAAGATCGCTCCGCCGTGGGTGCGTCGCAGGACGCCTTTTTCGGCGAAGAAATCGAGATCGCGACGAATCGTGGACTCGGACGCCTGGGTAGCCTGGGCAAGATCGCCGAGGGCCATGAAGCCTTTCTCGGCGAGAAGATCGAGAACACGCTGGCGTCTTTCTTCCACCATCACGGCACATCCTGCCCGTTTTTGATCAGAATCTCTCGTCAACTCTTTCATATTCTGCGCAGTTTCGCTCGCCTCGTCAAGAGGAATTGGCGGAAAAGTCTGCCGAGAATGCGCAGATTGACGCAATCGCGAGGTTTGCAGCGAATTTGAGAGGATTTGTTAAAGTGGGACAAATGGTAGAAAATGAGCAGGCTTGCGGGAAAGCCTGAGAACCTAACCACAGATAGGAGGGGAAGAAAATGCGGCGATGATGATGAGGAAATCGATCCTCGGAGAGGGGCAACGGGATGCAAGCCACGTGGAGCGCAGGGCGCAACCCGGTCAAAGGAATTGACGAATCGAATCGCCCGGGGAAGCGAAGGAAACAAAGAGGCGAGACGAACTGCCGGTTGTGGGCCGAGACGCTGTCGCCTCTGCCCTCTATCGCCGCCCGATCGTGAAACGGGCAGATCTATACCAGTTCCGCGATCGGGCGACGGTCGTCCAGCAGGTACATCGGCCGACCGTTGTGGTCGGGGAGTGTGCGGATCGGGTCGATGCCGAGAACGCCGTACAAGGTTGCGAGTACGTTGCTGGGCGTATAGGGGCTGCCGTCCTGACGTTCGGCGCGGGGGCCGGTGTGGCCGATCGTTTGTCCCATGCGCAGGCCGCCGCCGGCGATCAGCGCGGAACCCGCGGGCGCCCAGTGATCGCGGCCGCCGTTCTTGTTGATTCGCGGCGTGCGGCCGAACTCGCCCCAAACCACGACCGCGACGTCCTGATCGAGTCCGCGCGAGTAGAGATCCGTGATGAGGGCGTAGATCGCCTGATCATAAATCGGCAGCTTGCGGCGCAGATTGCCGAAGTTCGTTTCGCTGCGCTGATCCGTGCCGGCATGGGTGTCCCAGTCGCCGCCGGGGACGACGGTGCCGGCGAGCGACACGGTGACGACGGAGACGCCCGCTTGCACGAGTCGCAGCGCCAGGAGCAAGCGTTGCGCCGGACCATAGCGTTCGCGAACTCTCGACGACTCGCGGTTCAAATCGAACGCCTGTTGCGTCCGGGGCGAGGTGATCATGTCGAGGGCGCGGGCGCTAAACGCGTCCATGCCGGAGAGGGTTCGGCGATCGTCGTCGAGATCGCGGCGCATGCCGTCGAAGCCGCGGAGGAGGGATTGGCGGTCGGCAAGTCGGTCGAGGGAGACTTCGGAGTTGAGGCGTAGACTTTGCCCGACGCCGCCGGGCGTGAAGGGGCGATGGGCGACGCCGAGGTAAGTCGGATCGCCGGGGTCGGCGCCGTTCTCGCCGCCGAGGGCGACGTACGGCGGCATGCCTTCCACACCGGCGCCGTTGCGTAGCCGGCTCACGACGGAACCGAAGACCGGTCGTTTCGGATTGCCCAGAACGCCGCGCATGAGCAGTTCGGCGCTGTGGGTATCGACAGAGTGAATGCCGTTGACGATGGAGAATTTGTCGGCGATGCGCGTGTGCTGCGGCATGAGTTCGCAGACGTTGATGCCGGAGACGTTGGTGTGGACGGGCCGGAATTCGCCGCGAAATTCGACCGGGGCGTCGGGCTTGAGATCGTACATGTCAATGTGGCTGGGGCCGCCCGGCAGATACACCATGATGACGGATTTTGGGGAGGTGCGCGGCTCGGGGCTCTGGGCCCGCAGTCGCATGACGTCGGCAAGCGAGAGTCCGCCCAGGGCGCCCGCGGCGAGGAAGTCGCGGCGCGAGAGGCCGTCGCATACGTTGTAATTCGATCCGAATAGGTTGAGCACGATCATCCCCTTCAAGTTAAATGGCAACCCTATGTATAAACGGTCTCGACCTTTAATGCAAGCACCTCGAACGGAATCCCGGGTTGACCGCAAACGTCGGGCCGATTATCGTAGGAGCACGTCGTCAAAATCGTCACTCTCACCCGAAGTTGCCATGGCCTCACGCCCTCGAAATTACCTCGCGATCTTCTGGGCGCTGGCCCTCTGCGGACTCGCCGCGGATCTTTACACGAAGTACGCCGTATTCGAATGGAAATACGGCGGACCCGGTAGCCACAATATCCACAACGTCGTCGAAGGTGTTTTCCGCTTCGAAGTCAGGTACACGGCTCAGCCGATCGATGAGCAGGCGCCGCTGGCCAAGTGGCAGAAGATCAGCGCGCCGTTCTTCCCGGAAGTCAATCACGGCGCCCTCTGGGGCTTCGGGCAAAACGCGAACCACATCTTCGCGATCATCAGCTTCCTGGCGGCTGCGGGCATCATCATCTGGAGCCTGCTCCCGGGCTCGCGCAGTCAGGGGTGGATGTGCTGCTCGCTCGGTTTGGTGCTCGCGGGGACGCTCGGCAATTTCTACGACCGCATCGTCTTCGACGGCGTCCGCGACTTCCTGCACTGGTACAAGTGGATCAACTGGGCTGTGTTCAACATCGCCGACGTCTGCCTTGTGGTCGGCGCCTCCATGCTCATGCTCGAAGCGTTCTTCCACAAACCGGAAGAAGCCGAGCAACTGACGCCTACACTTGCGGAAGCCGGCAGTAAATCAATCTAAATGAAGGACAAGCCACAGAGAGCACAGAGGAATCAGGAAAGAGCCTCCGATTTCTTTCTCTGAGTCCTCTGTGCTCTCTGTGGCTTGTCTTTATGCTTCTTGACCTGACGCCAGAGTTTGCGATAATTATAACATCCTGCCGCTTTCTCTCTCTTCGCCGAATCCGGAGTATCCAACCATGTTTCGTGCCTCCTGCGGACTCGTCATGAGTCTCGTCCTCGCCTCGTCTTTATCCGCCAACAACTGGGAACGCTTCCGGGGGCCCAATGGGACCGGCGTCGCTGCCGACAAGACCATCCCCGTCGAGTTCGGGCCCAAGCAAAACGTCCTCTGGAAAGTCGCGATCCCCGGCAAAGGCCATTCAAGCCCCATCATCTGGGGCGAGAAACTTTTCACCCAAACCGCCCCCACCCCCGGCGAACGTTCCCTGCTGTGCCTGAACGTCAAGGACGGATCCAAGGTCTGGGAAACGAAACTCCCCGGCGTGGCCGCCAAGATCCACAAGCTCAACTCGCTCGCCTCGGCGACCCCCGCCTGCGACGGCGAAATGGTCTATGCCGCCTTCTGGGACGGCAGCGACGTTACCCTCTACGCCTTCGACATCAAGGACGGCGCCAAGAAATGGGAGAAGAACCTCGGCAAATTCACCAGCCAGCACGGCGCCGGCGTTAGCCCCGTCATCTTCCAGGACAAGGTCTTCTACCCGTTCGACATGGACGGCGGCTCGACCCTGTACGCCTTCGACAAAAAGTCCGGCAAACTCGCCTGGAAGTCGCCTCGCGATGCGTACCGCGCCTGCTATTCCATCCCGACGATTCTCGAACGATCCAACGGCAAGGCCGAACTGCTCGTCACCAGCACCACCGCGATCACCAGCTACGATCCGCACACCGGCAGCCGAAACTGGGACTGGAAGTGGACCTTCACCTCGAAGATGCCGCTGCGCACCATCGCCTCGACCGTGGAAGCCGACGGCATGATCTACGCGGCCAGCGGCGACGGCGGCGGCGATCGACACGCGGTCGCGCTCAAGCTGCCGACCGTCCAGAGCGCCGCTCCGGTCGAAGTCTGGGACAACAAAAAGCAAATGCCGTACGTCCCCAGCGTGCTGACGCGCGACGGCTACATCTACTTCGTCAACGACAGCGGCTTCGCCGGCTGCTTCGAAGCCAAGACCGGCAAGGAGATCTGGTTCGAACGCCTCGGCTCCAAGTTCTACGCCTCGCCGATCATGATCGACGGTAAGATGTACGCCGCCAGCGAGGACGGCAACGTCTTCGTGATCGCCTGCGAGCCGAAGTACGAGTTGCTGGCCCGCAACCGCTTCGAGGAATTGATCCACGCCACGCCCGCGGTCGCCGACGAACGCCTTTTCA
This sequence comes from Gemmatales bacterium, assembly GCA_038217425.1. Taxonomy (GTDB): domain Bacteria; phylum Planctomycetota; class Planctomycetia; order Gemmatales; family Gemmataceae; genus JAIEPT01. The sequence continues at coordinate 29,020 of JBBQPM010000007.1, forward strand.
TTCGCACCGGCAGCACCCTCTTCTGCATCGGCACGAAGAAGTAAAGGTTCTGCGAAACTACAAATGACCGTCACCCCATAATTCGTTTGGCGCTCGCGGACTCTGCCGCGAACGCTAAACGAATTTTGTTTTGTTAAAACCTCAACTCATATCCGACGCGAAGGTCCGAACCCGGAGCGTCCAGGCCGCTCCCCAGGATGCGGTAGTTCTGATCGAAAAGGTTGTACCAGCCCATCGTGAAACGCCCGCCGCGCTGGAGGTCGAGTCCGCCGCGAACGTTGAACGTTTGCCAGGCGGCTTCCCCCCCGATCGGCACGCGGATGTCGTTGCGGTCGAAGGCGCCCAGGTCGCGGTACGCAGACATCATATCGGTAAATCCCTCGAGGAAGAACGAGAACGTTTGCGCCCGGTACGTGTAGCGGCTGCCGAGGGTGAGGAACGCGGGGAGCGTGCGCGCCGGCTCGTTGCGGGACTCGTTGTAGGCGTACGAATCGCTGCCCGCGACGAAGACGCTGATCGCGTCCGTGAGCAGGTACTGGGCTTCGAACTCGATGCCGTCGGTGAAGCCTTCGGAGTTTTGCCGGGTGATGGTGTTGCCGGGAGGCGGGGTGAAGGTCCGCGCGATCAGGCTGTTCGCGTTGGTGTGGTAGAACGTGACCTGGCCCGAGAAGCGCTCGCCGAGGTAGCGAAAGCCGGTCTCGAAGTTGATGACCTGATCGGAATTCAGGTCAACGTTGCCGTTGTCGATGCCCACGCCGGTCTGGCGCTCGGCGGCGCCAAGGTCTTCGAGGTTGGGGGCGCGAAAGCCCTGGGAGACGCTGCCCAGGAACGCGAGGTTATCGGTGAGGCGGTAGTTGAAGCCGGCTTCGCCGACCCAGTCGCTGAATTGTTTGTCGAACTTGACGGGCCCGTTGACGCCGGCGCCGAGAAAGCGTGCGGTCCCCTTGGCGTTGATGTCGCTGTAGCGAACGCCGCTGGTGACGGTGAGGTCTTGCGTCGGCGTCCAGGTGTCGAAAAGGAAAAGCCCGAACTGACGGTAGGCGCCGTCGGGAGGCAGGGTAGGCGTCGCCGGAACGACGGCAGCGGCGCCAGTCTTGGAGAAGCGGGTGCCATCGACCGTTTCGTAAGTGAAGATGCCGCCGTAGGAAAGCGTGTGATTCTGACCCAACCGGGTGTAGGCGCGCAGGTCGAAGCCGCCGTAGTTCACTTCTTCGATGGATTCGCGCTCGCGCCGGGTCACAGGTGTGAGGCCGCCCATGTTGTTGGAGTTGGCCAGGAGCAGATCACGTTCGCGTTCGATCCGGCGCTGCAAGAAGGCGGTGAGTTGCAGGCTGTTGATGAGGCCCGGGGCGTCGTCGAGCAGGTTCAGGCGGAGGTATCCGAAGTCGCGGCTTTGATCGGCGGACGTCGGGTTGTTGCCGAAGCGCGTCGGATCGACCTGCGGCAAGGGAAAGCGGTCGGTGCGCGGCACGTTGTTCTGGAAGAAGTGCTGGTAGACGAAGGTGAGGGTGGCGTTTTCATTGAGGAGATAATCGAAGCGGACGTCGCCGGCCATCTGGTCATAGCCGACGGCGGTTTCGGGATAGAAGACGCCTTCGCCGGAGTGCCAGTTGCGGCTGTTGAAGTAGGAACCGCCCATGAAGAAGCCGAGGCAGCCGACGTTGCCTTCGGTTTCGACGCGGTTGTAGATGGACTCGGTGGCGCTGCTGTACTCCCCCATCAAACCTCCATTGAGGCCGAAATCGCTCGAGAAGTTGGTTCGGCGTTTGGTGTTGATATTGAGGACGCCGCCCAGGGCTCCGGAGCCGTAAAGGACGCTGGCGGGGCCGCGGAGGACGTCGATGCTTTGAATCGAACCGGGGTCGAAGAAGTTGAGGTACTGGACGTTGCCGAAGCGCCAGCCGGAGTCGTTGATGGGGATGCCGTCGACGGTGATGACGTTTTGATTGCCGTTGCGTCCGCGGATGATGAGGGATCCGCCGCCGGCGTTGGTGCGCTGGACGAGGATGCCGGGGAGCCGCTGCAGGGCGTCGGCCGTGGTGGTGAAGTTGCCTTCCTGCAAATACTGCGGGCTCAGGGAGGCGATTGAGCGCGGATTATTGAAGAGGGAGAGAGGCGCGCCGGTGCCCAGGGGGTTGAGGCCGGAATAGTTGCCGAAGCCCTGGGCGGCAAAGAGAGAGGAACCGGCAACGTCGTTCGTTCCGGCGGGAGCGCCCGTTCCGGGATCGGGCATCGAGCCGAGCGGTGTGGGGAGCGTCGTCGGAAGAGGCGCCGGGGGAGTGATTTTGGGGGCGGTCACTTCGGTGGGGGGGAAAGTGCTTTCCTTCTTTGGCGCGCCTTCTTGACCCCACGCCGGGATCAACGCGCCCAGCGCCAGGCAGCAGGCGCCGAGGGCCCGTGCCCATTTTTCCATCATCCGCATTTCACGAGATCCTTGTTGCAAGGGGATCTCGGCCGCGGGAAGCGAGCATCGTGCCAAAACGATCTGTGAGGTCCACCCCATCCTCGGCAGGACGTTTCGAGCACGAGCCGTTTCGCTTCTCGCGCCGAAATCCCAAACCTTGAGACGTCCGCCGAGACTCCTCTCGGCGATACTACTTTCTTTCGGAATGAGGCCGAGGAGGCATGCAGCGTTTGGCCTGGGGCGATGAAACAATAGCGGACGTCCGAATGCGTATCGCGAACGATGTGAAAAGCTGTTACAATCAGAAGCGGTATTGTTGTCCGCGTGAAGTTTCCCGATCGCCGCAGGAAACTTCAGATAGCCCGCAGCGCTGGCAAGGACGAAACAGCACGCGAGTGGCCGAGTTTCGTCCTTGCTAGCGCTGCAGGCTATCAAAAAGCAAGGTTAGCTCCGCCTTGCGTCGTCGTCATGTCTTGTAGGAGAATCGACCCGCAATATGAATCCGCTTTTCTTCGGCACGCTGATCTTTTCGGGCTGCACGCACGTCGCGTTGCTGTTCTGGTTCGGGACTTCGCCGGTCGAAGCGAAGGTGCGACTGACGCACGGCGAAACATTCTTGCAAACGGTCCTTTCCCAGCCCAGCCAACCCAGCCCCGACCTCGTCGGCAATTCCGGAAAGCGGCTCCAGGATCCGCCTATCGAAGCCGTGAAGAAAGCACAATCTCAGCCGCCCAGCCGGCCCCTTTCGGAGCAGTGGAACGAACTCCTGGTCCGCTCCGACGATCTGTTGCAAAAAGCGTCCGCTCAGGTCGCGAAGGCGCTACCCAGGAAGCCCTTACCGCGCGCACCGGAGAAGACGCCCGTTGCGCCGAAGCCGGAATTGGTCGTGACTTCACCCGCGGCGCCGTCGACGCCGACTGCACCTGAGGCGTCGGTCTCCAGTAGTCCGCAGCCGGCCAGCCCTCCGCCGCAATCCAGGACCCAAGGGTGGATTCAGGCACGACGCCGCAGTAATAGCAGGCCGGCTTACCCCGACGAAGCGATCCGAAACAACTGGCAAGGCGAGGTGTCGTTGCGACTGTATATCTCCCCCGCGGGCTCCGTGCAAAAGGTCGAGATCGTCAAGAGTTCCGGCCATCCCCTCCTGGACGACGCCGCGGCGCGGTTCTTCCAGGCAGAGTTGTTCGAACCGGCGCGCGAGGACGGCGTGCCGGTCTTCTCAATCGGCATCATGCCCGTCCCGTTTAGGCTCACCGAACGCTGAGCCCCTCTTTCTTCCGCATCCCTCGTGCCTATCATGGCATTGTCGGAAACACTCCCGATTCGTTGAGCGCTTCCTCGGGCCCTTGCGAGCGCTCAACGGGGACCATCCACCACGCGAGATCGGCATGCAAACGCTTCCCCTCGTCGAATCCCCGCCCTTGCCGCAGCGCCGACTCCCGAGTTGGCTCAAACGCCCGCTCCCCGTCGGCAACGAGAACGCGTTCACGCACAACCTCCTCCGCGAACTCAGGCTCGAAACCGTCTGCGAAAGCGCCCGCTGTCCCAATCGCCCCGAATGTTACTCGCAGCGCACCGCCACGTTCATGGTCATGGGCAACGTCTGCACCAGGCCGTGCGGCTTCTGCTCCGTCCCCCGCGGCACGCCCGAACATCTCGAGGACGACGAACCCGAGCGCGTGGCCGAGGCGTCGCACCGACTGGGCCTGAAGCACGTCGTCATCACGTCCGTGACGCGCGACGATCTTCCCGACGGCGGCGCGGAGCACTTTTATCGCTGCGTCCTGGCCGTTCGCGCCCGCACTGGGGCCGTCGTGGAAGTTCTTACGCCAGACTTCTTAGGCGACAACGCTGCCATCGATCGCGTCATTGAGGCCCAACCCGAGGTCTTCAACCATAACACCGAGACCGTGCCGCGCTTCTACCGCAAGGTCCGCGGCCGAGCCGACTATCAGCGCACGCTCGACCTCCTGGCTCGCGTCAAAGAGAAGGCGCCGCACATTACGACGAAGTCGGGCCTGATGCTCGGCCTGGGCGAGACGCGCGAGGAACTTCTCGACACGCTCGGCGACCTGCGTCAGGCGGACTGCGATATGTTGACCCTGGGCCAATATTTGACGCCGACGCTCAAGCACGTGCCGGTCGCGCGCTACCTGCCGCCGGCGGAGTTCGACGATCTCGCGGTTCTGGCTCGGTCGCTCGGTTTCAAGCACGTCGCCAGCGGGCCGTACGTCCGGTCGAGTTATCATGCGGGCGAGATGGTCCATGCGTAGATTGGTCCACCTGCCGGAACTCGCCGCCAGATCGCCGAGGGTGAGCGTCTGGTGGGTCGCCGTGGGCGACGCGGTGTATGCGGGGGATCGGTTGGTGGAAGTCTTGGTGGACGGCGCCATCGTGGACGTGACGGCGCCAGTGTCGGGGACGCTGGCGGCGCGGCACGTCTTCGTCGATGAGCCAGTAGCGCCGGGGCAGCTGGTGGCGGAGATTGACGAGGACGTTTCGCAAGAAAATCACTAACCACAGAGTCACAGAGAACACTGAGAAATGCGAGCAAGATAAAGAATTCCGAAGATTCTCGTCGCTCACTTCCCTCTCTCTTCTCTGTGCTCTCTGTGACTCTGTGGTTAGTGATTTGATTGAAACACTTGCAGGAGTTGCTAATCATGTCCGCTCTCCAGAACGTCCCCATCCTGTGCGCCGGCCAGTGGCAGCCCGGCTCCTCGTCTCGATTCGGCGACGTCTTCAACCCGTCGACCGGTCAACCGATCGCGCGCGTGCCGCTCGCCAATGCCGGCGACGTCGACCGCGTCGTGCAGGCCGCCGCCGACGCCTTGCCCGCGTGGGCCGAGACGCCCGTCGTCGAGCGCGCCCGGGTCATGTTTCGCTTCCGTGAGTTATTGCGCACGCATACCGACGACCTCGCCGCGCTCGTCACGCGTGAACACGGCAAGAGCCGAGCCGAGGCCCGCGCCAGCATCCAGCGCGGCATCGAAATGGTCGAGTTCGCCTGCGGCATCCCCAGCCTGATCATGGGCCAGTGTTTAGAGAACATCGCCGCCCAGGTCGATTGCGAAACCATGCGCCATCCCGTCGGCGTCTGCGCCGGCATCACGCCCTTTAACTTCCCGGTCATGGTTCCGCTCTGGATGTTCCCCGTCGCCCTCACCTGCGGCAACACCTTCATCCTCAAGCCGTCGGATAAAGTCCCGCTGTCGGCCGTGCGCCTGGGCGAACTCCTCCTCGAAGCCGGCATTCCCGCGGGCGTCTTCAACATTCTGCACGGCGACAAGGAGTGCGTCGACGCCCTGCTAACCCATCCGAAAGTCGCCGCCATCTCCTTCGTCGGCTCGACGGGCGTCGCCAAGTACGTCTACGAAGTCGGCACGAAGCACGGCAAACGGGTCCAGGCCGCGGGCGGCGCCAAGAACCATCTCATCATCATGCCCGACGCCGATCTCGATCAGGCCGTCGCCGCCATCTCCGGCTCCGCGTTCGGCTGCTCGGGCCAACGCTGCATGGCCGGTAGCGTCGCCGTCCCCATCGGCGCCGTCGGCGAACCCCTCGTCGATCGACTGGTCGCTTACGCCCAGAAGCTCAAAGTCGGCGCCACTGACGCCGGGCAAGACATCGACGTCGGCCCGCTCGTCACCGGAGCCCACCGCGACAAGGTCGCCGGCTACCTCGACGTCGCTCAACAAGAAGGCGCCGACGTTCGGCTCGACGGCCGCGAGTGCAAAATCCCTGGCGACGGCTTCCTGCTCGGCCCCAGCGTCGTCGACCGTGTTGAGCCCGGCATGCGCCTGGCCAAGGAGGAAATCTTCGGTCCCGTCCTCTCCGTCGTCCGCGCCAGGGATCTCGACCAGGCGCTCGCCATCGGCAAGGAATCTCCGTTTGGCAACGGCGCCTCAATCTTCACGCGCGACGGGCACGCCGCCCGCGAATTCAAACGCCGAGCCAGCGCCGGAATGATCGGCATCAACGTCGGCGTCCCCGCGCCCATGGCCTGGTTCCCCTTCACCGGCTGGAACCATTCCTTCTTCGGCGACCTGCACATCCAGGGGACCGAGGGCGTGCACTTCTACACCCGCCAAAAAATGACCATGACGCGCTGGTTCGCGTCCCCCAAGGATTCGCATCTCGACCCGATCTGGAAAACAAAGTAAGAAAGATTAGTCACAGAGGACACAGAGAAAAAATTTCCGAGTCCATCTCCTCTCTTCGTTTTTTCTCTGTGTCCTCTGTGAGCTCTGTGGCTAATTCTTCTTTTCCCTCGCCAAACCCAAAAGGCCCAAACCATGAACGACGATTTCAAGATGCTCAGCGAACCCGAACCGTTCAACGTCGGACTGTCATCGATCTATAAGCTCTTCGAAGCGTTCATCGCCTTGCGCGAGAGGAACGAACGCCAACACAAGCTCTTCGAGCAGACGATCAACCGCACGCGCGATTCGCTGCAGTCGAACTTCAACGCCTTCGCCGCCGACACGCAGAAGGCGTTCCAGTCCCTCCGCGGCGACATCGTTGGCGAGAAGAAGTTCAGCCTCGGCTTGCTCAACGAATTGCTCGATCTGGCGATCGAACTCGACCACATCCTCTCGGCTCGGCCTGCAGTCCCCGGCAGCGGACCCGAGACCGATGCGTGTCGGCGCTGGATGGATTCGATTGAAGTGCAGAATCGGCGGATTCAGGAATCGCTGAGAAAGTTCGGCATCCACACGTACGACGCCGTCATCGGCGCCGCGTACAACCCGGCCCTGCACGAGCGCGTCGGCGCCAAACGCATGGAAGGCATGGATGCCCTGCGCGTCGCCGAGCAGCAGCAGCGAGGCTACGCCAGCCAGCAGCCGGAGTTCATCCTGCGTCGCCCCAAGGTGCTCGTCACCGAGTAAGTGAACGTCCTATTTCACGTATTTGCCGTTCACGATTTTCGAGGTGGAGGCCACTTCTTTATCCGGCAGATAGAAGCCGGTGATGATGGGACTGGGGGTTTTGCCCCCTTCGTGCGTCTGCGGAATGTACTTCACGTAACACGTGTCGAAGCCGATGCGGAGCTTCTCCATGGGCGTCGTATCCTCGATGTCGAGATCCCATTCGACGATGCGGACTTCGCCCAGATACACGACGAGGTAATGGATCGGCTTGCCGCCTGAGGATTTACGAAAGACGATCTTGGCGGATTCAAAACTGCAGCCGCCGCAGCAGGCCGCGAGGAGTTCGGTCGAAGCGTTGTCGAGGACTTTGCGAACTTCGATGTCGCCGACGCCCTTGGACTTCGTTTTGTTCTTCTTTTTCTTGTTCGACTTGGCTGTCTCTTCAGTGGTCTCGGCGCGCACGCTCCACTCGAAGTTGAAGACTTCGAAGGCGCCTCGCTGGTCCTCGTCCTGAAACTCTCCTTCGATGGACTTGACGACGGTGGTCTGCTTCCCCTTCTCGCCGGTTTTGCCTTCGCCGAAGATTACCATGTAGGAGTCGAGGGCCATGATCGAGCGCTCCGCTGCGGGTTAGAACATATCGATAAGATTTTCGCCGCGATGAAACGGATCGCCGATCAAACGCTGGCCCACCGGATCCACCACAAGGTCGAGTTGCTCGAGCGCGATATAGCCGATCAGCACCGGGCATTCATCGGGCAAGGCGGCGACGTCCAGCGGAGCCTCGCGGCCCATCAGCGAAAGTTTCACCATGCCGAACGTCTGCGCCTTCGCCGGCCCAGCGGTCGTCATGGTCGGTCGCTCACTCACGAATTGCAGACCCAATGCCGCGATATGCCTTTTGGGTAGTGAAAGCATTTTTGCCCCGGTATCCACCAAGGCGTCGGCGATTTCGAGACGCCGAACCTCCTCCAGCTTGCGTCGGCCCTGCGACACTTCGTAGAGGTCGTACTGATTTTCGATTAACACAGAAACCATTACGCGACCCATGGCAGCCTCCGCCTACAGCTGATCGAATTCCGTCGGAATTACGGGCACGGCTTCCTTGTCGTCGGCGCGATTGAACGGGCGGATCTTGGGCACGCCCTTGGCGCCCTGGTGGCTTTGCGGCACGTACTTGATTCGCATCTTCGAGTACGAAAAGGTCATTTTCTCCTTGGTGCCGCTGTCCCCCACCGTCAGACTCCAGCTCTGCACCTGCACGTCGATGAAATGCAGGAGCAAGAAGGTGAACGCTGACGTGCCCGTCTCCTTGCGGAAGAAGATCGTCGCCGAATCGTAAAAGTATCCGCGGCACGACGAGAGGAAAAAGAGCGGCGTCGACGAGTCGACCAACTTCTCAATGCTGAAATCTTCGTACTCGATCTTGGCATCGGAAGAAGCGACGGGGATCGGCGCCGTGACGGTCGTCGATTCGTCTTCTTCTGCGTCGTCGGCTGCGGAAGAATAGGTATTGGAGAGGATGGCGTTCTTGGCGCCCCACTGAAAGTCTTCGAGGTCGAACGCATTCTTGGGCTTGGCGTCGGCGTCGAGCGATTCGCCGAGGATGGAGATGGCGCCCGGGGCTTTCTTGGTCGGCTTGCCCTTTTCGTCGCGGATCTTCGATTCGCCGCGAATCACCATGAACATGTCGAGCGGCATGGCGGAAACCTCTAAGAACGGCGGGATCCGAAATTCGTTTAGCGCTCGCAGAGTTACTTGCGAGCGCTAAACGGGAAAAGGCGGGACTACGTCACATTCTCGGACTGGTTGTTGTTGACCTGATTCCAGCAAGCGATCTTTTGCGGCGTGATCGGATTGCCGTTCTTGTCCTGCGGGGTGTAAGTGATTTTGAGCGCCCCGTAAGCGAACTCGATGGTTTCCGAGGGAGCTTCGTCGTCCTTGGCGCCCTTCCAGTCGAGCTTGGTGACGAAAACCAGCGAGAAGTCGTACTTGATGAAGTCGACCTTCACGGTGGCGCCGGCGTTGGACCCGCCGACCTTGCGGAGGACCAAGTGGGCCTTGGTATAGTGACCGCCCGTGCCGCACGCGATGAAGAAGTCCGGGGTGCAGTTGTCGGTCAGTTTTTCGATGGTGAACTTGCCGAGGACGGCCTTGCCCGAGCCGGCGCCGGCGGAGGAAGAACCGATCGTCGTCGAGTTTTCGATGCCGAAGCTGAAACTCGTGATTTCGATCGCCTTGTAGGGCTCTTTCCCGTAGACGTCGTCCTGGGTTTCGCCCTTGATGGGGCGGGTGTTCGCAGACTGTTCGAACCAGAGGAATGCATCAATAGCCATGTGTTAAAACTCCTGGAAAAATATGTTCGTGAGTGTTGCAAGTGCGGCAGCGATTACGACACCACGGGATTTTGGTTGTTGTTGACCTGGTTCCAGCGTGCAATCTTGGCCGGGGTGATCGGCTTGCCTTGGGCGTCTTGCATGGTGTACTCGATTTCGAGCGCCCCGTAGGCGAATTCGATGGTTTCCGAGGGAGCTTCGTCGTCCTTGGCGCCCTTCCAGTCGAGCTTGGTGACGAAAACCAGGGAGAAGTGGTAGCGGATGAAGGGAACCTTGGTGATGCCGCCCGACTTGCGGAGCACGAGGTGGGCCTTCTTGTAGTGGCCGCCCGAACCGCAGGCGATGAAGAAATCGGGGGTGCAGTTGTCGGTCGTCTTCTCGATGGTGAACTTACCGAGGACGGCCTTGCCCGAACCGGCGCCGGCGGACGACGAACCGATGGTGGTGATGTTCTCGATGCCGAAGCTGAAGCTGGTGATTTCGATGGCCTTCATGGGGCTGTAATCGGGGTCTTGGGTTTCGCCCGTAATTGCACGGGTGTTGTCCGACTTTTCGAACCAGAGAAACGAGTCGATTGCCATTGCGCAGGCCTCATTAAGGAAGGAGACGAAAAAGTAGTGAGCGGATCGACGACCCGCCTTTTACGCACTTGTTTTGAATCCCCTGAGAACCGTTCGTCGATTCTCAGGGGGCTCACAATAGATAGGCACGAAGTCGGCCTAACCTTTCTTGGGAATTTCTGCAACGAGCCGCATGGACGTGGAGAGGGTTTCAAGCTGATAGTGCGGCTTGAGATAAGCGACCGCTTCGTACCAGCCCGGCTTGCCGGCGACTTCGCGGACATCGATACGCGCCTCCGCGAGCGGACGTTGCGCCTTGGTGTAATCGTCGGCGCCGTTGGGATCGACGCAGAAGTTACCGATCCAGCTATTGAGCCAGGCCCCGCATTCGCCCACCGTCATGAACGACCCGATCTTGTCGCGCGCCATCACCTTGAGGTAGTGGGCGAAACGGGAGTTGCACATGATGAGGTTGAACTTCGCGGAAAGCTCGGCATTGGCGTTGGCCGCCGGGTCGAAGTACGTCTTGGGCTTCTGGCACGACTGAGCGCCCATAAAGACCGCGTAATCGGTTCCCTTGCTGTGCAAGAGCGGCATGAAGCCCAGGTTCGAAAGCTCGAATTCCCGGCGATCGGAAATCGCGATCTCCGTCGGGCACTTCATCGCCACGTCGCCGTCGTCGGTCGGGAAAGTGTGGACCGGCAGTCCCTCGACCTTGCCGCCGCCTTCGACGCCGCGGGTGCGCGCCATCCAACCCCACTTGGCGACCGCATCCGTGATGCGCGACGCGTAGGCCCAGGCGGCGTTCATCCACAGATACTTGTCGTGGTTCTTGCCGTCGACGTCTTCCTCGAAGCGGAATTCGCTGATCGACTTGAACTTTTCGCCGTAGGGAAGCCGAGCTAGCACGCGCGGCATCGCCAGGGCGACGTAGCGCGAATCTTCCGAATCGCGGAACGACTTCCACGGCGCGAATTCCACGCTCTCGAAGATCTTCGCCAAATCGCGCGGCTTCGAGAGTTCGTCCCAACGCTCCATGTTGACCATCTTGGGACTGACGCCCGAGACGAACGGCGCATGCGCCGATGCCGCCACGTGCGAAATCATCGACAGCAGGCTGATATCCTCCGGATTTCGGCCGAACTCGTAGTTGCCCACGAGCATGCCGTACGGCTGACCGCCCAGCTGGCCGAACTCTTCTTCGTAGATCTTCTTAAAGAGGGAGCTCTGATCGAACTCGGCCGCCTTTTCGAGATCCTTGAAGAGATCCTTCTTGGTGACGTTGAGGACGCGGATTTTGAGCGATTCGCCGGTTTCCGTCTGATGGACGAGATAGTGTAGGCCGCGCCAGGTTCCCTCGAGTTGCTGCACGTCCGGGTGATGGAGGACTTCGTTGAGCTGCGCGGTGAGAGTTTTGTCGAGTTCGCCGATCCAGTGGAGGATGTTGGCTTCGACGTCTCGAGAAACGACCTGCCCGGGCTCCACGACCTGATCGAGGAACTGCTTGAAGTAGTCCTTGGTCCGGTTGGCTTCCGTGGAGGATTGCGGCTTGGTCGATTGAATAATTTCGTCGAGCAGGCTAAACGTTTCCTCCGCGGCGGCGGCCGGCGCGGCTTCTTTCTGACTTTCCGAACTCATTTGGAGCCCTCCCCGCCTTGGCTCAGTGCATCGCGCAAGGCCTTGGCTTTTTCCGTGTTGTTCATGACTTCGTTCAACATCTCTTCCAGCTTGTCATTGCCTTCCATCTTGGACAGAAGCTGCGTCAGGCGCTGACGCATCTCCAGCACTTTCCGCAACGGCTCGATCTGCTCGGCGATCTTGGCCGGCTCGAAATCTTCCATGTTCTTGAAATTCAGCTCGACGGCGAGCTTGGAATCGTCGTTCTTGATCTTGTTGGCGACCTTGATGGCCACGCGCGGCGCCGCCTTGGCGAGCACGTCGTTGAAATTGTCGCGGTCGATCTGCACCGCCTTGCGATCCTTGAGCGGCTTCAGCGGCTCCTTCGGGGCGCCCGAAAGATCCGACAATACGCCGACCACGAACGGCAATTCCGTCTTCCGCATGGCGCCGTTGGTTTCGACGTCATAGGTGATTTGCACGCGCGGTCGGCGCACCCGATCAAGCTTGTGTTGCGTACTCTCGGCCATGGCCAATTACCTCGTAAAGAAGGAGAGATGGTTCTCCGGTACCCTGGAATGTCGTCTCTAATCGACAACCTGTCAAACGAAATCTTCGCCGGCGCCCTCGACTAACTCGGATGATCGCCGTCGTAACCGAGATCGAGATCGCGATTGAGTTCCGTCAAACTGTTCGAATCGCGAATCAGCGCCTTTATGAGCTGCGGCAACGTCATCTTCGACAGCCGAACCGCCCGCTGCACCATGTAGGTCACCGGGCTGTGCGGATCCATGTGGAGTAGTTTAGTAGAAAGTTCATTGAGCTGCGCGTAAAGATCCTCGCGCGTGTCGGAACGACGCGCGGGAGCGTCCACGATCGAAACCCGGGCGACGTTTCCCTCGGCTGCGGCGACGGCGACGGCGGCGGGAGCGGCGACCGCAATTTGCGTCGCCGGCGCCTTGCGCTGCAAAATTTGCTCCGCCAACGCGAGACATTCGTTCATAGCCCGGCGAATCTCGACCATGCCCGGCGCCAACTCCGCCAACTTCGCGTGCAACGTCTCCGCCAGAACGTCGAGTTCCTTGAGTCCGTCCCTTAGATCGTCGACCGTCGTCTGACATTGATCGACGGTCATGTTGAGGATGACCTGATCGAGCTTTTGCCGATCGATCGTCCCCTTGCCGTCCATGACATTGCGCCAGTCTTGCCAGCTGAGCGCGAAGCCCCCTTCGATGAGAAAAGGGATCATGCGAATGGAGTTGGGAAAGCGAGCGCCGCGATCGACGTCGTCCAGCCAGTTGAACGCCGCCGCTCGGACTTCCAGGTCGCCGTCCTCAATGCTGGGGTAGATGCGGTCCCAGCCTTCGGTGAGCAGCAGCTTCATGACCTTGAGCCCGTCGCGCAGCCCGGCGAAACCGTGCTGCTTGGTGAGCGCCTCGGTGAGCCGGGCGCTGACGAGCAGATCTTTCGAAGTGTCGGCCAGGGTGTCCTTGGCGAGTTTGATGATTTCGGGCCAATCGGCGAACTTGGGCGCCTCCGGCCGCATCGGATCGTCCGCGGCGAACAGTTCGGGGTTCACCTCTTTGCGGAACTCGTCGAGCTTTTTGCGCGTGCCGAACGGCACCGAATCCCCGGCCGGGTTTTCTCCGGAGATGGGAGCGGCCAGGGCGTCGTAATCAAGAAGGGGCGGCGATGGCATAGAAATAGTTTTAGAAACTTGCGGTCGCGTTCGTCAATGCATCACGCGTAACCCATGGGGACGCCGAGCGGCCAAAGCGGCCCGAGCGGCCCCTCGTCCGAGGGATCGAGCGGTTTGCCGCGATCCGGATTGGCGCCCAACTCGAGGGAGATCGCCTTATCGAGTTCCTGCCGCAACGTCATTTCGACGAGTTCTTTGGCGAAGGGCATGGCGTTGCTCAGGACGACGCGGTAGGAACCGAACGCGGACGCCATCGCCTCCATCTGCGATTCGTTATTGGATTCGCTCGGGATTTGCGCGGCAAGGCGCACGATTTGGGCGGCATGGGCCGCGGAATAGCCGGCGAACTGCGTCATTTCATGGGTCGCCTCGGCCGTCGCATACGCAGTTGTCACGATGCGAATCCGCTCTGCTTCGTCGGGAGCCTCATCGCTTCCCAGCGCGAACGCCAGCGCCAGCGCCTTGGCGTCGGCGAACGCTTTCAGGTGCTGAGCCGCCTCGGGATCATTCTCGGGAAAGGTGAAAAATTGCTCGACGCGGCGCACGCAGCGTAGGGCCAAGCCGCACTTGGCACGTAGCGGAAGCGGCCAAAATTCCATCAAACTGATGCCTGGCATGTCAGGTTCTCGAGGGGACGTAATGTCTCAATGGAGAGAGGCGTGAACTTTCCTGAATCTTTCGCGAACTTTGTCAACGGGTCGCGAGCAGCTCTTCCCAGTTCTTCGCGGTGAAGATCGCGTCCGCCAAACGCTCGAGGCGTTCGAGATCCTTGATCGCCATCAACCTGGATTCCGCAGCCGGATCCGGCAGACCGAATCGATTGCGACCAAGTCGCCTAAGCAGCGTGATCTGCCCATCAATACGCCCCTCATCCACAGCCTCATCAAACGCGGTCGATTCCTGCATGAGTCCGACTCCTTTGTAGATCGACGCCAAGTCGCTCTTGTTGACACGTAGACCAGTCAAAGATGTATGCCGCGGTCATCAGGCGTACCGCGTCGGCGTGACTCGCCTCCTGGTCCAGTCGACGGCCGATCTCGCCAACTACCCGCGCAGGGCCTCGGGCAGCGGCAGGCCCGTTGGCATTTTGCACAGCGGAGCCAGAGGCAATGCCCCGATCCCGGCTCGCAGAAAGCCCTCGACAAGCTGCTGCCAAAGGCGGACGATCCGGTAGCCGAATTCTACCCGAAACTCGCCTTCGCCATAAGTCAGCTTTCCAGCCAAGGCGCTGGCGTCCGCTTTGGGCCGGAGGAAAACCAGCACCGACCGAACCGGAGCTTGGTGACGAGAAAAGAGCGCCGCGTTGTAAAGGTGGAGTCGCCCCTCCAGTGCTGCATCGGGCCCAGATTGGAAGTTCAAGTCCACGATCTCTCGAATCGGATTGCCGAACGCCAAGGCGACGTCGGTCGCAGCCGAGACTGTGGACAGATCGACGTTGAGGGCGGCCACGGACTCAAGGACCGGCAACCCAAAGACTTCCACAAAGTCCCTCGGCCGCTCGGCGACGATGTGCTTCAGCGTGGCGTCGAATGGATGCGACATCCTCGAAACTCCATTCCTCCGACAATGTAGCGATCCGCAACCGAAGCGGCCGAACAAGGGGGCGCGGATAGATCGATTGCGACGAGCTTCTGGAAAAGAAATCCGCCGCGATTCACCGGCTTGGCGTTGACGTCGACGCGCGCATCCTTTTTTCTACTAGAGGGAGATTCTATGCGCGTGCGCGAACTACAAGTTTGGCAGGTTCGGATTCCGTTGCGGAAGGCGATTCGCCACGCTTCCCATACGCGCACCGAGACCGAGAACCTCGTCGTCCGTGCGACCCTGGAGGACGGTTCTCAGGGTTTCGGCGAAGGCGTCCCCCGTGAATATGTCACGGGCGAGACCATCGACTCCGCGTTTGCCCAGCTCCAGCGCAGCGACTTGGCCAGCCAGCTCGAGCCGTGCGATTCTTTCGAGAAGGCCGTGCTCCTCGCCGAACGTTTTCGGCTCGCCGATATTCCCGGAGATGAGCGTCAGTGCCAGGGGAACGGCGCCCGCTGTGCCGTCGAGTTGGCGCTGCTGGACGCTTACGGTCGACATTTTCGAAAACCCCTTTCCGCAGTGACCGCGCAGCTCGCTCCCGAGCTGTTCGAACCCAAAAACACGATTCAGTACAGCGGCGCCATCACCTCCGCCAAGGGGTGGAAGGCGCGCATCAACGCCTGGGCCATGCGTATCTTCGGGTTCAGTCAGCTCAAGGTGAAAGTCGGCATCGATGGCCAGGACGACGTCGCCCGTCTGAGTTCCATCCGCAAACGGGTCGGCGCCAAGATGGATCTGCGCGTCGACGCCAACGAGGCCTGGACCCCCGCCAACGTTCGCCAGCGCATCGAAGAACTGAAACCGTTCGGCATCACCGCGGTGGAACAGCCGATCCCGCACGAAGAGGTACACGCCCTGCGCGCGGTTCGCCAAGGCCTGGGCGTGCCGATCATGCTGGACGAATCGCTGTGCAGCATGGTAGACGCCGAGCGTGCCGCGGACCACGGTTGGTGCGATCTCTTTAACCTCCGTTTGTCGAAAGTGGGGGGCTTCACGCGTGCCGTGCGGCTCGCCCAGTTCGCCCGCAAACGTAAACTAGGCTATCAGCTCGGGTGCCAGGTCGGCGAGACGGCGATCTTGTCCGCGGCAGGCCGGCATTTTGCGACCAGCGTCGCCGGCATTCGCTACCTGGAAGGTTCGTACGATAAACATCTGGTACGCGAAGCGCTGGGCAAAAAGGACGTCTCGTTCGGCTGGGGCGGCTGGGCGCCGGCTCTGACCGCGCCGGGGCTGGGCATCGATCTCGACCCGGCGTCGCTCCAGCGCGTCAGCATCCGCGCGGAGGTGCTCCTTGGCTGACGCACCCGCCTATGCCGTCCACGACTTCAAGGCCAGCGACGGCTACGTCTGGCGTTATCGACGCTACCCGTCCGCGCTACAGCCGACCAAGGCCGAGGTCGTCTTCATTCACGGCATTCAGAGCCATGCCGGGTGGTACGACTTCTCCTGTTCCTGGCTCAGTCAACAAGGCTACAACGTCTCGTTCCTGGATCGCCGAGGTTCCGGCATGAACGCGGAAGGCCGCGGCGACATCCCCAGCTTTCGCAGGCTGCTCGACGACCTTTCCGAGTACCTCGCCAACCTTCCGCGCGCCGTCACGCGCGGCAACAACGTCGGGAAAATGCCGGTCTTCCTCGCCGGCATCTCCTGGGGCGGAAAGCTGGCCCTCGCCATGGAACGACGACATCCCGGCCTGGTCGACGGCATCGTGCTGCTCGCGCCCGGCATTCGCCCGCGCATCAAGCCGCACTTGTGGGATCGTGTCAAAATTCTGTTCACGCGCTTCTTTCGACCCCGCAAGGTGTTCCCTATACCGCTGAACGACGTCGAACTCTTTACGCAGTCGCCACGCTGGCAGCAGTTCCTACGTGAAGATCCGCTCCGACTGCAGTCTGCCAGCGCCCGCATGTTAATCGAGAGCGCCCGACTCGACGGCTACCTCCGCTTCGTCCCAAAATACGTGCATGTGCCGGTGCTCTTAATGTTGGCCGAACACGACCGCATCATTCACAATGCGAAGACCCGTGAATATGTGGAGAAGTTGGCGACCAAGGACAAAACGGTGATTGAATATCCCGGCGCCCACCACACGCTCGAATTTGAACCCGACCCGCTCGTGTTTCTCAGCGACTTGAAGCATTGGCTCGATGAACGCGCGGCGAAGGTCGCGCAGAACAGCGCGACCTAAAGAAAAGGCGACCCGATTGCTCGGGTCGCCTGAAAAGAATGCTTGCGGATCCAATTACCGACTCGGGATGTCCATCTCGAGATCGTTAATGCGGAATTCCCGAGCGTCGTCGCCCGATTCTTTGATTTTGTCCCAGTGGACCGCGCCCGGCCGGCCTTCGAGGCTGCCGTACGTCTCGATCTCACGGGCGCACTCGATACACGTCGAACTGAAGGGCAACGCGTTCAAACGCGCCACCGGAATCTTCTTCGCACAGCCTTCGCAGGTACCATAGGTCCCCTTGCGGAGTTTCTGCAAAGAAAGCTCGATCTGGCCCAATTCGCGCGATTCGAACTCGGCGATTTGGCTGTTAACCTCTTCCGATCCGGCATCAAATGCCATATCGGCGGCGTCGCCCATCGTGTCGGCGGCGCGGAGACTGCCCAAGTTCACGCCGAGACGCTTACGAAGCTCATCTCGACGAGACACCAGGGTTTGATGCAGACGGAGCAGGGCATCACGACGAGCCATGACCCACCCCCTTTCGTAAAGTATGAGGGAAAAAAATGCTCGGAAGCCCTCCTATGCACTTTCAGTGCCGCTTCCCAATCGGCCATGCAAATCCAATCTAACTAAATTCAAAATAACAACTTACGGCACCGTGTCAGATTTCGAGAGACAACTCTGGGTACCGGGTTAGGCATTCAAGCGTTGCAAAATGGTACAAAAGCTCCCAAATGTGGCGACGCGTGGCGTGCGTACAGGGGAAGTCGGCAAAAGGCGGACATCGGCTGAAAAACCGGTAAGAAATTCCGTGCTACGCAGGCAAATTTCCCCGTCACAGCCCGGCTGCGTGGATACGCTTTCCTTACGCCCGCAACTTTCCAGGAGAATTCCGATGTGGACAACCGCTCTAGTCGCCCTCGCCCTGGCCTTCCCCCCGGCGCCGGAAATTCTGCCGCTGTGGCCCAAAGAGATCCCCGGTCCTAAAAGCGCGGATGCGGGCAACGTGCCGACCCTGACCGTCCATCTTGCCGATCCCGCCAAGGCCACCGGCGCCGCTGTCGTCGTCTGCCCCGGCGGCGGCTATTCGGGACGTGCCCTCGATCATGAAGGCAAACAAATCGTCGAATGGCTTAACGAGCGCGGCGTGGCGGCGTACCTGCTCAAGTACCGCACCGTCAACGAATCCAAAGTCAAAGCCCCGCTCCACCCCGGTCCCATGCTCGACGTACAGCAGGCCATTCGCATCGTCCGCTCCCGCGCCGCGGTAGACAAGATCGACCCGAAGAAGGTCGGCGTCTGGGGCTTTTCTGCAGGCGGGCATCTCGCCTCCACCGCCGCCACGCATTTCGATGCCGGCAAACCCGACGGCGACGCCGTCGCCCAGCAAAGTTGCCGTCCCGACTTTGCCATCCTCGCCTATCCTGTCATCACCATGGGCGCCCATACGCACGGCGGTTCCAAGAACAATCTTCTGGGCCCCAATCCGGCCCCCGAACTCGTCCAGTTCTACTCCAACGAATTGCACGTCACGCCGCAGACGCCGCCCATCTTCTTGTTTCACACCGCTGAGGACAAGGCGGTGCCGATCGAGAACGCCCGGCTCTTTCGCGCCGCCTGCCAAAAGCATGGCGTCGCGGTGATGATGGTCGAGTACGAGAAGGGCGCCCATGGCGCCGGCCTTGGCAAGAAATCGAACCTGCCGCTGGCCCAATGGCCGACCCAACTCGAAGGCTGGCTGAAGACGCGCGGCTTGATCGCCAAGTAACTGTCCAGGCCGGCGCTCCCGCACGGAAATTCGTCGCCCCGATTCGGCATGTATACAATGGAGGAAAAGGCAACACGGAGAGGCGACATGACCAGTAAAGTGCTCAGCCTGGGACAATGTGCCGCGGACAGCTTCGCGATCAAGCAGACGATCGAGGCGACTTTCGACGTCGAAGTCGTCGGCGTCGACACGCTTTCCGAGGCAATGGCGCAACTCAAAGACGAGCGATTTTCCCTGATTCTCGTCAACCGGATACTCGACCGCGACGGCGCCTCGGGGCTTTCGTGCATCGAGCAGATTCAAAACCGCGACGGCGGCACGCCGATCATGTTGGTGAGCAACTTGGCCGGCGCCCAGAAGCAAGCACTTACCGCCGGCGCCGTCCCAGGCTTCGGCAAGGCGGAACTGAACGAACCGAAGACGCTCACCCAACTCCACAGCTACCTCACACGCCGTGACGTCGAGAAGTAACGACAAAGACCCTTTTCACGCAACCCGTTCACGACCCGCATGCCTCGGCATCGAAGTTGCTTCTCGGTAGAACCTGGAAAAACGAACGGTTGCGTGGAACGTTATCATGTTTCGTAGTCTCGGTACCGTATTGGTTCGCTTCGCCCCCCTCTTCATTCTCGGTTGGCTGGCGCTGTTGTTTGTGGGCTGGAAACTCTCTCCTGCCTGGAATGACGTCACGGCTTCGGGAGAAGTCGAGTTTCTGCCCGCCGGCGCTCCCAGCCGGGAGGCTGAAACGCTGCTCAAAGACGCCTTTCTGGATTACACCGCGAGCAGCGTAGTTCTCGTCATTCGTCGGCAGGACGACAAACTTCAGGAGGCGGACAAGACCTTTGTCCAGCGCGAACTGAGCCCCAGGATCCGGGCGCTGGCGGACGAGAAGGTAGGCGAATCGATCAACAATCTGCGCACGTTCGCCGAGGAAGGCGCCGGGCTATTGTTGATCAGCCCCGATCGAAAAGCGACGCTGGTGGTCGTGGAACTGTCGACGTCGTTTCAAAACTCTGCCAATCACGCGCTGTCGGGCGCCGTCGAACGCATCTTCGCCGAACTCCGCCAGGAAAACAAAGTCCCCGCAGGGCTCGATCTTTTCATCAGCGGCAGCGCCGTCGCGGGACGCGATTTGGATCACGCTCAGTCAGCGAGCGCCCAGTCGATCGAGCGCTGGACCATTGCCGTGGTGCTGGTGCTGCTGATTCTCATCTTACGAGCGCCTTTTCTCGCATTGCTCCCCTTGCTCACCGTGTTCGTGGCCGTGCAAATCTCGTTGTTCACAATCGCGATATTGGCCGAGAAGAAGATCCTGACGGTCTCGAGCGACTTGCGCATCTTCATCACCGTTCTCAGTTATGGCGCGGGCGTCGATTATTGCTTGCTCCTCATCGATCGTTACGAAGAAGAATTGAGACATTGGTCCTCGCCGAGCGAGGCGCTGGCATCCACGCTCGCCAAGGTGGGGAGCACCATCGCCGCCAGCGCCGCGACGGTGATCATCGGCATCGGCATGCTCGCCTTTGCCAGCTTCGGCAAGATCCGCGAGGCCGGGTTGGTGATCCCGCTCGCGATTTCCGTGGCGCTCCTGGCCACGCTCACATTGGGCGGCGCCCTGCTCCATGTCGTAGGGCGCTACGCGTTTTGGCCCCGAACCGTCGCGGCGGAACGAGGCGGTTTCATTGCAAACCAGTGGGACCGATTGGGAGCGGCGCTCCTGCGGACGCCGGGACGGATCGCGTTCGTCGTGCTCGTCGTCATGCTGCCATTCGCCTTCGCGGGGCTCAAGTATGCCGACGAAACGAACTTCAGCCCGCTCAGCGACCTCCCCAAATCGGCGCCGAGCGTAATCGGCACAGACGCCCTGGTGGAGCACTTCCCCGCGGGCATTCTGGGGCCCGCGACCGTCCTCGTACGGAACGATCGCGTCGACTTCACGACGCCCGAAGGGATCGCGCTCATCGCGGAACTCACGCAATCGCTTCGCGCCCGCAAAAGCGAGTTCGCGCTGGCCGACCTGCGTAGCTTGTCCGTCCCGCTGGGAATTAGCGAGGGGGTAGAAAGCCGACTCGCGGAGTACGGCCCCCGGCGTGCGACGGTAGAAGCGGAAATGACTGGCCGCGCCCGCAATCGGCTGATCGCCCAGAGCGAAGCGCTCGCCGGGCACGTCACCCGCCTGGATTTGACGTTTGTGGGCAATCCGTTCTCGGAAACGAGCATCGCCAATCTCAGACGGCTCCAGGCGGCGCTCCCCGCCATGATGCCGGCGGGATTGCACGACACGCAAATCGCAATCGCCGGCACGCTCGCCTCGTTGCGCGATCTCAGCGACGCCAAACGCGCGGATCAATCGCTCATTCAACTCCTGGTACCCCTTGCAGTGCTGCTCGTGCTCATCGTGATGCTGCGGCGCGTCGTCATCTCCGTCTATTTGATTCTCAGCGTTCTGTTCAGTTACTGGGCGACGCTGGGACTGACGTATCTCGTCTTTCAGGGAATGTCCGGGCCCGAGTTCATCGGCCTGGACTGGAAGGTTTCCATCTTTCTCTTCACGATTCTGGTGGCCGTCGGCGAGGACTACAACATTTTCCTACTGGGCCGTGTGCAGGAAGAGCAGGACGCGCACGGTTCGCTACATGCCGTCCCCATCGCGCTGGCGCGCACCGGAGCGGTCATCTCCAGTTGCGGTTTGCTGATGGCCGGCACGTTCGCGGCGCTTCTTTCCGGTTCGCTCACCGCGATGCAGCAGCTTGGATTCGCACTGGTGGTCGGCGTGCTCGTCGATACGCTCGTGGTGCGTCCCCTCCTCGTACCGGCGTTCCTGATCCTAATCCAGCGCTGGTTCCCCGGCCGTTGGGGGAGCTACATGGCACTGGGAAAAGGCGAGCCGTTGCTCGAATCTCCCGCGGCCGAGGACGTAGCGTCCCCGGTTCGATCGACTCTGGAGCACCGTTAGGAAACTTTACTCGAAAGGCGTCCATCTCATGAAGTTCTTTACCTCGCTCACATGGGGCTTGCTGCTGACCGCGGGCGTCGTGCACGCCCAGGGGGAGCCCGCGAAACCCTTGACGTTTGGGATCTCCCCCTCGCTTTTGAAGGATCTATCGCTGGGGCAGCAGAAGTTCCTTTCCGAAGAATTCCCGCTGTTAATCAAGGACGTGACCGGGTTGGAGGGGAAACTCGCCCAGGGTAAAAGCTTCATGGAAGTGGCGCAGAAGCTCCTGGACGGAACAAATCAATTCGCCATCATACCCGGCGTCGAGTTCGCCTGGATCCAGGAAAAGCATCCCGAATTGAAACCGCTTCTGGCGGCGATCTATCGCAAACCCGAGGTGTATGGAGTGATGGCTGTCAAGAAGGACAGCAAGTACGCCAAGCCGGCGGACCTCAAAGGCCAAACTCTGGGATTGCTGAGGCAGGGCAAAATGCACGTCGAGCTATTCGTCCATAAGGAAACGCAGAGCGACCTGGGTTCGTTCTTTAGCAAGGTGACGGAACCCGACAACGCGGAATCGGCTCTGGACGACGTGCTCCTGGGGAAAGTCCAGGCCGTCGCGATCGATGACGCGGGGCTTGAGACTTACAAGGAGATCAACCCGGGGAAGTTCAAACGATTGACCGTGATCGCCAAGTCCGAGCGATTTCCTCCTGGAATCATCGCGTATGATCCGCAAAAGGTGGACCCCAAGGTGGTGGAGCGATTTCGCGCGGGCCTGCTGAAGGCCCATCTGAACGAGCGCAGCCGGGATGCGATGACTTCGTTCCGCATTACGGAGTTCACGTCGGTCCCTGCCGAGATGGACGGCTGGCTCAAGGAAATCCGCAGCGTCTACAAGAATTCGACCAAATGACGAAAGGGCAAAGCCCGGGGATAGCCATCCCCGGGCTCTCAGTGCGGGTAGATTCCCGGCGAGGTGTTTTGAACGCCTCGATGGCCGCAGTTATCGAGGGTTGCATTTTGCGGCGGAAGGCCGGGGAAGCGTGGGGGTGTTGTTGATGCCGATCGCTTTCGTGCGCCTCATGGTAGGTTCACCGACCTCCAGTGGCTCAAGGATTTGGCGACGGGACAGGATGCGTAGATCTCTATGACCCCAGGCGGCCCGGTCTCGGAGGTGAGCGAAGGAGGCCCAGGGAATCGTCCTAGGGAATTTACTATACGCTTCGATCAGAATACGTGAGGGCCGAGGTTCGGAAAACATTTCACGCCAGAAAGCCGGCGGGCGCGCTGCGGCGTCCGCGGGGGTTCCTCAATCCGAAGAAGGGGAAGGTCGTGGCGGCGAGACTAATTGTTGTGCCATGGCCTGGAAGACGCCCTCCCACTCGCCGACC
This sequence comes from Gemmatales bacterium, assembly GCA_038217425.1. Classification (GTDB taxonomy): domain Bacteria; phylum Planctomycetota; class Planctomycetia; order Gemmatales; family Gemmataceae; genus JAIEPT01. Next base: position 52,358 of record JBBQPM010000007.1, read on the forward strand.
GATTGCTGGCGAAACAGGCGAGCCGTCGGATACCAGAACGTCGTGTCGCCGCGAAGTAGCCAGCGCCAGTCGGGGACGTGGGCCAAGGCGATCCAGACAGGAACGCCGAGCCCGCCCGCGAGGTGAGCGATCGACGTGTCGGCCGTGAGCACCAAGTCTAAACTCATCATGACGGCGGCGGTGTCCATGAAAGCGCCGACTTCGCCGTCGAAGTCGCCCAGGTCCGTCACCGGGAAGCTGGCCTCCGCCAGGTCGCCGCCCCGTTGCAGACTCACGAGCGTAACGTCCGGATTCCGTGCGAGCGGAGCGAGCTGCGCAAGGGGGAAGGAACGCCTGCAATTTTCGGGATGCAGCGGATTTCCTTGCCAGGCGACGCCGATGCGAAAGCCTTTCACCCCCGCCAAACGTTCGCGCCAGTGCTCGATCAACGCGAGGTCGGCGAACAAATACGGGATCTCCGCCGGGATCGTGGCGAGCGTGGTACGGAGCAGGTGCGGCAAGCTCAAAAAAGGCGCCTGCACATGACACGCAGGCGTCGCCCCTTCGTCGTCCGCCAGGACGTCGATGCCGGGAGTTCGGCTCAGCAGGGAAATGAGTTTGCCGGGAACGCTAGCGACGACTCGGCCTCCCATTCGCTGGGCGAGCGCGGCATATCGGATGAATTGCAAGGTGTCGCCGAGGCCTTGTTCCGCGTGGAGCAAGACCGTTCGGCCGTCAAGGAAGCCGCCGTCCCAGAAGGGCTGGGGAAATTGCCTCGGCGAAAGTTCCGGGAGCCGCCAACGCCATTCGTATTCAGGCCAACCCCGTTCGTAATCGCCGGCGAGCAGCCAGGTCGTGGCGCGATTGAGATGCGACAATGCCATGCCGGGGTCGGCGTAAAGCGCCGCGGCAAAGCTGTCGAGAGCCTCGTCGAGTCGGCCGGCGAGTTTGTACGCGGTTGCCAGGTCGTGATGGTATTCGGCGAAATGAGAACTGCGTGAAACGGCGCTGCGAAGGGCCTCAATCGCTTCGTCGAACCGATCGAGTCCGCACAGCGCCTTGCCCAGGCCGTTGAGAAACGTCGACGTCTCCGGCGAATCTTTGAGCGCCTTCTGATGGTACGCGACCGATTCCGCGTATCGACCCTGTTCCTGACAAAGCACGCCCAGGTGAAACAAGGTCCAACCCAAGCGGGGAAGGCCCGCGAGTCCCTGAAGGTAGCTGGCTTCCGCCTCGGCGAGTCGGCCCATCGCCTTCAGGACGTTGCCGCGATCCACGTAGACGGTCGGGAAGCACCTCGGTTGCCGAATCATCTCGTCGTAACACGCGAGCGCTTCCTCGCGCTTGCCGAGCGAAAGCAGGACGCTGCCGAGGTTGCTGAGGGCTTCCTGATGCTGGGGTTCGACGTCGAGGGCTTGCCGAAAAAGAGCGACCGCCGACTCGTTGTCGCCGCGCTGGTAAGCGATGACGCCGAGCCCGTGCAGAGCGTCGGCGTGCCTGGGAGCGACTTGCAAGATTTGGCGATAGAGCGGCTCCGCTTTCGAGAGTTCGCCTTGCTGATGGACCTTCAGCGCCGCCTGATACTTCTTGGCCAGCGGAGTTTGTTTCGCCATGACGCCCGCTCTTCTCGATTAACGCCGGCTGAAGAAGTTCAAGAGGTTCTGCAACCCCGTCACCAGGTTATTGAGTAGCGTGCTAACTCCGGCCGGGACGGTCGTCGGCAGCACGATCGGGTAAGAGTAGTATAGCGAGTTCGACTGCATCGTCTCGACCGACGCCACCACCGATTTGAGCAACCCTTGACCCGCGGGGATCTTCACCACCAGCTTCGTTCCCGTACTGTCGACGCTCATCGGGACGGCGAGGACTCCGCCGATCGTGACGCTGTTTTTCGCGAGATCGGTCGCGAAGTAGCTCCCCGTGAGCGTCAAGTATTGGTTGTCGGCACTCGCCTTGGCGTCGAGCAAGTTCGGGACGTACGAATAACTCAGCGAATTGGAGATCATCCCGTCGACGGAAACGGTTACCGATTTGTTCGCGCCCCAGCCGTTGGGGACCGTGACGACCAGCGACGTGCCGGCGGTGTTGACGCTGACGAGCGCGGCGGGGACGCCATCGACTTTCACGACGTTCTTGGCGATCGTTGGGGAGAAGTTAGAGCCGATGATCGTCAAGACGCCGTTGCTGCCGGGAGTCGTTTGCGTGAGGACCGGAACGTAGTGATAGCTGAGCGAGTTGGAGGGCTGGCCGTCGATTTTGACGACGACGGGGTGGTTCGCGCCGGAGCCGGCGGGAACCCGAACCACGAGCTGCGTGCTCGAAGCGGTCACGACCGTTGCCGATTTCCCGCCGACGGTGACGACGTTTCTACTGGGCGTCGGCGAGAAGCTCGTGCCGATCAGCGTCACCGTCCCGTTTGCACCAGGCGCGAGGAGGGATAGCATCGGGATGTAAGTGAAGGTCAAAATGTTGGACGATACGCCGCGGACCTGAGCGACGACGGCGTTGTTGGCACCCGAACCGGCGGGAATCGTGACGATCAACTTCGTGCCGAGGGGATCGACGCTCACCGCGGGCGCCGGCTTGCCTCCCAATGTCACCACGTTGTCGGCGAGCTTGGCGGAAAAGTTCGAACCGAAGATCGTCATCTGCGTGCCGGCGGGGACGGTGCTGCTAGAGGGAGATAGCGAAGTCAGAACGGGGTTCAGATACGCGAAGTTCGCGATCTTGCTGGCACCGGTGGTTTGGCCCGCTACCGTGACGACGATGGCGTTGCTCGGCCCCGTGCCGGCGGGGGCGATGACGACCAACTTGTTGTGCGTCTGCGGGACGGCTGCGGGAGTCGCCGACTTGCCTCCGATGGTCACGATCGGGGATAGGCCGAAGTTGCTTCCTTCGATAGTCACCAGCGTGCCCCCGAGGAAGGAACCGCTGCTGGGGCTCACGGCGGAGATGGTCGGCGGGTCGTACGAGAACGAAGCGGGCGCGCTGAGTTGGGATCCGACGCGGACGACGACTTGCTTGTTGCTCCCTTCTCCGGCCGGGGTTTTCACGACCAGTTGATAGCGCGTGATGGGAGCGGCGGGCGTGCCGCGAACCACCGTCGTCATGCTGACGAAGGTCGCGGTCGCGCCGCCGATCTGGACGATCGGGGCGGCGCCGAAATTGTCTCCTTCGATCGTGATCGAGGTGTTCCCCGAGGTCGGGCCCTTCGCGGGAGCGATCGAGACGATCTTCGGAGCGCCGTAGCTATAGGACGCCGAGGGGCTGGCTTGCCCGGCGACGGTCACGATCACTTCCCTACCGAGGCCTTCGCCTTCGGGAGCCAGGACCTTGAGCTGATACAGCATATCCGCGGTCGAACCTGTCCCTTGCACGATCGTCGTCAGGCTCACGAAAGTCGCCGGGATGCCGCCGATCGTGGCGGAAGCAGCGGTTCCGAAGTTGTATCCCTCGATGAAAACGACGTTGCCGCCCAGCGTGGATGCGTTGTCGGTCTTGACGTTGGCGATCGTCGGCCGGTCGTAAGCGAAGTTGATCGGTGCGCTGGTCAGCGTCGAAACCCTGACGACGAGTTCGTTGACCGCCCCCATGCCGGCAGGGATGGTTGCTTTGATTTGATAGAGCGAAACGCCGTTGACCGTGACGAGCGTGGGCGGGCCGATCGACGGGGCGGTTTTGCCGTTGATGACGGCGTAGCCGCTGGTCCCGAAGTCGGTTCCGAGGATTGTGATTACGTCCCCGCCGCCGGTGCTCGCGCGAGTGACGCTGTACGATTCGATCGCCGGCTTGTCGTAGGAGAAGAACGCCGGCGCCGAGGTTCGAGAGCCGAGGGTAATGACCTTGACTTCTTGAAGGACGCCTTCGCCTGCAGGCGTCTTGACGACGAGCGATTTGCCGTCGGAACCGACGGACACGATTTCCGCAGTCGAACCGGTCGCTGCCGGTGAGAGCCAGCGTGCTGTCCGCGGAGACTGCCAGGCAGGTGATGTCGCCGGGATGCTCGAACTGCTCCAGAAACGCCTTGGGTTGAGGCAGCGCCGGCGTCTTGGAGGGGAGTTTCGGATTCGGCGGCACGATGGCGGCGACCTTCGTCTCCGGCGCCTGCACGTCCCAATAACGCAGCGATCGATCCCAGCCGACGGTCGCGAAGACCGTCCCGTCGGGCAACATCCTGGCCAAGTACGAACGTAACCTGCACCTCAGCGCCCAGCCGGACTTCGCGGAGAGGGTCCGCTACTTCCTCCTCGATCACGACGTCCAGGTCGTCCGAATTCATTCCGCCGGCGACTTTTACTCCGTTTCCTATGCTCGAAAGTGGCTCCGCGTCATGCAAAGGCTGCACCGGGTCCACTTCTACTTCTACACCCGCTCCTGGCGGCGTACCCGCTTCCAAAGCGTGCTTAGAACCACCGGTTCCTGTTTCCTTCCTACTTCCTTTCAAACCAAACACCTAAAACGGAGAAATGACTATGGCTTTTTCCTCGACCGCGAACGGCCGGCCGCAACGCAAGCAGCTTGCAGACCAACTCGATCGCCTTGACGTCATACTCGACGGCCTTGCCGAAGGTCTCAACGAGGCCGTCGCCAGCGCCGTCCGCGATGGAACTCGACTTGCATTTAAGGATGCTCTGACCGAAATGATGGAGAATCCGACGCAGAGGACAACGTTGTACCGGGCTGCCGGCGCCGAGCCATCCAGCATCTCATCGAATCCTGGCCTCGTTTCGTCGATCAAAGCAAAGGTAAGCACCTGGGCAGTCACTGCGATGTCGAACCTGAGCGCTATCGTTCTGAGTATCTTGCTTGCTGTAACGTCCGCCGCAGCCACGACGCGCAAAAATCTTATTTGTCAGTTGTCGCGAGCTTGCCATCCGCTGATCGTAGGCGCCGCCGCCGCCGCCGTCGTCTATTTCTTCGTACCTCCCATAATCGCTGCCGCCGTCGCCAGCATTGGCAGCGGCGTCGCCTTGATGGCGAGTCGGATTTCCGCGGGAACGAGTCTGCTCCGGCCCAGCACATGCAGGCCTAGTCGTTCTCATGGCGACGCTCGCCGCGGCTAAGTACCCCGTTCACGCCGGCCGGTCGCTCGTGCAGCACGCACGAATCAGCCCGAGCGGCGTTTTAGAGTTCATTGCAAATTCCCAGCCAGCCCGACGCGGCGCATGACCCATGTTTAAGGAGAACGAAATATGACCTTGCAAAGTGCGGGCAGCATCCCGGCGCCTAGTCAATCGGCAACGGCGGAAACGGCAAAATGCGACCCGAAGCGGCTCCGCATCGCTGAGCTTATCTCACCTCTCGAAGTTGTGATGAACGCCACGCGCGCGGGTATTCGCTTTGCGGTAGAGGGGCTCCTGCTTACCTTTCCTCATGCGCACTTTCTCCCTCGCGACGGTGGCCGAACGGCAACGCTCACCTGCGGCGGCCGCACGGGAGACGTTGAACTCTGAAAAACCAGTATGCGGCCGCCGTCAGGTGCAGCGTTTTGTTCGCCGCGGCTTCACAGCGAATCCTGACCGAATCGGGACACAACCCCAGCAACGTAGGGCCCAAACTCGCGCCACGACTTGATCTCGTTCGAACCGGCCACATACTCTTCGAACGGATACTCGTGGCAATAGATGTCGAAGTTGGCCGGGCCAGGCCGGTCGATGCAAAATCCCATCATGTCGCCCATACTACGGTGCTCGCCAACGAAACAAAACCGCTCGACCTCTGGCTGGGCGGCGGCCCACTGCTGCGATACTTCGATGACCTGCCGCGGGTTGTAAAAGTACCAGTGCCTTCCCGACGGCGACCAGCCTGTCGCCGCGCGAAATCGTCGGCAGCGCTCGTCGAGCGAGCGTGCAGCAAACGGGTGGGCGGAACGTCTTCTTTTCGTTGCGGATCGGATGAGACCTCGGCGGCGCGTTCGGCGGGCGTCGGCGCGGGGGTCGGGGCAGGCGCCTCGGGCTTGGCGTTGGGCTTGCCCATCACGTACGTCAGCACCATCTTGGCGGCGGTCAGATTGCCTTCGAGGGCCCGCTTCAAGAGAACGCGGGCCAGGGCCTGCAAATCCTCGAGGCTGACGACGGAAGCGAACGCGGCACGGAACTCGGCGGGCGACGAAAGCGGGGGGCAGGCGATCATGGCGAATCTCCGACGGCGACGGAATGTGTATATATGTATATTATCATTTGGGCACATGACCTGTCAAGCGTTGTTCGCGAGAATTTACGTCAAATGGGGTTGAGCCGCTGCGCACGCGAGGGTTGACCCGACCTTGCTTGCGCCGCGGGCTGCCAAAATGTCCGTACAATGCCCCTCGATTTTACCAGACGCCGAACGTCGGTCAAACGTGGACGTCGGGAGGACGACCATGATTCTTCCGAAAAGGAACCTGCAGCGGCTACGCCGGAATGACTCGAAAAGGAGTGGGCGGCGAACCTGTTCTCCTTGCTTATTCAGGAGGATGCCGACCGCAGAAGGTTTCTTCCGTTCGAATCGCGAATAGGAGCGACCGATTTGGAAGCGATGGCGATCTCTCAACTTGCGGCGAGAAACCGAGGGGGCTACAATGCCAATGTGATTTCCGTCGACTTCGATCCGAAAGGTTGATTCATGGAAGCTACCGCCGTCGAAATCCCGCGCTCCTGGACGGCAGCGGAATTGCGCCGATTGCCAGCGGAAGAGCGAGATGCGATTCTCGCTGCTGCTGCCGATTTGGCCGCTGACGAGTACCGGAACAATGCCGCCCTGACCGCATTTGAAGCGTTCGGCGAAGAGGATCTTTATGTCCACAGCGCTGACGCCCAACCGCGGTGAAGTCCGGTTCGTGGATTTCGATCCCTCTGTCGGTGCAGAAATCCAGAAGGTACGACCAGCCTTGGTAATCAGCCTGGATTCGGTCGGCCGATTGCCCTTGCGGTTGGTTGTTCCGCTGACGGACTAGAAGTCGGCATTCGAAAAGTTTCCCTAGCTTGTTCTAATCCAGGCCGACAGCGATAACGGGTTGAGCAAAGACTCTGGCGCTGATGCGTTTCAAACGAAGTCGGTGTCCGTCGCCCGCTTCGTGCGTTTGCTCGGAACGGTTTCCGCAACGCATCTCGATGAAGTCGCTTCTGCTGTTGCGTTGTGCGTGGGAGCACCGTGAGTGGCGGAATGCCGCTCGCCGCTGTGTGACCGCCGGTGTAGGACATTGCCCGACGGTTTGAAACGGTAGGGTGAAAAAGCTCGGCCTTTCGGGTATACTTCAGGTATGCCTGCCTCCTCGGCGCAACGCGCCGATTCCGACCCCCGGAACTCGAAGGTAACCCATGACGCCTCGGATCCCCCTTCTTTGCATGCTTTCGATCGTGGCGACGGGATGGGCCCTACCCGCACAGACCCCCGCTCTGCAGGCGGATTACGACAAGCACGTGAAGCCGTACTTCGCCGTCCATTGCTTCAAATGCCATGGCGAGAAGAAGCCCAAGGGGGATTTTCGGCTCGACAATTTGCCGCTCGATTTCTCGCTGGCGAAGAACGCGACGCACTGGACCGACGTCATGGATCGGTTGAACGCGGGGACCATGCCGCCGGAAAACGAGAAACGCCCCGACGCAAAACTGACGGCGGCCGTCGTGGAATGGATCGCGAAACAGTTCGCGGAGACGGAGGCGGTTCGGCTTGCCAAGCGGGCCAAGGTGACGCACTATCGGCTCTCGCGCGAGGAATACGCCTTTACCATTCGCGATCTCCTGGGTGTGAATTTCGATCCCGCAGGCCCGACGGGTCTGGCGGATGACGACGCCTGGCACGGCTTCGAACGGATCGGCTCGGTGCTGTCGCTGGCGCCGTCACACGTGGAGAAATACTTCGCGGCCGCCGAGACGATCCTCGGCGAAGCGTTTCCGGATCCGTTGCCGCCCAAGACCAAGCCGGCGCCGAAGATCGCGGGGCGCAAACTGGCGATGGACATTCGCGGCGGCGGGCTGGATAAAGAAACGCTCATCGCCCAGGGAGTGGCGGAGAAAATTCGCGAGCCCCTGTGGCCCAGTCACATGGTGCGCGGGGCGGGGCCTGGCCGGATTTTCGTCCCCGGCGACTACCGATGCCGGATTCAGGTGAGCGGCCTGAAACCCACGGGAGGCCTGGCGCCGCACTTGAAGTTCTACGTGCCGGAGCTGGATCGCGTGCTGATCGAGCAAGACGTGGTGGCGCCGGAAGACGCACCGATCGTGCTGGAGTTCCAGGCCCATCTGCCGGCCGGCGCTTTCAGTTTTTTCTTGATGAACTCCGCTCCCGGGCCTTCGGTGTTGCCGCGCTCGGGCAGGTCCGACGCGCGCCGGCCGTTCTTCAGCCTGAAGGATCCGACCAGCCGGGCGCCCTGGCAACTCAAGTTGACCGATGAAGCGGGCGCACCGCTTTGGCCGTTCCTGATCGTCGACTGGGTCGAATGGGACGGGCCGCTCGAAAATGACGGGATCAAGAGCGCTCGAGCGAAGTATTTGCCGCAGGAATCGGGGAATCTGGCTCAGGCCCGCGCGGCGCTGACGCGTTTCGCCGAGCGGGCGTTCCGCCGACCACTTCAATCAGCCGAGACCGATCGCCTCATGAAACTCGTCGAGAAGGAAATCGCGAGTGGCGAGAAGTTCGACGCGGCCGTCAAAACGGGACTGCTCGCGATCATGTGCTCGAAAGATTTCCTGTACCTCGTCGAGGGCTCGACGGAGAAGACGCAGACGACGATCACGCCCTGGGAACTCGCCGCCCGGCTTTCGTACTTCCTCTGGAGCAGCCTGCCGGACGAAACCCTAATTGAGTCAGCCCGCGACGATTCCCTGTCCAGGCCCGACGTTCTCAAGGCGCAAGTCAAACGCATGCTCGCGGACCCCAAGGCCCAGCGCTTTGCCGAGTCGTTTCCGAAACAATGGCTGCAACTTCGCCACGTCGGCATGTTCCCGCCCGACAAGAAGCTCTATCCCGATTACGACGCGTACCTCGAAAAGAGTATGGTCAACGAATCGACCGCGTTCTTCCGCGAAGTGCTCGACAAGAATCTCTCCTTGCGGGAATTCCTGGATTCCGACTGGACGATGCTCAACGCCCGTCTGGCGCTGCACTACGGCATCGCGAACGTCGAAGCGGATCGCTTTCAGCGTGTGGCGCTGCGCCCGGAGGATCATCGCGGCGGGCTGCTGACGCATGCGTCGGTATTGAGCCTGACATCGGACGGGCAACGGCATCGTCCGGTGCATCGCGGCAAGTGGATCCTGGAGAGCATTTTCGGCAAGCCGCCGCCGCCGCCCCCCGCGAACGTCGACGCCATCGAGCCGACGCCTTCGGACAAACCGAAGGCCACGCTGCGCATGAAGCTCGACGCTCACAAGAGCAACGTCAACTGTGCCGCGTGCCATCGCAAGATCGATCCGCTGGGACTCGCCTTCGACAATTACGACGCGATCGGCCGGTGGCGCACGATCGAGATGGTGACAGACGGCGCTGGGGACAATCCCAAGATCGACGCCAGCGGCGAGCTGGCGGACGGGCGCAAATTTGCCGACTCGGTGCAGTTTCGCAAACTGCTGGTTGCGGACATCGACGAGTTCGGCGCCGCCTTTACGGAGAAGCTGGCGACCTATGCGTTGCGCCGCACCATGACGATCGACGACCGCGTGCATCTGGCGGCCGTCGCCAAGCAGAGCAAAGCTGCCGACTACCGCCTGGGTGCGTTGATCGAGGCGTTGGTGCTTTCGGAGTTGTTTCAGCGAAGATGAAAATCAAGACATGCCACAGAGGGCACAGAGGACACAGAGAGAGAGAAAGAGGGGGGAGGATGCAAGAGTATGATCAACTTACGGAACAGATCATTGGAGCGGCGATTGAAGTCCATCGCATCCTCGGACCCGGCCTTTTGGAATCAATTTATGAGGAAGCACTATGCGTAGAATTCGATTTGCGTTCGATTCCTTTTCAACGGCAGTTAGAAATCGATTTCCATTATAAAGATCGCGTTATCAAAGGGCAGCGACTTGATTTGGTCGTCGCCATGCAGGTAGTGGTCGAGACGAAGTCCCTTAGCAGAATGCCGGAAGTCGCCATGGCGCAAGTATTGTCCTACTTGAAGGCCACGAAACTCAAACGCGGCTTGCTGTTAAATTTCGGCGCGGCGCGAATGGCCGACGGCATCAAGCGAGTTTCGCTGTAGCAACCTCTTTTCCTTTTTCTCTGTGTCCTCTGTAACCTCTGTGGCTGCTTTCCCAAAAGGTTCCGACTCATGAGCAACATTCTTTCGCAAAAATGGCTTCTGGACCGCCGACATTTCTTGCGCGGCACCGGGGCAGCCATCGCGCTGCCGCTCCTGGATTGCATGACGCCGTTGCGAGGTGGGCCGGTCGCGCCAAAGCCGCGCCGCAGCGCCTTCGTCTACATCCCCAACGGCGTCAACACGCTGACCTGGCAAATCACCCGGGCCGGGCGCGATTACCAGTTCAGCGAAACGCTCAGGCCGCTCGAAAAGCACCGCGCCAACCTCACCCCCATCAGCGGACTGCACCATCCCAACGGCATCGGCTCGCTGCACACCTGCGAAATGACCTGGCTCACCGGCGCCCGCTCCGCGCAGGACAAGCCGACGCTGCGCAACACCGTCTCGTGCGATCAACTCATGGCCGAGGTCACCGGGCCGCACACGCGCTTCGGTTCGCTGGAACTCTCCGTGGGCCGAGGCGCGTCAACGCTCGCCTGGTCGCGCGACGGCGTCCCCGTGCCGGCGGAAGATAATCCGCGCAACATGTTCAACCGCCTCTTCGGCGCCGAGGTCGGCGGCATCGACGCCCAGCGCCGCCGGCTGAGCCGCAGACGCAGCGTGCTGGACCGCGTCCTCGAAGATGCCCGCGACACGCGCCGGCAACTCGGCACGGACGACCGCGTCAAGCTCGACGAATACCTGCAATCGGTTCGCGACGTCGAAGTCCGCGCCGCTCGCCTCGACGGCTGGCTCGACATCCCCCGGCCCGCGGTCGAACCCGCGGTCGCCGCCAATCTCCTGCGCAACGTCTCCAAGACCGATGCCGGCGACTACTACCGCACCATGTACGACCTCATGGTCCTCGCCCTGCGCACCGATATGACCCGCGTCGTCACCTTCATGAGCGGCACCGAAGCGCACGGCCTGGCCATCCCCGAAATCGGCATCACCCAGACGCGCCACGAACTCTCGCATCACAACGGCGACCCGGTGCAGCTCACGCGCCTCACCCGCAGCGATCTCTTCAACATCGAGCAATTTTCCTACTTCCTCGACCAGCTCGACGCAGTCAAGGACGGCGACGAATCGCTGCTCGACCGTACCATGGTCCTCTTTGGCAGCGGCATGAGTTACGGCCACAGCCACGGCAACGCCAATCTCCCGCTGGTCCTCGCGGGCGGAAAATCACTGGGCCTGAGGCACGGTCAGCATCTCGACTACAACTTGCCGCGCATCAACCAGTACAACCTCGCCAACGCCGGCGCCCATTACGCCATCTGCGGCCGACCTGTCGACGGCAACGCCCGGCTCTCGAATCTGCTGCTTACCATGTTGCAGAAAATGGAAGTGCGCACGGAGCGCTTCGTCGATAGCACCGGCCCGATCGCAGAGTTGTCGGCGTGAGCTGGCGAATCCGTTTAGCGTTTTTCTCGTTCCCGGGCTCTGCCCGGGAACGAACTGCAAGCGAGGCTAAGCCTCGGCGCCAGCGTCCCTCAAGAACAACTTCGTTAACTTCCGCACGTAGAGACGAGGCAGAGCCTCTGGGCAGTGCGTTCCCGGGCAGAGCCCGGGAACGAGGGGATATTGGAGATTCAGAATGAAACTTTTTGGGCAGACGTTGACCTTCGCGGCGCTTGCCATCGCGGCTCTGGTTTTCCCCGCGGATGCGCCGGCGCAGAAGAAGAAAGTCGCTCCGCCCTCGCCTCACTACCACTTGAAGCCGAGCGAGTTTCCGCCCGAAGGCTCGAGCAAATACATCGCCGGCGAACTCATCGCGGTGGATCGCCTCAATCGCAAGGGCGTCATTCGCGTCGATCGCACCGATGCTCAGAGCCGGTCTCACTTCGATCTGCCGTTGGCGTTCGACCTGCTCCCCTACGGCGTCGTGCGTTACCGCGGAGCGCCGGCGGAACTGCGCGACATTCCGCTCGGGACGCATCTGCACGGCGAGTTCTTTTACGACCACGACTTCGAAAGCGATCCCGCGAACAAGAAGGCGCACGCCAATCGCGAGATCACGCCCGACTCCGCCTTCAACCGCGCGCTGCGGCTCGAGGACGATTTCAGCTACCACTCCCGACTGGGGCGACACTGGCAGGTGGAAACCGTCGATCTGGAGAAGGGGACGCTGACGGTCCTCGGCGTCGATTCAAAAGCCAAGCCCGACTCGGCACCTACGATTTTTCATGTAAACGCCACGACGCGCGTGTGGAAGGGGCGCGGCTTCGCGTCGCTCGCGGAACTGGTCAAGGGACAGAGCGTGCAGGTCAATCTCACGATCTGCACCTTGCGCGGGCCGGGACGCTGCACGGATATTTGGCTCGATTCCGAAAGTCGGGCGGTCGCGTCGGCACATCAGCTCGAGATCCATCGTCAGTACCAACGCGAACACGGACTCGCCGGCTGGATCGACAGCATCGACGACAAGACGCGCATCATGACCGTCACGCTCTTCGAGGGCTTCGATCCGGAGCTCAAGGTCGACTTTTCGAAGAAGGTAGTCGTGAAGGAGATGTTGGTCGAACCATTCGCGGCCGTCGCCGTCGCGGAGAGTTCGCTGCGAACGTACGACCCGATCAACGACGTGAAACGGGGCGGCGTGCTCGCTGTGAAATCCGTCCCGACACAGCCGGGGAGCAGCGGCGTGCAGATCTCGCTGCAGATGTCGGACCTTCTCGAAGGCTTCCGCCGAGGCCGGATCGTTCGACTTTACGCCGGCGTCTGGGGCGTCACCGATCTCCCGCGGGAAGAAAAGCTCTTCCGGTAGACCGTGCCCCCCGCGAAACTTTCGCGGCGTTGCCAGGGTATTGACTGTGCAACGTTCGCCTCCAGGGAGATTCCGCGTATGTTTCGACATATCAATTGCGCCGCCGGGTTGGCGGCGCTGATCCTGTTTCACGGCGAGGCGACTGCGCAACCCAAGGACAAGGGCGAATCGGGCGTGGGTCGCCGCGTTCCTCATTTCGTACTTCCAGACGCCGCGGGCAAGCTCGTGGGTTCGGACGATTTCAAGGACAAGAAACTTGTCGTGGTTGCATTTCTCGGCACCAAATGCCCCATCGGCAACGCCTACATCCCGACGCTCAACGAACTGCAGAAGTCGTACGCCGACAAGGACGTGCAGATCGTCGGCATCAATTCCGTTCCAGGAGACAACGCCGAGACCATCGCTCGTCACGTCAAGGACTTCGCCGTCTCCTTTCCGGTCCTGATTGACGGCAAGCAGAGCGTGGCCAGCGTTTTCGGAGCCCGGCGCACGCCGGAGGTTTTCGTGCTCGACGGCCGGCAGGTCGTGCGCTATCGCGGCCGAATCGACGATCGGATCGGCTACGACTACCGGCGCGACGAAGCTCGGCGCCACGATCTGCGCGAGGCGCTGGACGAGTTGCTCGCGGACAAGAAAGTGAGCGTCACCGAAACGGAAGCGATCGGGTGCCTGATCACGCCGCTGGCGGCACGGAAGAAGGGTGCGGTAACGTACGCCGAGCACGTCGCGCCGATCTTGCGGAAGCACTGCGTCGACTGCCATCATCCGGGCACGGCGGCACCGTTCTCGCTCATGAACTACGACGACGCGTTCAACTGGTCGTCGATGATCCGCGAAGTGGCGGTGCAAAGGCGCATGCCCCCCTGGCACGCCGACCCGCGTTTCGGCCATTTCGCGAATGAACGCAGGCTGACGTCCGACGAGATCGACGTCCTACGCGCCTGGGCAGAGGACGGGGCGCCGCGCGGCGACGCCAAGGCCGAGCCTCCCGTCCCGCAGATCGTTGAGGGCTGGCGCATCGGCAAGCCCGATCTCGTTCTGCAAATGCCCCAGGAATTCAAAGTCCCGGCCCAGGGGACAGTAAGTTACCAGCACTTCATCACCAAGACCGATTTCACGGAAGACCGGTGGGTGCAGGCGGTCGAGGTGAGGCCGGGCAATCGGGCGGTCGTCCATCACATCATCGTCTTCTGGCGCGACCCCAAGAAAAAGGGCGATACCTGGCTCGCGTCGACCGCTCCGGGAGCCGACCCGCTCGTCTTCCCGCCTGGACTGGGCCGAAAAATCCCCGCAGGAGCCGAACTCAAATGGCAGGTCCACTACACTTCCAGCGGCAAACCCGAGGCCGATCGCTCGGAGATCGGCATGATTTTCTGCAAGGAGCCGCCGCGGCATAACGTCGTCAATCACGGCATCGCCAACGTCCTCTTCGCCATCCCGGCCGGCAACGCCCATCACAAGGTCGTCTCCTCGGTTCCCGTCATCAAGGACGCCGTCCTGTTGTCGCTCGCCCCGCACATGCACCTACGCGGCAAGGATTTCCTCTACCGCGCCGTCTATCCCGATGGACGAATGGAAGTGCTCCTGTCGGTTCCGCAGTTCGATTTCAACTGGCAACACACTTACCGTCTCAAGGAGCCGATCCGGCTCCCCAAGGGAACGAAGATCGAGTGCGTCGCCCACTTCGACAACTCGGCCGGCAATCCTGCGAATCCCGATCCCAAGCGCATCGTCCGCTGGGGCAATCAGACGTGGGACGAGATGATGATCGGCTACATCGATTATTACTGGGACGACGCGAAAAAGTAATCGGACCGGCGAAAAAAGCGCCCGCCGGCCCGATTGCGGACGTTTTTGATTTTTACTTCTTGTTGTAGCGAATGAGAGTCAGGATATCGCCGACAGCGGCATCGATGTCATCGAGGGCTCGCTCGCGCAAGTCTCGAAAATCAGCCTTGGCGGCCAGTAATTCGGCGCGAGCTTCCCGTAGGTCGTGTAGTGCGGAACGCAGTTTCCCGTGATCCTTGTATTGCTGGTAGTAGTCCGGACTACGATCTACCCCCTTAAAGCTATTGACGTCCTTCACCGCCAAGATGATCTGCACGGACTTCATGGCGTCCTGGATGGAACGGAGCGCGCGTTCCTTGTACCCCGCGGGCCAACTGTCTCGGGCTTGCTGCAAATCCTGATGAGCTTCGCGAAGTTCGTGAAGGGCCGCGCGCAACCTGGGATGGTCCACCTTTTGTGCGCAGGCGGGTCCAGCGACGATGCCGGAAAGGATTACCAGGGATAACGCGCCGATGGGAAAGAAACCATGAAACATGACTTTCTCCTGTCAAAGGGCGGAGCGCGACGTGAAAACCCTTCCCACGGCTTCGCCTCCGCAGCCAATTGTCCTTGGGAAAAACGTGCCGGCAGGCGATTGCCACGTGAGAAATTTTTTGATTTGGCAATAATATCGAGAAGTGGGGGGCATACCGGCCCCCTTTGTAGAGGCCGATTGGCACAGCGTACGTGAGCAAAGAGGTGAAGCTGTTGTCGCCGCCGACTACTTCTCCGCGATCTTCATTTGCAGGTTTTTTGACCAAAAACGCCCAGTTGTCCGCGGCCTCTTCGATGATCTTCTCGGTGGGATCCCCGCGCCGTGGCCGGCGCTCGTCTCGATCCGCGCCAGCACCGGCGCGGCCCCGGCCTGGCAATACTGCAACTGCGCGATGAACTTGAAACTGTGGCCGGGCACCACGCGATCATCGGTGTCGGCCGTCGATACGAGCGTCGGCGGGAACTTCAGAGCTGCGACTGGAGCTCCGCTTCGTTATCGCTGGAACCGTAGTCGTCGACCGAGCAGCCAGTCGGCGACTTCCTTATTGGTCCGCACGTCGTCTTCGAGCCAACGGTAGGGGCACGGCACTTTGACGCCGTGATAGAGATCGACGTGCGTGCCGCATTTGGAGGCGGGATATTTCATGGGTTCGTCGGCCGAGGTCGGGGCGGCCAACGCCGCGGTCAAGCAGAGGGCGAAATGGAGGTGTCGTCGCATGGCGTTCCCTCGTCTATTTGGGGATGAGTTTGTCGTGATGGTTTGAGAAGTAGTAGAAGAAGTTCGTGCGCGAGATTTCGCCCAGGGCGAACTGGATCGACACGCGCGACCCGCCGCGCGGCCACGAGACGCCCTTGAACCGCAAGGTGTTGACGACGGTGGAAACGCTTTCGCCCGGTTGCAACTTGACGGCTTTGGCTGTCTTCTTGCCTTCGACCGGCAAAACGTACGTCTTGTCGGCGACGAAGAAGGCCAAGCTCGCATTCCAGTCGATGCCGTCGGCTGAACTTAAGAGCGCCGGGACTTCGACTTCCTTGTCGTTCTTGTTCGTCACGGTGATCTTGAACTCGCCGTCGCCGAACGGGTTTCTGAATTTTTCCAGCTTCTTGGGAGGCACCTGTTCGACGGTTAGTTCAATCCCTTTACCGGCGAGGAAGGCAGGGCGTTTGGTCTTGGCGCAGCGCGTCCCCTGGAAATCGGGAAAATTCCACTCCGCCCCTACCGACCCTGCCCACGGCGACAGGACTTCGTTTTTATCGCGCGTCCAACCGAGAGGCACCGACGTCGCTTGCTTGGCGAGCGCGACGTTCGCCGGCGTGGCGAGCATCCACGCGGTGAGATTCGCCGATTTTCCCCCCGGCTGCATGACGGCGGCGAGGACCATCTCCGTCCCCACCGGTTCCTTGATGCGATCTCTGCTGTTGAACTGGAGGACGAGATTGGGCGGCAGCGGCCCG